>NZ_JCAKKP010000009.1:0-122645 GCF_059509755.1 Aquamicrobium sp. YD-1-mutant5
TCCGGTTGCTGGTGGACCGGCACGAGCCGGTCAGATCACCGTTCACGGTATGGCAAGAGGCGCTTTCCTCACACGCGACGAGAACAGAAACAGTTACCCCAGCTAACTTATCCAGCGGACCTCCCTAATGGGGCAGGCCAGCATCGGAGTATCTTTATTGGGAGAGATGAGGTTTTATCCCGCAGCCCAGTCCGAGATTGTCTCTTCCATAACGGGCGTGCAGGCTTCCACGTTTCGCGTCACTGTGGAGCCTATCACCTTCTCCAGATATTTCGGCGCCAAACCGTAACCCGGACGCACGCTGCGCACCGCATCGGGGGTGATGATCTCACCTGCCTTCAGATCCCTGACGAAATATAGCGAGCGGCGGAACTGGACATTGCCCTGCTCGCTCGATTTGCGCCCGTAGTCGACACGGCCGAGCGCTTCCCAGGCGGCCCTGGAGCCGGTGCACAACGCGGCCATCCCCGCCGGCTCCAGCGAGAAGCTGTCGTCGGGTCCGCCGCCGTTGCGGTCGAGCGTGAAATGCTTCTCGATGATCGAGGCGCCCAGCGCTACTGCGGCGATGGCCGTGGTGTTGTCGAGCGTATGGTCTGACAGGCCGGTGATCAGGCCAAAGCGTTCGATCATGTCGGGAATGGTGCGCAAATTGTAGTCCGCGGGCGGGGCGGGATATCCGGAAACGCAGTGCAGGATGGCCAGTTCGCGGCAACCGCCTTCTCGGGCAGCCTCAATGGCTTCGGCGATTTCCTCTTCATCGGCCATGCCCGTGGAAATGATCATCGGCTTTCCGGTCGCAGCGGCATAGCGGATCAGCGGCAGGTCCACTGCCTCGAACGAAGCGATCTTGTAGGCCGGTGCGCCGAGGTCTTCGAGCAGGTCGATCGCTGTGGTGTCGAAGGGCGAAGAGAAAATCGTGATATCGAGCTTGCGCGCGTGATCGAACAGCGGTGCATGCCAATCCCACGGTGTATGTGCTTCTTCATACAGGTTGTAGAGTGTGCGCCCGTCCCATAATCCACCCCTTATCCGGAAATCCTCCCTTTCGCTATCGAGCGTGATGGTGTCTGGTCTGTAAGTCTGAATCTTGACAGAATCGGCGCCAGCCTTCTTTGCTTCCGCCATAATGCTTAATGCAACATCTATGCTGCCGTTGTGATTGGCGGACAGTTCAGCAATGACATAGGGTGAGTATTGAAATCCGATCTTGCGGCCATTTATGGTTATTTCATTTCTCATTCGATTTCTCTATCTTTAAGATGTACTTATGTCCTAAATATTCGAAATATGCGGGAAATCGGTTTACATCGCACAATCGAATAAGATCGAATTGCTCTGCAATACTTTTGAGAGGATCTATTTTGCTGTCGTGAGGATTACGCTTCGGGTAGTATGTCGCCGGCACACTTGTTGATTGCGGTTCAGGCCTGATCATACCAAAATTTCCGATCGCAAATTCGATGAGATCGATCTCGGCTTGAAACAGCAGGCTGTTGATCTCATCCCAAAGCATATGCCTGGGAACAGGGATATGGACCTTCTTCCATATGCGGCCAGTATCCACTTTATCTTCTGCTTCCAACAAGGATAGCGTAATTGCTTCGGCACCACGGCTCAACTCCCAGATATGCGGACTCCATCCACGTCCATTGGGCAGATCACTGGCATGCAAAACTAGAGATGCGCCATAGGCTGCGCGATCCTTTGCGGTGATGATTTCAGAACAGGAGACCAGAAACAGAATGTCACCACCGGAGGCATCCATTTTTCTTCGCACTAGTTCGGTGGTTACGGAAGGCTGTACGTTCGCCATCCATCGATACAGATAACTGTTGATTGGGTGAGCAGCGTCGCTGCACAGTATCGTGACTTTCACCGCTCCACATCCTGTAGCAGGCTGACTACACGTCGTGCACCGCGCCCATCCGATATCGATCTGGCTTGATGACTTTGCATGGTAATACGCTCTGCAAAGTGCCTCTCCCCAAAAATTTCAGGAAGGCCATCGCTGACGGTTGCGACATCCATCGTAGTAGCGGCACCTGTCTGTGCAAGCGCATGCGCGATCATGCGTTGATTCTCCGCAAGAACCAGTTGAATAGCCGGTAATCCCAGACAACAGCGTTCCCAGGATGTGCTGCCGGCAGCGCCTATGGCGAGGTCGGCCTCAAGCATCAGGCGGGCCATGTCGTCGACGCCCGCCAGCACACGGGTTCGCCTCGGCATCGTTTCGGCCTGCGAGCGCACCTGCGCCAACCAGGGCGCATGCGGGCCCAGCACCACGGTTATATGCAAGTCTGAAGGAAGGTCGCAGCATTGCAGCGCCGTCAGAACCGCGCCTGTTGCGTTGTCCTTGTCGACGCCGCCCATCGTGATCAGCAGATTCTTCAATTGCGGATGCCGGCGTCGCGCCAGACTTTCGGCGCGAAGGGCCGCGAATTCGGGACGCAGCAGCGCATAGTGCGGGCCGATCAGCATTTGCGCCCCTGACGGCAGCAGGCCGCTGTAGTCCTCCGCACGCCGGCCCAGATTCTGATCGAGAAGCAGATCGCAGTCATGCGGACGGTCCGCGAGATCGTCGATCACCATAAGACGGCGAACACTCGAGCGCATCGTCCGCTGCCAGCGTCTGTCCAGGGCATAGTGGTCCGCAACGAGCCAGTCCACGCTTCTGCCCGCCAAAGCTTCCAGGCACTCTTGACCATCGGTCATCCAATCCGTGCCCAGCCAATGCGCATGGGCAGGCAGCGACTGATCGGGCGCTGTTAATGTCGCAGCGTCCCGCGCGGGGAGAGCTATCGCCCTGTGGCCGCGCGCGGCAACCAGCTCAAGCAGATGTCCGTCATGAGGCCGGCACAGGAAAAGGCACTCCGCTCCGTCCTCGCAAAGCGCGTCCGCCAGCGTGAGGCAGCGCATGACGTGACCGGTACCTATCTGCACCGAAGCATCGGCGCGGAAGGCAATGCGTGAGGGGTGTCGCGTGTCAGGGATCATTTTGGACCGGCACTTTCGTTCGCAAGCCGTCCATGGCCCTGAACATGATCTCCGCTCGCTCCCAATCCTCGGGCGTGTCTATATCCTGCACACGATAACGCGGAAGCGAAACCGGCGCGCTGCTTGAGCTGAAGAGCGGCGTTCCAGACAGCCACGCAACGGCTTTTCCCCAATAGAACTGTCCCGCGTCATGCCAGGCTTCTTCCAGGTCCTGCGATCTCGTGTTGAAATTTGCCGGCTCGAACATCTCGACGCGGCCATCGCGGGTCCGACGGATCGCGCGCTGGATCGGGAATGGATAGCTTGCAACGGAAAAGGCATACTCCGCCCCGCTTTCATCAAGCACTCGCAGACCTTGCCGAATATCGGCGGCACGGATGAAGGGCGCGGTGGCGTAGATGCAGCAGACCTGACCGGCAGTGGCCCCATTATCGTTTTGCCATCGCACCGCATGCGCAATGACGGGAATGGTTCCCGTATAGTCATCCGACAATTCGGCCGGGCGCATGAACGGCACTTCGGCTCCGTATTCCTGCGCCACCTGTGCGATTTCCGCGTCGTCGGTGCTGACGATGATGCGATCGAAGCATTTGCTTTCAGCGGCGGCGCGTATCGACCAGACGATCATCGGCACCCCCCCGAAGAGCCGGATGTTCTTGCGCGGAATGCGCTTGGAGCCGCCCCGCGCGGGAATCACCGCAAGCCTCATCCCCCAATGGCCTCACGCAAGGTCTCGACAACGAAATCCTGTTCGGCGTCCGTCAGTGTCGGGTGCATCGGAATGCTGATTGCCTCGCGGTAATATTGCTCAGCCTGCGGATAGTCTCCTGGCTTGAAGCCCATCTTCTGGTAATGGGGCTGGATATGCACGGGAATGTAGTGCAGGTTGACCATGATGTCGCGCGCCCGCATTGCCTCGAACACTTCAAGATGCGTGGCACGGATTTTGTCGAGCTGCAAGCGGATCACGTAGAGATGCCAGGCCGAGTACCCCTCCGGGTGCTGCCATGGCAAGGTCAGAGGCATGTCGGCCATCAGCCTGTCGTAACGTGCGGCGATCTCGTGACGGCGTGAGACGTAGCCATCGAGACGGGCGATCTGGCTCACGCCGAGAGCGGCCTGAATATCCGTCATGCGGTAGTTATAGCCGAGCGTGACCTGCTGGTAATACCAAGGCCCGTCCATCCCCTGGGTCATGAGAGCCGGATCGCGGGTGATACCGTGGCTGCGCAGCAGGCCAAGGCGGGTGGCCAGTTCATCATCATTCGTCAGAGCCATTCCGCCTTCGGCCGTGGTGATGATCTTCACCGGGTGGAAGCTGAAGACGGTAATGTCGCTGTAACGACAGTTGCCGATCGGTTCGCCCTTGTAACGACCGCCGATGGCGTGTGAGGCATCCTCGATGATGCGGAACCCGTATTTTTGACCAAGGGCATGTATGGCCGCCATGTCGCAGGGCTGGCCGGAGAGGTGCACCGGCACGACGATCTTCGGCAGGCGCCCGTCCTTTTCGGCCTGAACGAGTTTCTCCTCCAGTGCCTGTGGGCACAGGTTGTAGGTGCGGGAATCGATATCGACGAAATCGACCTGAGCGCCACAGTAGAGCGCACAATTGGCCGAAGCGACGAAGGTATTGGGTGTGGTCCACAACCAGTCGCCGGGGCCAAGGTCGAGTGCGAGGCAGGCGATGTGAAGTGCTGAGGTGGCGCTGTTGACGGCGACAGCGTGCCGGGCACCTGCATGCGCCTGCACCGCCTGCTCAAACTGAGGGATATTCGGTCCCTGAGTGAGGTTGACGGACTTCAGCACACGGATAACCGCGTCGATGTCATCCTGCACAATATCCTGCTGTCCATATCGAATCATGTGGGACGAACCATTCTGAAGTTAGGGGGATGATGTGGAGGGCTTTAAACTATTAGGGCCGCTTTGGAAGCGCCAGTAAGCAACCACCTTCCACAAGAGCACCAGGGCAAAGCAGGCTCCCAGACCAACGGGCACAGCGATCATGGGAAACGACATGCTCACAAGCCACGTCGCCAGCACGAAAACCGGCAAGGCAGCCAGATGGCTGTAAATGATCGGGCGGTCGAGCCCCAGCGCGTAAAGCGCATAGTGCGGCACCATGCCAAGGGCGTTAATCATCATGGCTGCCAACACCCAAGGGTAAAGATACAGCGCTGCCTTGTAGAAGGGATTGCCGATCCAGTCCAACAGATAAGGTAGCATCATCCAGCTGCAAACGGCGAAGATAGCGCATGTAGCCACGACCTGGAACACCATCTGCCACACCCGCCGGCGGATCAGGGCATAATCCCTTTCATGCGCCAACCGTATGAGTTCAGGATAGGTATAGGAGAATACGCCTGCATCGAGAAAGACCATCAGCGCGCTGGCCATGCCCAGGAAAAGCACGTATGCGGCGACGATCTCTATGTTGGCAAGAGCTTCGAACCAATAGCGATCGATCGTCTGAACTCCACGCAGGCACAGGGTCGCCACAAGGAAGCCGCCGCTGACCAGAATGCCTTTTTTTATCCAGGTGACATCAATGGGAAGATCCCAACCTCCCATCTTCAACCAGTGCAGCTTAAGGCAACCCAAAACGACAGCCACGATGCCCGAGCCTGTCCACAACATCATGACGGTGTCGAGATGCCGGCTGCCATCGTCAAGCAACATGAGCGCGATGGCCGCAATAGCCCAACTACCCTGCCGGACAAAAAGCAGGATACTGGCAAAAATCTGATCCGAGAGCGCGATGAGAAGCCGATAGAGTTCCTGATTGAGATGCTCGAGGATAAGTATCGGCGCAAACCAAAGAATGAGGTTCGTCGGCCAACCGATGAACTTCAGAATCAAGAACGCCACGGGCAAAGTTATCACATAGAGAACAGCAGAGAGAGAGATCTGGTTCTTAAGCAGCAATCCCCTGCTCTCTGCTTTGGTTCGTATGATCTCCCGCGTAGTATGTACGTAAAAATCCAAGCCGACCAAATACAGAAAATAAGTGATGGTCGCCGTGAACAGGCCATAATAGCCAACCTCTGACGGCTCCAGATATCTGGCCAGACAGAAAATGAAGATGAAACGGGTGACCAGCGTCGTCACCCGCAGCATCAGGTTCAGTAATCTGGAGTTAAACGACAAGAAAATCCTCTCCTGCCTGTTCCGCCCGGTGCTTTAAAGTCAACACCGGGCAGAAGGCAGTCGCTGTTTTCATCTTCAATCCAGGCGCTGCTGGTGGTGCATCACCGTTCGGACGCAGCCCGCGGGCGCCTCAGACTTCCCGCCATCAACACGCCAACGATACTTAGAAGCAGTCCCGCAAATGCAGCTGCCCCGACAATCAGCGCGCTCCTCAGCGAGATCAGCGGGCTGACCCCAAGGCGCGGACCAAGAAGCGGCTGGAACAATTCTCCGCCCCGCGTGCGCAGTTGCTCCTCGGCAGCGCGCAGCATCTGAGAGTATTGCGATGTCAATGTACCAAGCGCAGCAGCGGCGTCTGCGGTGAAATTCGGAGAAACCGCGATGTTGTTGCCACCCACGGTAGCCACCTCGCGCTCTTTCTCCAGAGCAGCAAGCTCAATCATCAACTCTCGCCGCTCGTCGAGCACTTGCCTCACAAGACCCGCATAGGAGCCGCGTTCTGCAAGTTCCACAATGCTGGAAAATGCAGAGTCGCCGATCTGAATGGTGCTCGATTGGTCCGACGTTGTGACGGGTACTTGGGAGACCTGTTCCGATCGGCCGCTACGCTGATAATCACCGAGCCCCTTGAGCGCTGCGTCGGAAGCTTCGATCTGGCGATTCTTTTCCGAAATATCGAGACGCAACCGATTCAGGTAGGCCTGCGCGGCAGTATCACCCGACTGGAATGCCCGTGCCTTCAGCACATTGAAATATATCGCCTGGAAATTCTGCAATTCAATGAAAAGATCCGCAGGAGATACGCCATTTGCGGCCCTGAGCATGGACAAACGATTGTCTTCCAGAAATGTATTCACTCCCTTGAGCATTGCCGTCAGACGATTGTTGGCAATGAGAATGCTTGCTGTCGTTTGCAAACCCTCCTCAGTCCGCGTAACGGCAAGGTCTGCAAGGCCACGGTCGGTGAAGATTCGATATTTCGTGGTGTAGACGAGCGTCCAGAGACGGGGCACGTCGGCGGCGAGCGCCAGGCCTCGTTCACTGTCGAGCCCCAGAAACGGGTAATCCACGGTGATCCTGAGAGCCGAACGCATAGAAGTGCGCAACTCTTCCAGATAGCTTTGATTGAGAGCTTCAATCTCGGCCTGCGAGAGATTGCGGGCCGCAAGCCTCTGCTGATAGGACTTGGCTATTCCGTCTGCGACCGGCGAATCATAAGCCACTGTGATCGCGTCATTCAGGTCAACATCTGCCGGAATATTGTACAATCGCCGAATCTCATTCAGCACTTCCGGGATCAGCAGGTCGCGGGGCGAGAAATCGGAACCATTGGGATAACGCTGATTTTCGATGTTCCGCAGGTTAACGAGATAGGTTACCTGCCGGCTTTGCCCAAGCGCCGAAAAAACAACGACAAGCGCAGCAATGCCTGCGAGCAGTATTGGGATGATTACGATAAGGCCGCGCCATTGCCATAACCTCCAGAATATATCGGAGAGGGAAATGCCACTCTCTTGTTCCGAAATTTCTGACACTACAACCTCGCTTGATTTTCGGATGTCTGACCTAAGCCTTCCCGCGTGAAGACCTGCAATACACAACCCTTGCCCGCTTCGCCAAACAAATTCGATCACATGCCGGAAAGCTGCCGGGAAACTTCGTGGATCTGTCGAAGACAATTACGACACCACGTGACAATGGGGGCAAATCGTCGTCTTCGCCATCAGCATACCCGATTGAATCGGGCAAAGACACCGACGTTCTTATCGGATGCAGACACAGCCGTTGTAAAGGCATAGCCCGCAAAGACACGCATTTCTCATGGGCCGCGCGCGCGATAGCGGGACCCATGCCGGCTTAAGCTTCAGCGCCCACTCCAATGTCGGGAACAGCACCGGAGGTCACTTTTCGGTATTCCGGCACGATGTGCGCGAGCAGTTCAACCGCGCGCACCGCATCTTCGCGTGTGAGGCACGCCTGCATTTCATTCAGCGTTTTCTCGACCAGTCGGCGATCGACAATGCGCGGCGATGCAACGACATAGCCTTCCTCCCCATGTCCGTCCGGCACCTCGTCCGCATCGAACAGTTCTTCATACAGTTTCTCGCCCGGACGCAGGCCGGTGAATTTGATCTCGATATCGATCCCCGGCCTGTATCCCGCGAGCAGGATCATGCGCTCAGCAAGATCGGCGATACGCACCGGCTTGCCCATCTCGAGCACCATGATCTTGCCGCGCTCGCCCTGACGGTTGAGGGCATGGCCGCTGGCCTGCAGAACCAGACTGACAGCTTCCGGAATTGTCATGAAATAGCGCACGATCTGCGGATGCGTCACCGTGACGGGGCCGCCGGCGGCTATCTGTTCCTGGAAACGCGGCACAACCGATCCATTGGACCCCAGAACGTTGCCGAAACGGACCGTTCTGAAGCGCGTATGCACCGAAGTTATGTCGAGCGACTGGCAATAGGCTTCGGCCGCACGCTTGGTGGCGCCCATTATATTGGTGGGATTCACCGCCTTGTCGGTCGAAATCATCACAAAGGTAGCTGCCTTGCTCTCCAGCGCGGCGTCGGCAACATTTCTTGTCCCCAGTATATTGGTCTTTACCGCTTCGAGCGGGTTCTCCTCCATGAGCGGAACATGCTTGAGCGCCGCTGCATGGAAGACGACTTCCGGGGTGAAGGTTGAAAACATGTTGGAAACGCGGGTTCTGTCCCTGACATCCACCACCCTGGAAACGATGTCCACGTCCGGATGTTTTTCACGCAGTTCCTTGTCCAGTTTGTACAGGTGAAATTCCGAATGGTCGGTGATGATCAGCTTTGCCGGGCTGAACGTAGCGATCTGCCGACACAGTTCAGAGCCGATCGAGCCACCGGCGCCGGTTGCGAGCACAACCTTGCCCTGAATCAGGCGCGCAATATCGGCAACGCTACGCTTCACTTCCGGACGTTCCAGCAGATCCTCCAGTTCGATGCGCTTGGGCTCCAGAAGAAGATTGCTGGTCAGTTCCGCCATTTCGGTCGGATCGGGGATGCGTGAAACCGTAAGCGACAAGCCGTTGGCGCGCTCGATTATCTCCGCGAGCCGCGCCCGGCCGGGAGCGCTTTCGGTAATGACCAGTTCGCCAACATTGATCCCGCGGCGTTCCAGCTTTCCGATAACGCCCTCAAGCGTTGCCAGGCTGCCAAGGACTTTCACACCCTGAATGGTGCGTCCCAGATTCATTTTTGTATCGTCGACAATTCCGACGATCGAGAACTGGCTGTCCAGGTTGCGCCTCGTGGCACGGAGGAAGCTCTCGGCCTTATCCGAGAATCCGCAAAGCAGCACGCAGTTGACATTGCGTTCCCTGCCTCCCGACAGACTGGGGAAGTAGACGACCCGTTCCACGATCATGCGATAAGCCAGGCGTGCGCCAGCCATTGCCGTTACCAGATAGATGAAGCCGAGTATCAGAACGGAGCGCGGAATATCGTTGCCGCGCGAAAGCATGAACATGCCCACCGTGTAGATAGCCACGATGCTTCCGGCGCTCAGAACTATCGTCTTGAGGTCGGGGATCGACACATATCGCCATGACCCGCGATAGGGCCTGAAAACCAGATATACGAAGAATGCGACAGCGACGAAGGCGATTATTTTAAAGTTGAAGGAAGGGACCGCCAAAGTCGCCGGATAGCCAAGGATTGTTATGTAGGACAGCAAAAATGCGCCGGCAACGGCCAGAAGATCGAACAGAAGGCTTACGAAATGACGCGATATGAGGCGTAGCTGCGTGGTGCTCGGACGAGTGAACAATTTTGTTATCCTAGGGCAGAGCAAAAACATTCAGCAAATACGACGGGGCAAATCGTCTACCGGAAAACATCACTGATACACCCCGCAGCATACAATCCGCAACCTTCAAGACCTTGCGGCAAAGATATTCGTGGTTGCGCTTCCATCGCGAGGCGGTCTGACAGTGCATATTCTCATTCCTGCGAAAAAACTGCACTACCAAAGCATAAGACCGGCAAACCAGAGCTGTCTCATCCTCATCCCTGCGGCTGCCGACAGTGCACACCAAATCAATGCCGCCCAAAAAAATCGTCTGGCCTGCCGATCACGGCTCACGGACACGGGTGGAGCACTCCCAAAAGGATCTCGAAATCGCTAAAGCGTAGGGCGACCTTTCAGGATAGCTTCTTACGCTTCTATTTCCCTTTTTTTAAGACATGTCGTTGTCCCCAAACCGGCTCCGGCTTGAGGGCGACGCCCTTTGATCCACCACTGCGCTTTGATTGACCAGTCAGAAGCGTTCAGATGTCTTGCATTGCCAAATGGCATTACTGTGACACAACGTATACTGATTTGGCTTCAAGTCAGTATTTCAGGAAATTGAACCCCGTTCACGATCCGCTCTGGCAAGCAATCCGTTTTCCACCGGCTTGCAGAGACCGTCCGGCAGTGCCATCGTTGCATCCGCGCCTTCATCAGCTTGCCTCGCGCAGGGCCTCGGCTTCCTGAAGATCGACCGAGACGAGCTGGCTCACCCCCTGCTCCGCCATGGTGACGCCGAAAAGGCGGTCCATGCGTGCCATGGTAATCGGATTGTGGGTAATGACGACGAAGCGCGTCTCGGTGCTCGCCGCCATCTCGTCCATCAGGTTGCAGAAGCGTTCCACGTTGTGATCGTCCAGCGGCGCATCGACCTCGTCCAGCACGCAAATAGGCGCCGGGTTGGTCAGGAACACGGCGAAGATCAGCGACATCGCCGTCAGCGCCTGCTCGCCACCGGACAGCAGCGTCATGGTCTGCGGCTTCTTGCCCGGCGGACGGGCGAGGATTTCAAGGCCAGCCTCCAACGGATCATCCGATTCGATCAGCTGCAATTCGGCGGTGCCGCCCCCGAACAGATGCGTGAACAGACGCTGAAAATGCCCGTTGACGACCTCGAAAGCGGCAAGCAGGCGCTCGCGCCCTTCGCGGTTGAGGCTCTGGATCGCCTGCCGCAGCTTGCGGATCGCCTCGATGATGTCGTCGCGCTCCGACACGATCAGCTCCAGACGCCCGGAAAGCTCGCGCTGTTCTTCCTCGGCGCGCAGGTTGACGGCACCCAGCCGCTCACGTTCGATCTTCAGCCGCTCCAGCGTGCGCTCCACATTGCCGGCGTCGGGCATCGGATCATCGGCCTGCAATCCCGTATGACGGATGACCAGATGCGGTGGCGTATTCAGCGCTTCCTGAATGCGTGCCTCGACCTCCTGGCGCCTGTCGTCAGCAGCGGTGAGGCGCTCTTCGGCGCGGGCACGGGCCTCGCGGGCCTCGGACAACTGCTGGATCGATGCGGTGGCGGCCTTGTCCAGCTCGATCTGCCGGTTTTCCGCTTCCCGCAACACATCCGAAGCCGCGCTGCGGCTGGCTTCGGCTTGCGAAAGTTGCGACAGCAGCGAGCGTCGGCGCGCATCGAACTCATCCGGTGCATCCGCCAGTCCCTCGCGCTCTTCCAGCGCTTCGGCGCGGCGTTCCTGCAGCGCCCTTATGTGGCCATCGGCGTTTTCCGCCCGCATCAGCCAGTTACGGCGCTCGGCTTCGATCGCCTGAAGCCGGCGGGCCCGTGCATCCGCCTCCCGGCTCAGGCCATCATGGATGGCACGCGCTTCCGCAAGGCCGCCGCGGTCGGCTGAAACACGTGCCATGGCCTGTTCAAGGCGCAGTTGCAGGTCGGCCGGATCGGATGTTTCACGCAGCGCCTCTTCCGCCTCGGCATGGATGGAAGTGGCTTCCTCAAGTTCCTCCATCAGCCGCTGGCGCGCATCTTCCAGAGCATCACGGCGGCTTGCGATCTCGCCCGCCGCCCGTTCCGCTTCAGCCAGCGCCCGGCGTGCATTGTCGAGCCCATGCTGCGTATCGCGCAGCGCCTGCCGTGCGACACGTTCCATTTCGGCATTGGCGCGGATGGCGGCTTCGGCGGCGGCAAGCGCCTCTTCCGCCGTACGCACTTTCGCCGTCGCCTCGATTGCCTCGGCATCAAGCTCGGCCAGCCGGTTCTTCTGCGCCAGACGAAGCGCTGCCGCCGTCGGCGCATCGGCGCTGGCCGTAAAGCCGTCCCAGCGCCACAGCGCGCCTTCGCGCGTCACCAGCCGCTGGCCGGGCGTAAGCATCAGCTGAAGCGCCGGGCCATCGGCTGCCTCTACGATGCCGATCTGGGCCAGACGCCGCGCCAGTTGCTGCGGGGCGCGTACGACCGAAGCTAGGCTGCGCACGCCCTGCGGCAGGGCCGGATCGCTTGTCGTAAGCTGAACGTCGCCCCAATGAACCGGCGCACCGCGATCGAGCGGCACGTCGAGGTCCTCCCCGAGCGCTGCACCCAAAGCCGTCTCGAAGCCGCGCTCGACACTGATCTGCTCCAGAACGGCCGGAAACAGGTCACTGCCGCCAACGCTCAGCATCTTTGCCAGCGTGCGCGCCTCGGTCTCGATGCCGGCCAGTTCGGCGCGTGCGTTCTGCAAGGGGCCGCGCGCTTCGGCCTCGGCTTCGCGCGCCTCCGCCACGGCCTGCTCACAGGTCTCGACGGAAGCTTCCGCTTCCTCAAGCGCGGCTTCCGCCTGCTCGACCAGCAGCTTCTTTTCGGCAGGATCGGGGAGTGCGGCCAGACGCGATGCGATCCCGGACAATTCGTGATCCATCTCGCCGAGTTGGCGGGCGAAGCGCTCGCGCCGCTCACCGGCTTCACGCAGGGAGCGTTCGAGCTGGTTGCGGGATGCTGCCGCCTCCGCCCGCTCGGCGGTCAGACGCGAAAGCGCATCCTCGCTGGTAGCCAGCGTTTCGGAAGCGGCCTCAAGAGCCGCTCGCGTTGATTCCGCGCGCGCGTCGGACCCTGCATTTTCGTCAAGGAGAAGGCTTTCCTCTTCCGCCAGCCGCTCCAGAATATCGGCGTTTTCGCGCACCATGCGCTCTTCGCGGGCGATGTCGGCATCGAACTGCTCCAGCCGCCTGTCGAGTTCCGACTGGCGAGAAAGGATGCGCCTTGCTTCTTCCTCAAGCTGCGCATTGGCGATGGACAGGCGCTGGAAAGCGGCCGCGGCCGCGGCTTCCGCCTCGCGCAACTGCGGCAGTTTGTGCGCACTGATGGCCTGCTCTTTCGCGGCCTCCACCTGTGCTGCCGCGCGCTCGCCGACCAGCGACGTTGCTTGCGCCAGCGCGGACCGCGCCTCGCCTTCCTGCGTCTTCGCGGCTGTCCAGCGCAGATGCAGAAGCGTGGCCTCGGCCTTGCGGATGTCCGAAGACAGGTTCTTGAAGCGCGAGGCCTGCCTTGCCTGTCGTTTCAGGCTCTCGATCTGGCCTTCCAGTTCGCCGACCACATCGTCGAGACGCTCAAGGTTCTGCTCCGCCGCCCGCAGCCGCAGTTCCGCTTCATGGCGGCGCGTATGCAGGCCGGAAATGCCGGCCGCCTCTTCCAGAAGGGCGCGCCGCGCCTGCGGCTTTGCCTGAATGAGTTCGCCGATGCGGCCTTGCCCGACCATCGAAGGCGACCGCGCGCCGGTCGACTGGTCTGCGAACAGAAGCTGCACATCCTTGGCGCGCGCATCCTTGCCGTTGATACGATAGACCGAACCCGCCTCACGCTCGATGCGGCGCGATACCTGCAATTCATCGGCATCGTTGAAGGCTGGCGGTGCGGTGCGGTCGCTGTTGTCGAGAAACAGCGTCACCTCTGCCGTATTGCGGGCCGGACGCGACCCGGAGCCGGAAAAGATCACGTCGTCCATGCCGGACGCGCGCATGTTCTTGTAGGAGCTTTCGCCCATGACCCAGCGCAGGGCTTCGACAAGATTGGACTTGCCGCAACCATTCGGCCCGACAATGCCGGTCAGGCCGCGCTCGATGACGAATTCGCCGGGTTCGACGAAAGACTTGAAGCCGAGAAGGCGAAGGCGCGAAAACTTCATCCGCGCCGTCCCGCCGCAGGCGAGAGGCCGTGCATCAGGGTGCACGGCACGCCAAAAGCGTGCCGCCCCGATGCTGCCGAGACGTTACAGCAGCGGATCGATGACCGCCGAGAACTCGTCAATCGACATGGCTCCCTTGTAGACCTTGCCATTAATGATGAAGCTCGGCGTGGAGTCGATCCTGAACTCTTCCGCACCGCGCTTCTGCACTGCTCTCACTTGGTCGAGAAGATTCTGGTCCGTCAAGCAGGCGTTGAAGCTCTCCTGTGTAAAACCGGCGAGCTTGGCGAGCTGGAACATGGCGTCCTTGACGTTTTCGGCCGCTGCCCAGTTCATCTGCTGCTTGAACAGCACATCGATCATCGCAAAATAGTTGTCGCCCGAGCAACGGGCCAGCATGAAGCCGGCTTCGGCGCGCGGATCGAACGGGAATTCACGCAGGATGAAACGAACCTTGCCGGTGTCGACATATTTCTTCTCGACTTCCGGATAGGTGTTCACGGCGAAACTGGCGCAATGCGAACAGGTCATCGACGCGTATTCGACGACCGTGACCTTGGCGTCCTCGCTGCCCTTCACCTTGTCGGGCAGCGCGCCCGGCTTCAGCACTTCAGCCATGTCCAGCGTGCCAGACGGTTGCGGCGCGGCAGCCGATGGCGCGGCATTGGCAGTCCCCTGCTGTCCGGAATCGCTGCAAGCCGCCAGCAGCAGGCCGGCGGGAACAGCCGCCATGGAGGACAGGATCGTTCTGCGGGACAAGGTCATGCGAATCACCCGATTTGTTTTCCGATTGTGCACTGTGAGTGGCTATAAAAGCGAGAGTTGTGGCCAATTAAGGCATTGTCGCGAACAATCCAATCACCAGGCCCATTTTGCCCGATCACGAAAGCGCGATGGCGCAGCGCCCCGCTTCACTTGCGACTGCCGAGAACCGTAGCGCCCAGCCGTTCCAGCGAGGCCCGCAGGCCTTCATCCTCGATGGCCTCCACGGTATGCGCGAGCTTCGCCTTTTCCTGTTGCGACAAGGCGCGCAGAACAGGCCGCGCCTTTCGCGCAGCTCCAGCGATGGGTTTCTGAACGATCCTGATGCGGCCGATTGCGGCGAAACCCAGAAACGCGTTGACCCGACCGATGATCTCGCTGCTCTGGTGCTGGATATGAAGTGCTGCCAGCCCCTCGCACGCCACGACCAGAACAGCCGGCTCGAACGGATCTTCTTCGCGCATGCGCCGCGGCCACTGTATTTTCTCAGGCCTGCAGCTTCCCGCCAGCCGCTCCCCCACGATCTCGTCCCACGACTGGATGAGCCCCACCGATATGCCGGTGCGCTTGCGCAGCACGGGATCGAGGATAGCGGTAGCCAGATCGCTGACCGGAACGGGATTGCCCCGGAAGGGTTTCCCTGCCATGTGCGTACTCCAGCGACGTTTATCTGAACCTCAGGCACCGGAAACCGGCACTTCCCGATCAATGGCACCGCAGGACCAAAGCCGCAAGTCCGGCATAGCCACCCGGCTCCTCGACTGGTACGACGCTCACCATCGCGAACTGCCATGGCGCGTGGCGCCGCCGCAACTGGCGCGCGGCGAGCGGCCCGATCCCTACAGGGTGTGGCTCTCCGAAATCATGTTGCAGCAAACCACGGTGGAAGCGGTCAAATCCTATTTCACCGCCTTCGTCGCGCGCTGGCCGACAGTCGGCGCGCTTGCTGCCGCATCGAATGACGACATCATGAAGGCGTGGGCAGGGCTCGGCTACTATTCCCGTGCCCGCAACCTGAAAGCCTGTGCCGATCTGGTTGCCGCACAAGGCGGCATCTTTCCGGATACGGAGGAAGGCCTGCGCGCCCTGCCTGGTATCGGTCAATACACGGCGGCAGCCATTGCCTCGATCGCCTTCGACCGCCCGGCTGCGGTTGTGGATGGCAATGTCGAGCGCGTCATGTCGCGGCTTTATCGCATCGAGACGCCGTTGCCAAAGGTCAAGGCCGAAATCCGTGCCCTCGTCGGCCAGTTGCTCCCCCTGAACCGGCCCGGCGATTTCGCGCAGGCCACCATGGATCTCGGTGCCACCATCTGCACGCCACGCCGGCCGAAATGCATGCTGTGCCCTTTGAGAGACGATTGCGATGCGTTGAGCGCCGGCGATCCGGAACTGTATCCGGTCAGGCTGGCGAAGCCGGAAAAGCCCCTGCGGCGCGGCGCGGCCTTTGTTGCGGTGCGCGCGGATGGCGCGGTACTCCTTCGCAAACGCCCTGAAAAAGGCTTGCTTGGAGGCATGAGCGAAGTTCCGACAACCGGCTGGACCGCGCGTCAGGACGGCGAGACCTCGCCCGATGCCGCGCCCTTCCCTTCACAATGGGAACGCCGCGGCCAGATCACTCATGTGTTCACGCATTTTTCGCTGGAACTGGACATCTATCGCACCAGCTTCGACGGAAACACTCCGCAGGACCATTTCTGGTCGGGTCCCGATGCGCTTCATGGCGAGGCGCTCCCCACCGTCATGAAAAAGGCGATAGAGGCTGCCATTCCCGGCGCAACGAAGCGGAAGAAGGAATAAAGCACATGGAAATCCGGCACATTGTTTTCGATATCGGCAAGGTGCTGGTTCACTATGATCCGGACATTCCCTTCAGCCGCATCATTCCCGACCCGGCCGAGCGCCAGTGGTTCTTCGGCAATGTCTGCAGCAGCGCGTGGAATATCGAGCAGGATCGCGGGCGCACATGGGAAGAGGCGGAAGCGCTGCTGATCGCCGAGCATCCGGACCATGCAGACAATATCCGCGCCTTTCGCCGGCACTGGCACGAGATGGTGCCGCATGCCTATGACGACAGCGTCGCCCTGCTCGAAAGGCTGATCGACGCCGGCCACGACGTGACCATGCTGACCAACTGGGCGGCGGATACGTTTGCGGAAGCGCGCAGCCGCTTTGCCTTCCTCGAAAAACCGCGCGGCGTCACCGTTTCAGGCGAGATCGGGCTGATCAAGCCGGACCGGGCCATCTACGACCATCATGTGGCGAGCTTCGGGACGAAACCGTCGGCCACGCTGTTCATCGATGACAGTGAAAAGAATGTCGAAGGTGCGCAACGCGCCGGATGGCAGGCGGTGCTGTTTACCGATGCCCGCGCGCTCGAACGCGATCTTGTCGCGCGCGGGATCAGTTTCTAGCCGGTCAGGTTCTTTCCAGTCGGTCAGGCTCCGGCCTTTTCCATGCCGAGGCGCGCGATGCGGCGCAACTCGTCGATCGGGGTCAGGCCGCCGGCACGCTCATAGTGCCAGAAGGTCCAGCCATTGCAGGCATCGAAACCCTGCACGCGCGCACCCATCTTGTGGATGGAACCGGCATCGTCGCCGATCGAGAGCGTGCCATCGGCGCGCACCTTCGCCGACCAGCGGCGCTGCGAATCCCACAGCGTGGTGCCGGCCTTGATCAGGCCCGTATCGACGAGGCTGCCGAAGGCGACACGCGGTTCGGCGCGCTTGCCGGTCAAAACGGTAAGCTCCATCGCGCCCAGCGGCTTCACGTCCGCGATGCGCTGCATCGCCGCGTCGATATATTCCTGCTCGCGCTCGATGCCGACGAAGTGGCGGCCGAGCCGCCTGGCAACGGCGCCGGTGGTGCCGGACCCGAAGAACGGGTCGAGCACGACATCGCCCGGCTTGGTCGAGGCCAGCATGACACGCGCCAGCAAGGCTTCCGGCTTCTGCGTCGGATGCAGCTTGTCGCCCTTGTCGTCCTTCAGACGCTCATTGCCGGTGCAGATCGGGAACAGCCAGTCGGAGCGCATCTGCACATCCTCGTTGGCCGCCTTCATCGCTTCATAATTGAAGGTGTAGCCCTTGGCCTTGTCGTCGCGCGAGGCCCAGATCATCGTCTCATGCGCGTTCTGGAAACGGCGGCCACGGAAATTCGGCATCGGGTTGGTCTTGCGCCACACGATGTCATTGAGGATCCAGAACCCCAGATCCTGCATCTTGGCGCCGACGCGGAAAATGTTGTGGTAGGAGCCGATGACCCAGATGGTGCCGTTCGGCTTCAGCACACGGCGGGCGGCCAGAAGCCAGGCGCGGGTGAAGGCGTCGTAAGCCTCGAAGCTCTCGAACTGATCCCATGCATCGTCCACTGCATCGACCTTGGACTGGTCCGGCCGGTGCAGGTCGCCGTTGAGCTGGAGGTTGTAGGGGGGATCGGCGAAGATGACATCGACGGAAGCGTCGGGAAGCCGGTTCATCGCCGCCACGCAGTCGCCCTTGAGGATCGTGTCCAGCCATTCCGTTCTGGAAGAAACGCCGGAAAACTCGTTGAGACGACGTACTGCAGACATGTTGTACACCCAGGATGCGCGTTACTGTTTACCTGCTGTTATGGTTACCGATCAGCGTAAATAATCAGTGAAGGACCGGCGCAATTTGCGTGGCTTCACACCTTGATGTATGCCCGCGCCACCAGATGCTGGTGCCTTCTCCCCCTTTGAAACAGAAATGCGGAACGCCATGGAAAAGCCCGACCTCATCATCTTCGACTGCGACGGGGTTCTGGTCGATTCGGAAATCATCGCCGCACGCGTGGAAGCCGAACTGCTCACCGAAGCGGGTTTCGCGATTTCGGCCGAAGAACTGGCGCAGACCTATGCCGGCCTCACCTTCAAGGACATATTGCTGCGCATCGAGGAAATCTCGGGCCTGCCCTTTCAGGCCACGCTGATTGATCAGGCCGAAGCTGCCGTCGATCGCAGGTTGCGTCAGGAAGTGCGCGCCATCGAAGGCGTGCGCGAGGCCGTCGCGCAGGTTTCCGTGCCCTGCTGCATATGCTCCAATTCGTCCAGCGAACGCATTCGCGCCATGCTGGAGAAGACGGGTATCCTGCCTTTGTTCAGGGGTCCGATATTCTCCGCGCCTGAATTGCCCACGGGCAGGACCAAGCCGGCGCCCGATGTGTTCCTGCATGCTGCGAAGGAATTCAATGCCGATCCGGCACGCACCTTCGTCATCGAAGATTCCGTGCACGGCATTGCCGGTGCGCGCGCAGCCGGCATGCGTGTTATCGGCTTCACCGGCGGTGCGCATTCCTATCCTGGCCATGCCGATGTGCTGACGGAAGCAGGTGCTGAAACCTCGATCCGCCGCTGGAGCGATTTCAGGAGCGTGCTCGACGCCCTGCTCACATGGTCGGAAGACGACTGAGCATCAAACATACTAAAAAGGCCGCTCGAAAGCGGCCTTTTTTAAATCAGCGCGGAATATCCGATGCCGAGGTGGTGGCCGGCTGCTGCTGCGCCGCAGGAGCGGCGGGCGCAGGCTGCTGCGCGGTGCGGGCCGGTGCCTTCTTGCGCGCGACGGGGCGCGGCTTGTCAGCGGCCTTGGGCTTCGGCGGGCCTTCGTCATAGCCGACGAACACCTGATAATCGCGCGCGCTCGGCTCAGGAACCGTCACGTTCGCATCGTTGAACACAAACTGGGTGGCGGAGGTGGTATCGCTCACCTGCACCTTGTGCTGGTGAAGCTGCGAATACAGCACGTTGCTGCCGCGCGTCACCACCACGCGGATCGGCATGGTGATGGTTCCGGCTGTGCCCTGCGGGCCGGGAACGATGCGGCCGGCAGCGGCGACATTCATGGTCAGCTGGCCGTTCGCTCTTTTGCAGTCGCGGGTAACCTCGCCGATGGACGCCTGATAGACGATCTTTGAAGCATCGTCCTGACCGCCTCTGGCATAGGTGTTGAAATAGGCCGTACCTTCACGCAAGGTCAGCGTCGGGCAGTAGGCGTTCAGCTCGCTGGCCAATACCTTCCCGCCACTGGCGGCCTGCTTGTCCTGCACATTCAGCACATCACCGCTGTTCGACTGGCACCCCGCCAAAGCCAGCAACATGCCGGACAGGGCGACGCCCGTGAAAAAGCGAAAATTCGATGTAGCAGAGACCATGAAGTGCATTTCCCTCTCGCGACGGTGGTGTCCTATAGCAATCCGGCGGCGAAAATGCGACTGACGAAAGCGACAAATCCACACGCCTGCCGACTGGAAAGACGGAATACCTTTCATGAACTACATCAGCACCCGTGGTGAAGCACCTCGTCTTGGTTTCTCGGATGCCGTCCTTGCAGGGCTGGCGCGCGACGGCGGCCTTTATCTTCCGCAGGAATGGCCGCAATTTTCCGCCGCAGACATCCGTGCCATGCGTGGTCTTTCCTACCAGCAGATCGCGCTGCGTGTTCTGACGCCTTTCGTCGGCGGTGAGATCGCGACCCCGGTGCTGGAAAGGCTGATCAACGAGGCCTACGCCACATTCCGCCATGAGGCGGTGTGCCCGCTTGTGCAGCTCGGCCCCAACAGCTTCGTGCTGGAGCTTTTCCACGGTCCCACGCTGGCCTTCAAGGACGTGGCCATGCAACTGCTGGCCCGGCTGATGGACCATGTGCTGACCGAGCGCGACCAGCGCGCCACCATCGTGGGCGCCACCTCCGGCGATACAGGCGGCGCCGCGATCGAAGCCTTCGCCGGGCGCAGCCGCACCGACATCTTCATTCTCTTCCCCAATGGAAAGGTCTCGCCGGTGCAGCAGCGCCAGATGACGACCTCGACTGCGGACAATGTCCATGCGCTCGCCATCGAGGGGAATTTCGACGACTGTCAGGGGTTGGTGAAGGAGCTGTTCAACGATCACGCCTTCCGCGACCGCGTGGCGCTGTCGGGCGTGAACTCGATCAACTGGGCGCGCATCATGGCCCAGATCGTCTACTACTTCACCTCGGCTGTTTCGCTCGGCGCGCCGGATCGCACCATTTCTTTTACGGTGCCGACCGGAAATTTCGGCGACATCTTCGCCGGCTATGCCGCAAAGCGCATGGGCCTGCCGGTGGAAATGCTCACCATCGCCACCAATGACAACGACATTCTGGCCCGCACACTGGAAACCGGCGAATACCGGATGCAGGGCGTGGTTGCCACGACCTCGCCTTCCATGGACATCCAGATCTCCTCGAACTTCGAGCGCCTGCTGTTCGAGGCCTCGGACCGCAACGCGGAAACGGTGCGGCGCTACATGAACGGGCTGAGGCAATCCGGCGCGTTCACCATCGAAAAGCAGGAGATCGAGACGATCCGTGGCGGCTTCGGCGCTGGCCGGGCGACGATGAAGGATACGGCCGAAACCATCCGCTCGACCCTTGAAACCAGCGGCTATCTGCTGGACCCGCACACGGCGACGGCTGTGCATGTCGCTGCTGGCCAGCCCCGGTCGTCTGCCCCCAACGTCATCCTCGGCACGGCTCATCCGGCCAAGTTCCCGGCTGCCGTCGAGGATGCCTGCGGCATATCCCCTGCGCTGCCTGCATGGCTTTCCCACCTGATGGACGCAAAGGAAAACTATACAGTGCTTCCATCGGACAAAAAAATGTTGGAAGATCATATTTCCCGCCATACGCGGGCACGTCAGTAGGGAGTGAGATCTACATGGGTGTTGAGGTAAGCCGTCTGTCGAACGGCCTGACAGTCGCCACCGAAACCCTTCCAAGCATGGAATCCGTTGCTCTGGGGGTCTGGGTAAAGTCCGGAGCCCGCAACGAACGTGACGATGAGCACGGCATGGCTCACCTGCTTGAGCACATGGCGTTCAAGGGTACCGCCAGGCGTTCGGCGTTCGAGATTGCCTCCGAGATCGAGAATGTAGGCGGCGAGATCAATGCCGCCACAAGCGTCGAGACCACATCCTTCTACGCCCGCGTCCTGTCCGGCGACGTTCCGCTGGCGGTCGATCTTCTGGCCGACATTCTCCAGAACTCCACCTTCGATCCCGAAGAGCTGGAGCGCGAACAGAACGTCATCCTGCAGGAAATCGGCGCAGCCCACGACACGCCCGACGATGTGGTCTTCGATCATTTCACCGAAACCGCATTCCGCCACCAGACGCTTGGCCGCTCCATTCTCGGCACGCCGGAAACGGTCCTGTCGTTCAACTCCGCGCAACTCCACCGCTTCATGCAGCGCGAATATGGTGCCGACCGCATGGTCGTCGTCGCCGCCGGCGATGTGAAGCACGACGAGTTCGTGCGCGAGGTCGAAAAGCGGCTCGGTGGTTTCCGCCCGCATGCGCAGGGCGCGGTTTCGCAATATGCGCAATATGTCGGAGGCGATTTCCGCGAAGACCGCGACCTGATGGACGCTCAGGTGATCCTTGGCTTCGAGGGCCGCGCCTATCATGTGCGCGATTTCTACGCCTCGCAGGTTCTTTCCATGATCCTCGGCGGCGGCATGTCCTCGCGCCTGTTTCAGGAAGTGCGCGAAAAGCGTGGCCTGTGCTATTCGGTCTACGCTTTCCACTGGGGCTTTTCCGACACCGGCATTTTCGGCATCCATGCCGCCACGGGTCAGAACAATCTGTCCGAACTCGTTCCGGTCATCGCCACCGAGCTTCAGAAAGCCGGCGACCGCATTCTTCAGGAAGAGCTCGACCGGGCACGCGCGCAGTATCGCGCGGGGCTCATCATGTCGGCGGAAAGCCCTTCCAGCCGCGCATCGCAGATTGCCCGGCAGTTGCTTCTGTTCGGCCGGCCGATCCCCAAGGAAGAGCTGATGGAGCGCCTTTCTGCCCTCACTGTGGGGCGGCTGACCGATCTGTCCGGGCGCCTGTTCTCCACAAAACCGACGCTGGCAGCTGTCGGCCCGGTCGGTTCGCTGACGTCGTATGAATCAATCGCCAGCGCGCTTCCATCGTCCGCGTCGGTGCCGCATCGGCTGGCCGTGTAGAATTTTCCGCAGCCGTGTTCTCCCTTCCGTTCATCCGCCGCGAAACGCCGGAACTGGAAGGCGACAAGGTACGGCTGCGCATGCCGCAGGCAAGCGACTATCGCGAATGGGCAGAGCTTCGCGCCATCAGCCGCGCCTTCCTCGAACCGTGGGAACCGCGATGGATGCCGGACGAATTCGAGCGCTCCGCCTGGCGGCTGCGCATCAATCATTACCGGCGTGATTATGCGCAGGGTGCGGCCATGGCCTTCTTTATGTACGAGCGTGGCCACGGCCGGCTTGTCGGCGGCATAACGCTTGGCAACATACGTCACGGCGTCTCCAAAAGCGCGCAGATCGGCTACTGGATCGGCCAGCCCTATGCCGGCCAGGGGCTGATGACCGACGCGGTGAAGACGCTTTCACGCTTCGCATTTGGCGAGCTGACATTGCACCGGATCGAAGCAGCCTGTATTCCCGAAAACAGCCGCTCGATCCGCGTGCTTGAAAAAGCCGGATTCCGGCGCGAAGGACTGCTGAGGTCTTACCTGAGGATCAATGGCGTCTGGCAGGACCATTATTTGTATGCCCGGATCGCCGACGATCCGCCCGTTGCGTGAACGAAGGACTGATTTTGACGACATCCCTGAAAGCGAGGTCGCTGCTGGCCGCCCTTCTCGCCGCCATGGCCCTGTTTTTCCAGATGGCTGCGGCACACGCGGTCGAGCCGATCAAGATCGCCCGCGACGACGTGGCCCTCGACCTGTCGGGAGCCGTCGAGATCTACCGCAATCAGGGTGAGAATTTTCAGGTTTCCACAGCCCCCGGCCCTGATGGCATCGTGCGCCGCATCGAGGTCGAGGCAAACGACAACCGCTCCACCGGCGACTGGGCCGTCTTCGCGCTCGCCAACACGACCGAAGAGCAGATCGACAGGCTGATCGTCGCGCCGCATTTCAGGCTGGTGAATTCCGGATTGCTGTGGCCCGATCTCGGCTCCACCCGCATTGCCGCCATTACCCCCAGTGAAGGCTTTGCGCTCGACCGGCAGGCAAGCCCTGATGCCGATGTCTTCCGCGTCACGCTCAATCCCGGCGCGGTCGTCACCTTCGTGGCTGATCTCGCTTCGCCAAAACTGCCTCAGGTCTATCTGTGGGAGCCGGAAGCCTACAAGGACTCCATCAATTCCTATACGCTCTATCGGGGCATCGTCATCGGCATCGCCGGGCTTCTGGCCCTGTTTCTGACGATCCTGTTCGTGGTCAAGGGCACTTCCATGTTCCCGGCCACGGCAGCGCTTTCCTGGGCGGTTCTGGCCTATATCTGCGTCGATTTCGGCTTCCTTTCCAAGATCATAGAGATGTCACCCGGCAATGAGCAGATATGGCGGGCGGGAACGGAAATCGGCCTTGCCGCAACTTTCGTGGTGTTCCTGTTCACCTACCTCAACCTGAATCGCTGGCATGGCCATTTCAGCTATGGCGCGCTGGTGTGGATGCTGTGCCTGACCGTGATCGCTGGCATCGCCATCATCGACCCGCCGATCGCTGCCGGCATCGCGCGCTTCTCCTTCGCCGCCACGGCGATTGTCGGCCTTGGCCTGATCGTGTTCCTCGGTATACGCGGCTATGACCGGGCCATCATGCTGGTGCCGAGCTGGGTGATGGTGCTTTTGTGGCTGACGGGATCGTGGATGGCGGTCACCGGCCTGCTCGACAACGACATCGTCCAGCCGGCGCTGGGTGGCGGACTGATCCTCATCATCCTGCTGATCGGCTTTACCATCATGCAGCACGCTTTCGCTGGCGGGGCGCTCCATCAGGGCCTGTTCTCCGACATCGAAAGGCAGGCGCTTGCCGTTATGGGCGCCGGCGACACCGTCTGGGACTGGGACGTCCTGCGCGACCGCGTCGTCACCCGCCCCGACATCAGCGTACAGCTTGGCCTCGCCCCCAACAGCCTTGGCGGACCGGCCCGCAACTGGCTGCCGGTACTGCACGCCGACGACCGCGACACCTTCCGCACCACGCTCGACATCGTTCTGGAGCACAGGCGCGGGCGCGTCGCCCAGCAATTCCGCATGCGCGGCGCCGACGGCCACTATCACTGGTTCGCGTTGCGCGCGCGCCCGGTGATCGGATCGGACGGCGAAGTCATCCGCTGCGTCGGCACCATGATCGACGTCACCGAGCAGAAGAAGGCAGAAGAACGCCTGCTGCACGACGCCGTGCATGACAATCTCACCGGCCTGCCGAGCCGCGAGCTGTTCATGAACCGGCTGGAGGCGGTCATCTCCATCGCCCGCACCGAGGAAAAGGTGCGCCCGACCGTCTTCGTCATCGACATCGACCGCTTCAAGCAGGTCAATGACGGGCTCGGCATATCGGCCGGCGACACCATCCTGCTCACCATCGGGCGCCGCCTGCACCGCCTGCTCAAGCCGCAGGATTCGCTTGCCCGCTTCGCCGGCGACCAGTTCGCGCTGATGCTGCTTTCCGAGCAGGAGCCGGCGCGCATCGCCGCCATCGCCGATGCCATCAAGCACGCCATCAGCGCACCCATCACCTTCGCGAAGCGCGAGATCGTGCTGACCGCCTCCATTGGCCTGATCACATGGACCTCCGACCAGTCGTCGGCCGGCGACATGGTCAAGGACGCGGAGCTCGCGCTGCATCAGGCCAAGCGCTTCGGCGGCGACAGGATCGAGCCGTTCCGCCCCTCCTTCCGTACAGTCGGCACCGACAAGCTGCAATTCGAGTCCGACCTGCGCCGCGCCATCGAGCGCAAGGAACTGACGCTTGCCTACCAGCCGATCGTGCGGCTGGAGGACAACAGTATCGCCGGCTTCGAGGCGCTCATGCGCTGGGAGCATCCGCGCCGCGGCATGATCCCGCCGGCCGACTTCATTCCGATTGCGGAAAACTGCGGCCTGATCGTGCCGCTCGGCCTGTTCGCCATGCAGAAGGCGGCCGAGGACCTCGTTTCCTGGCAGAAGCAGATCGGCGATGTGCCGCTCTCCGTGTCCGTCAATCTCTCCAGCCGTCAGCTCATCCGCCGCGATCTGGTCAGCGATGTGCGCTCCATCATCGCACGCGCCAATCTGAAGGCACGCTGCTTCCGGCTGGAGCTCACCGAATCGCTGGTCATGGACAATCCCGAGCAGACGGCCCATGTCCTCAACAGGCTGAAGCAGCTCGGCATCGGCCTTTCGCTCGACGATTTCGGCACCGGCTATTCGTCGCTCGCCTATCTGACCCGCTTCCCCTTCGACACGATCAAGATCGACAAGAGCTTCGTCGACGACACCACGCCCAAGCGCACCATGCTTCTGAAATCCATGGTCAACATGGCGCATGAACTGGGACTGTCAGTGGTTGCCGAAGGCGTGTCGGATCAGAGCGACGCGCTGGAGTTGCGCCAGATCGGCTGCGAATATGTGCAGAGCTTCATGTTCGGTCCGCCCGTAGCGGCCGATCAGGTCATCCGCCTGCTCAAGGAGCAATATCCGCTGACGCAGGCCTGAGCCGAAAAGCGAAGCCAGTCAGGCGTGGCCGGCGTTGGGGCTCAGATGCGCGATGTCGATGCCGATCGCCGCAAGAATACGATCGTACTGGCTTTCGATGTCGGCATCAAAAAGCAGTTCCGGGGTTGCCGGGCAGGTCAGCCAGCCGTTCTGGGCGATCTCGGTTTCAAGTTGCCCCGAACTCCAGCCGGAATAGCCGAGCGCCATCAGCGCCCGCTGCGGGCCGCGCCCCTTGGAGATGGCGCGCAATATGTCGACCGTCGCCGTCAGGCAGATGTTGTCTGCAATGCTCAGCGAAGATTCCACCCGGTAGTCGCCCGAATGCAGCACGAAGCCACGGCTGCGGTCGACAGGGCCGCCGTTGCGGATGACCAGATCGCGCGCCGGCGGCGGCAGGCGGATTGCCTCCTGCTCTTCCATGATGCCAAGCTGCACAAGAAGGTCGGGAAAGAGTATTTGCTGGGTCTGGTTGATGATCAGTCCCATGGCGCCCTCTTCGCTGTGGGCGCAGACATAAATGACGGAGCGCGCGAACCTGTCGTCCTTCATGCCAGGCATGGCGATGAGGAACTGATCCTCGAGGAAACCGCCGCGCCCCGAATTCGCGTTCTTGCCGGACAGAATATCCATGGCCTGAAAGTTAGCGTGTTTCGGCGACAGTTGAAAGATGGACTTGTATGGTCCAACCGATCTGAAAATCAGCGCCCCGAAAAGGCTCACGCAAAAATGATGCCCGCGGCATGGCGAAAAAGCTTGCAGGCATACCAGCTGGATATCAAATCAAAGACCATGCGCATCACGTCCGCCATTGCTGCCGCGTCTCTTGCCGCTTTCGTCGTTCCCCTGCCCGCATATGCGGGCTCTTCCGGCTGGCACGACAGCGAAGGCGGCCGCATCCGGCTGGTCACCGCCGGCCAGCCGGATGCATCCGGGCAATTGAACGGCGTGTTGCAGATCGATCTGAAACCCGGCTGGAAAACCTACTGGCGCGATCCCGGCGACAGCGGCGTGCCCCCACAGATCACGGTCGATGGCGAGCAGATCCGGGAAGCAAAAATGGCCTTCCCCGCCCCGGTTCGTCACGATGACGGCTATTCGGAATGGGCGGGCTACGACCGCTCCGTGCTGCTTCCCGTCAGCTTTACCCTTGCCGACAGGGCGTTGCCGGCGGGCGGCATTGCGGCAACGGTTCTCGTTGGAATCTGCGAGAAGATCTGCGTTCCGGTCCATGCCGATCTGGTTGTCGAGGCCGCAAATCCGACCCATACGGTGATCGAGGAAGCATTGGTGCGCAATGCACAGGCGGCCCTGCCCGGCCCTGCCACGCCCGCTTTCGGCGCCAGCCTTGCCGGCTCGCACGGCACCGCAATGACGGTGACGGCATCGCTGCCCCAAGCCGCGCAATCGGCCGAGCTTTTCGTGGCCGGCGAAGACGGCTATGCCTTCGGCACGCCGGTCGCGAAAGCCGGTGACGGCAAGTTTAAGTTTGAAGTGCCCGTGCTTTCCCGCCCCGCAGAAAAGCCGTCCGGAGAAGGCGTGCCCTACACGCTGACTTCCTCTGCGGGAGCCGTTTCGGGCTTCCTGCCCTACCCTTAGGCGCAGCGTCATTGCGGCGGCCGGCATAGTCCGCTATCGATTTCACTCCCCTGTTCATGATGAGGAATTGCAATGACGATCTCCGTTGGCGACAAGCTGCCTGAAGCCACCCTCAAGACGATGACCGCCGACGGCGTGAAGGAACTGACCACCGCCGATATTTTCGCGGGCAAGAAGGTCGTGCTGTTCGGCGTTCCGGGCGCCTTCACGCCCACCTGCAACAACAATCATCTGCCCGGCTATCTGGAAAACAACGACGCCATCCGCGCCCGCGGCGTGGACACCGTCGCCGTGGTCGCCGTCAACGATCCCTTCGTCATGGGCGCGTGGGAAAAGTTCACCGGCGGCGAAGGCAAGATCACCTATCTGGCAGACGGCAGCGGCCATTTCGCCAAGGCACTCGGCCTCGACATCGACCTCAGCGGTGCCGGCCTCGGCCTGCGCTCGAAGCGCTTTTCCATGATCGTCGACGATTGCAAGGTGACGGCGCTCAACGTCGAGCCGGTTCCGAGCCAGGCCGACGAAACGGCGGCTGCGAAAATTCTCGAACAGCTTTGATTTTTGCGCTGCAAGCGTGCCCGGGGTTTCCCGAAGCGGCTTTCAGTAACTTTGCGAAGACCGGCGCGCTTTGACGGGCGCCGGTTTTTTCGTGTCCGAAGCGGAAGGTCGTGCAGTTCCCTTCTTGAACGGCGCCATGCCCTCGCGGGCCAGTTCATCGGCGCGCTCGTTCTCGGGATGGCCGGCATGACCCTTGACCCAGTGCCACGTCACCTTGTGGCGCCGCCGCGCTTCGTCCAGCGCCTGCCACAGCTCGACATTCTTGACCGGCTTGTTGTCGGCAGTCTTCCAGCCGCGGCGTTTCCAGTTTTCCATCCAGCTGGAAATGCCGTCCTTCACATAGCTGGAATCGGTATGGAGATCGACTTCGCACGGCTCCTTCAGCGCGTTCAGCGCCGAGATGGCGGCCATCAGTTCCATGCGGTTGTTGGTAGTCTGGGCCTCGCCGCCGCACAGTTCGCGCGTGACGCCGTTGAAGCGCAGGATCGCGCCCCAGCCCCCCGGCCCCGGATTGCCGGAGCAGGCGCCGTCGGTGAAGATTTCAATGCACTTCATGACAGTCCGTATTCCTGCGGCGAGACGATGGCGCGGTGAAAGCGCATCTTGCGGATATATTCGGCCGGGTCGCGCTTGACGACGAGATCGCCTTCCGGCCCATGCAGCCAGTCGTAGAGCCGCGTCAGCATGAAGCGCAGCGCCGATCCACGCGCCAGCATCGGCAGGGCCTGCTTCTCGGCAGCGCTCAGGGGTCGCACGCTCTCATATCCGGCAAGCAAGGCTGTGCCCTTGGTGAGGTTGTAGGAACAATCCTTCTCGAAGCACCATGCATTGAGGCAGGTGGCAAGATCATAGGCCAGCAGGTCGTTGCAGGCGAAATAGAAGTCGATGAGCCCCGAAAGCTCGTTGCCGAGGAAGAACACATTGTCGGGAAACAGGTCCGCATGAATGATGCCGGTGGGCAGATCGGCCGGCCATTCGCGGCCGAACGTCTCGAAATCGGCATCGACCTCGGCGGCAAGACCGGGCTCGACCTCATCGGCGCGCTCGCGCGAGGCCGCCCAAAGCTCGCGCCAGCCGTCGGGACCCAGCGCATTCGCGCGGGATAGGTCGAAATCGGCGCCGGCCAGATGCATCGACGCCAGCGCCTTTCCGACCTCGCGGCAATGCGCGGCAGTGGGGCGGCGCGGCCACATGCCTTCCAGGAAAGTGATGATGGCGGCCGAGCGGCCGGCAAGCGTGCCGATCATCTCGCCATCGGCGCGGCGAACGGGAAGCGGGCAGGAAAGGCCCTTTGCCGCCAGATGATCCATCAGCCCGAGAAAGAACGGCAGATCGTGCGTCGCCACCCGCTTTTCATAGAGAGTCAGGATGAAGGAGCCGCCGGTGGTGTGAAGCAGGAAGTTCGAATTCTCCGTGCCTTCGGCAATGCCCTTGTAGGAGAGCAGCTCTCCGACCGGATAATCGCGCAGGAACGCGCCCAGTTCACCTTCGGTGACATCGGTGTAGACGGCCATGCGTGCCTGCTATCGTTCGCCGTTGACGAAGGCCATGTCGGCCTTGGTGAGTTCCACATCGCGCAAAACGCGCATGACCGGAAAATCCTCGGTCTCCGTGGCAGTGATGGCAAGATCCACCGTCACTTCGAAGCGGGCCCTGAAGGCATCGATGATCTCATCGACGATGATCTCGGGTGCCGACGCGCCGGCAGACAGACCAAGCGTTTTGATATCGCCGACGTCGTTCCACGGAATCTCGCTGGCGCGCTGGACCAGAAGCGACATGCGCGCGCCGGCCCGTTCCGCAACCTCGACGAGACGGCGCGAGTTCGACGAATTCGGCGCGCCAACCACCAGATAGAGATCGACGCCCGGAGCCGTTTCCTTCACCGCCTCCTGACGATTGGTGGTGGCATAGCAGATGGATTCCGCAGCCGGCGCCTGCATGGCCGGAAACCGTTCCTGCAAGGCTTCGAGAATATGGGCGGTGTCCTCGACGGACAGGGTCGTCTGCGTCACGAAGCCGAGGGCTTCCGGATCATGCGGCACGAAGCGGCGCACATCCTCATCCGTCTCGATCAGGGTGACCGCACCCTCCGGCAACTGCCCCATCGTGCCGATGACCTCGGGATGCCCCGCATGGCCGATCAGCAGCACATGACGGCCATGGCGATAATGCCGGATCGCCTGCTTGTGGACCTTGGAGACCAGTGGGCAGGTCGCGTCCAGATAGAACAGATTGCGCTCGGTGGCGTCGGCCGGAACGGACTTCGGAACGCCATGGGCGGAGAACACCACCGGGCTCTGATTGTGCTCCGGCGGAATCTCGTCCAGTTCCTCGATGAAGACGGCGCCGAGGTTCTGAAGGCCCTCGACCACATAGCGGTTGTGGACGATCTCGTGGCGCACATAAACCGGCGCGCCATATTTTTTGATCGCCAGAACGACGATCTGGATCGCGCGATCCACACCCGCGCAGAAGCCGCGCGGCTGGCACAGCCGCAGCGTCAGCGGCGGCTTGGTCGTCTCAGGTGCGGCATCAGCCGGTAAGGTTTGCAGCATCTTGTCCTTCGCGTGTCAGCCCGACATGGGATGAGCACCCCTGTCCTGTCAAGGGTCAGCGGGCCGCACCCCGACGCTCAGCGCTTCGTTCTGCGCCTGCGTCCCGCAAAAGAGAACAGCATTACGCCGGCCAGCGCCGCGGCAAGCCCGTACCAGGTCACGGCATATTGAAGGTGATTGTTGGGCAGGGAAATGATGGTCACGCCCCCGGCCGGCCAGTCGCCTGGGTTCGGTGACGAATCGGCATCAAGAAAGAACGGCAGCAGGGCATAGCCGTCAGGCAGGCCCGCCGATGCGGCCATGACGTCACGGTCCTTCCAGTAGAAGATGTTCTTTGCCAGATCATTGTCCGGCACCATGCTGGACGGCTTTTCGGAAAGCGGGTTGCGGGCAAGCCCCCTGACCGTGACCACGCCGTCGACCTGCCCGGCCGACCGGGAAGAGGCTTCCTTCAGCCAATAGGGGACGAACCCCCTGTTGACGAGCAGGAAACGGCCGTCCCCGAGCTTCAGCGGCGTGTAGACGTAAAAACCCGACTGGCCCTTCCATGTCGCCAGAAAATGCCGCTCGCCTTCATGCACGAAGCTGCCGGTGGCGGTTATCGGCACATAGTCCACATCGGAGGTTTCGGCGAAAAGACGCTCCGCTTCCGCAAGGGCCAGAGGCTCGGCATGCATGCGGTGGTCGATGGTGGCGAGCAGATCCTCCTTCCAGTAGAGGCGCTGCATCTGCCATGTTCCAAGCGACAGAAGAATGGCAATGGCAATGGCCCCCAGCACGGCGGCGAGCCACAGGCGCCTGGCGGACAATGGCTTTGTCCCCGTCTCCATGTCTGAAGTCATTCGCCGTTGTCCAGCCGGCCCTGAAAAGCCTTGTTACGGTATTGCAGCGTCAGCAGAATGCCCTTGATGACGCGCAGGGAGCCGAGACTGAGGATCAGCGCAAGCGGTATCCACAAGACCAGATGCACCCACAGTGCAGGGCCGTAGTTGACCTCCATCCACAGCGCCAGTCCAAGCACCACGAAGCCGATGATGAGGATGACGAAGACGGCCGGACCGTCTCCCGCATCCGCATAGGAATAGTCGAGAGCGCAATTCGTGCATTCCGTGCCCACGGCCAGAAAGCCGGAAAACAGCTTACCCTCGCCGCAGCGCGGGCAGCGGCCGGCAACGCCGGCGCGCACCGGATCGACCGGGGCCCACAGTGCCTGATCTCTAGCGGCGGGATTCTCATTCTGTGTCATCGGCCTACCTTACAGCATGTGGCCCGAAAGTGGGAACCGTTTCGGGACCACGACATGCGTGAAAACAAGAACTTAAAGCGCAGGTAGCATTTCTGAAAATCCCGGCACGGCTCAAAGCATTTCACCGGCGCATGCCATCGACGTCCTGCATCTGCCCGCCAGCCATGCAGGCAGCTTTATTGTGAGCCAGCCCGTGCTCGTCTTCCAAAAAGAGACAGGGCGGCCACGTTGCCGCGGCCGCCCTGAAATTCATTGCATTCACCTGGCCTCAATGCACGGCGATGTCGGCACCGACCGAAGCCCAGACATAGATCGTGGCATAGAGGAACAGCCACACCACGTCCACGAAGTGCCAGTACCATGCAGCCGCCTCAAGACCGAAATGCTGCTTGGGCGTGAAGTCGCCACGAATGGCGCGGATCAAGCAGATGGTCAGGAAGATCGTTCCGACAAAAACGTGGAAGCCATGGAACCCGGTCGCCATGAAGAAAGTGGCGCCGTAGATGGAGTCCTTGAAGTTGAACGGAGCGTGCACATACTCGTAGGCCTGCACGAAGCTGAACAGGACGCCGAGAGCAACAGTGATCGCCAGACCATTGATCAGCCCCTTGCGGTCGTTGTGCAGCATGGCGTGGTGAGCCCACGTCAGCGTCGTACCCGACAGAAGCAGGATGATCGTGTTGTAGAGCGGCAGATAGAAGGGGTCGAGAACCTCGATGCCCTTCGGCGGCCAGATACCGCCGGTATATTCGTTGCGGGCATATTGCGCCACTTCGCCGGGGAAAAGGCTGGCATCGAAGAATACCCAGAACCATGCGACGAAGAACATCACCTCGGAGGCGATGAACATGATCATGCCGTACCGCAGATGAAGGGAGACGACGCGGGTATGGTGGCCCTCATGGGCCTCCTTAACCGTGTCCGACCACCAGCCATACATGGTGTAGAGAACGATCAGCACGCCGATCCAGAACAGCCACGGCGAAGCCATGTTGATGCCGAAGACGGGGAACTCGTTGCCCTTCAGATACTGCATCCAGAAGACGCCGCCGATGCACATGACCAGTGCGCCGAGCGAACCGAGAACCGGCCACGGGCTCGGATCGAGGATATGATAATCATGTTGTTTTGCGTGCGCTTCAGCCATATCAGCCCCCGACATCTGCTTCGGTGTTCGTAGTTGTTACAGTGCTCCGATCGATCGAACCGGTTGTCGCCGGTGCCTCCTTGTCGATCGGGAACATGGTGTAGGACAAGGTAATGGTCTTCACATTCTTGAGCTCCGGCACATCCACGATGTCCGGATCGACGAAGAAGATCACCGGCATGTCCATCGTCTCGCCAGCGGCAAGCGTGGTGTCGGTGAAGCAGAAGCATTCCACCTTGTTGAAATAGGCGCCTGCCGTCTCAGGCGTCACGTTGAAGGTGGCGCGTCCGCCCGTCGGCCGGGCCGCCATGTTGGTGGCGGTATAATGGGCCTGCGCCGTTTCACCGATCTTGACCGTGATAGAGCGGTCGACAGGCGCGAACTTCCACGGAACGCCGCCGGCCGTATTGGCATCGAAGCGGATCGTGATGTCACGATCGAGCACCCGGTCGGAATACTGGGTCACGCGCTGCGTGGTTCCGCCATATCCGGTGACCTGACAAAACAGCGTGTAGAGCGGAACGGCCGCATAAGCCATGCCGACCATGCCGCAAAAGAAGGCGACGCAGAGCGCAGCAACCTTGCGGTTGCTCTTCTGCCTGGCCTCATCCGTGGCTGGGGTATTGCTCATCCTTCGTCTCACATAGGCCGGTTCAGGACCGCCGGGCCAAACTTCGCCAGCGTCGCAACATAGAATATGATGACGAGTGCCACCAAGGCCAGCCCGATGGCGACGGATCGCAAACGCCGGGCCTTCTTCTGCTGTTCGGTCAGATCGACGGTTTCAAGCTTATCCATGGTGCTCATGCTCCCATGCCGCCAAGCCAGACGACAAAGCGGTCGCCCATATAGGCAGCGAAGATGACAAACAGATAGACCAGCGAGAAACCAAACAGCTTCTTGGCCGGAACCATGGTCTTGTCATCATCCGACATGCCCAGAACTTTCCAGGAATACCATACGAAGCCCGCGCCCAGCACCAGCGATATGACGCCATAGAACAGGGTCGTGTAGCCAAGCAGCCACGGTGCGACGCCGACAGGCGCCAGCAACAGGGCATAGGCGAATATCTGGCGGCGGGTCGAAGCCGGGCCGGCAACATTCGGCATCATCGGGATGCCGGCGCGCTCGTAATCACCCGACTTGAAGAGCGCCAGCGCCCAGAAATGCGGCGGCGTCCACAGGAAGATGATCAGAAACAGGATAACGCTTTCCAGGCTGATATTTCCAGTGGCGGCTGCCCAGCCGATCATGGGCGGGAAGGAGCCGGCGGCACCGCCGATGACGATGTTCTGCGGCGTCCAGCGCTTCAGCCACATCGTGTAGATGACGGCATAGAAGAAAATGGTGAAGGCCAGCAGCGAAGCCGAGAGCCAGTTGACGAGGACGCCAAGCGTCATCACCGACAGAACCGACAGCACCAGACCGAAGCCCAGCGCTTCGCCGGGCGTGACGCGGCCCGCCGGAACCGGCCGCTTGGCCGTGCGGCTCATCACCTTGTCGATGTCGGCATCGTACCACATGTTGAGCGCGCCGGACGCGCCCGCGCCAATGGCTATAGCCAGAATGGCGATGAGGGCGAGAAGCGGGTTCATCGTCCCCGGTGCGGCGACAAGCCCCACCACAGCCGTAAACACCACCAGCGACATAACGCGCGGCTTCAAGAGCGCGATATAGTCGCCCGGCGTCGCTTCCGACATGCGCAGCGGCGCTTCATCAATGCATCTGTCGTCAATCAGGGCCATGCGTACTCAAACGTCCGATCATTCCGTGTGGCCAAACCGCCGGCCGGGGCCGGCGGTTCGCATCAAAGTCCGTATCAGCGGATACGGGGCAACTGTTCCCACTGGTGGTAAGGCGGCGGCGACGGCAGCTGCCATTCCAGCGTCGTGGCGCCCTCGCCCCACGGATTGGCACCGGCCACGCGCTTCCTCTGGAAGGCATCGAAGATACCGTAGAGGAAAATCAGCACACCGATACCGGCGATGTAGGAGCCGTAGGAGGAAACCATGTTCCAGCCGGCATAAGCATCGGGGTAGTCGATGTAGCGGCGCGGCATGCCGGCCAGTCCGAGGAAATGCTGCGGGAAGAACACGATGTTCACGCCCACGAAGGTGACCCAGAAGTGGGTGTTGGCGATCGTCTCGGAGTACATGTACCCCGTCATCTTCGGGAACCAGTAGTACCAGGCAGCGAAGATGGCAAACACGGCACCCAGCGACAGCACGTAATGGAAGTGCGCCACCACGTAGTAGGTGTCGTGATACATGCGGTCGAGACCGGCATTTGCCAGCTGCACACCGGTGACGCCGCCAACGGTGAACAGGAAGATGAAGCCGATCGCCCACAGCATCGGCGTGCGGAAGGTGATCGAGCCACCCCACATCGTCGCGATCCACGAGAAGATCTTGATGCCGGTCGGAACCGCGATCACCATCGTGGCGAAGGTGAAGTAGCGCTGGGCATTCAGCGAGATGCCCGAGGTGAACATGTGGTGCGCCCACACGACGAAGCCGACGGCACCGATCGCGACCATGGCGTAGGCCATGCCGAGATAACCGAACACCGGCTTGCGCGAGAAGGTCGACACGATGTGGCTGACGATGCCGAAGCCCGGCAGGATCAGAATGTACACTTCCGGATGCCCGAAGAACCAGAACAGATGCTGGAACAGGATCGGGTCACCGCCACCTTCAGGCGAGAAGAAGGCCGTGTCGAAGTTGCGGTCGGTCAGCAGCATGGTGATGCCGCCGGCCAGAACCGGGAGCGACAGCAGCAGCAGGAACGCCGTGATCAGCACCGACCACGCAAACAGCGGCATCTTGTGCATGGTCATGCCAGGTGCGCGCATGTTGAAGATGGTGGTGATGAAGTTGATGGCTCCGAGGATCGACGACACACCGGCGATGTGAACCGACAGGATGGCGAAATCCATGGCCGGGCCCGGCTGACCGGACGTCGAGAACGGCGGATACATGGTCCAGCCGCCGCCGATGCCGTGAGCACCCGGTGCGCTCGGCACAAAGAACGAGATCAGCAGCAGGATGAGTGCCGGAGGCAGAAGCCAGAAGGAGATGTTGTTCATGCGCGGGAACGCCATATCCGGCGCACCGATCATGATCGGGATCATCCAGTTGGCGAAACCGCCGATCAGGGCAGGCATGACCATGAAGAAGATCATGATCAGGGCATGCATGGTGGTGAACACATTGAACATGTGCTTGCCGGCATCAAGAGCCGCATCACCCTCGACCCCATAAACCATGGACGCAAGACCATGGAAAATCTGGATACCCGGCTCCGCCAGCTCCCAGCGCATCATGATCGACATGACGCCGCCGAGAATGCCCGACATGATCGCGAAGATCAGGTAGAGGGTTCCGATGTCTTTGTGATTGGTCGAGTAGACCCAGCGAACCCAGCCACGCGGCGCGTGGTGATCGTCATGTGTTGCAGCTTCTGCCATTTCCGGCTCCGTTACCTTGTATACCTGGGTTGCGGGCTCAATTCGCGGCGGCCAGCTTGCTGGCAGCCTCAATCTGCGCGGTCAGCGCTTTGTTCGCGGCGGGCAGATCGCTCTTGGCGGCCGCCAGCCAGCTTTCATACTGGTCCGGAGAAACGACACGGACGGCGATCGGCATGAAGGCGTGATCCTTGCCGCAAAGCTCGGAACACTGGCCGTAGTAGAAGCCTTCCTTCTCGACCTTGAACCAGACCTCGCTCAGACGGCCGGGCACAGCATCGCTCTTCACGCCGAATGACGGCACAGCGAAGGCGTGGATGACGTCGGAGGCGGTGACAAGCACGCGAACCACGGTATTGGACGGCACCACCATCTCGTTATCGACAGCGAGCAGGCGCGGATAGACCGACTTGTCTTCCTTGCCGGCAGCAGCCCGATCCCCCTCGTGTAACATGGCCGAGTTGAATGAAGGCCCTTCGTTGTCCTGATACTCGTAGTCCCAGTTCCACTGGTTGGCCGTCGCCTTGATGGTAAGCTTGGCTTCTTCCGGTGGAGAGTACTGGTTGGTCAGAAGCTGAAAGGAAGGAACGGCCAGCATCAGCAGCAGCACGACCGGACCGACGGTCCAGATCACCTCGATGGCGGTGTTGTGGCTGGTGCGTGACGGCACCGGGTTCCTGCTGGCGCGGAACTTCAGGATGCAATAGGCGAGCAGCACGAGAACGAGAAGCGTGACCGGTATGATGAAGGCCAGCGTGTAACCCTCGAACCATGTGATCTGGTGCATGATGTCGGTCGCGGCTGGCTGGAACCTGTATTCCCAGTCTACCGGCTGCGCCGCCCAGGCGGACGCTGCGGAAAGCAGTGCGGCGGCAGCACACAATCCCCCTGCAATGGATCTTTTCATCGCCCTATTCTTCTCCCTTGCTCGCGCATGTGCCGCGAGAATAATCCAATTGATGCCGGAACGGGAATCCCGGACAGTCGATGCTGGTTCAAACCATACTCTGTTTCCCTCCGCAAGGAAGGACCCGGCTCATCCATGCGGCATTTTTGCGCGCGTCACAAAAGCCGCGACCCTGCCATGAAACGGGCAATTATTGCTGAAAGCCGCCACGACGCGCAAAATAGAAGTGAAAAACCGTATTATTGCCGCAGTCGGAGGCGATTGGGCGCGTTCGCATCCTTCCGCTTGGCCCATGTGCGGCTTAAAGTGAGGCGATTCGCAGTGGAGCCGTCATGAAGTCTTGGGTTTCGGGAACCTTGGCGAAGGTCACCCTTCTCGCCGCCTCTCTGGGGGCGATATCCGCATCGGGCACAGCCCTGGCGCAGCAAAGCGGCAGCGTGCGTTCCACGCATGGCGCATGGTCCGTGATCTGCGACACGCCAGCGGGTGCCACGACCGAGCAGTGCGTGATGATGCAGAACGTCGTTGCCGAGGACAGGCCGGAGATGGGTCTTTCCGTGGTGGTGCTGCGCACCGCCGACAACAAGGCCGAGATTCTGCGCGTGCTGGCGCCTCTGGGCGTTCTGCTGCCAAACGGCCTGGGCCTCAATGTCGATGGCAAGGATATTGGCCGGGCCTATTTCGTGCGTTGCTTCCAGGATGGTTGCTACGCTGAGGTGATTCTGGAAAAGCAGTTGCTCGATACGCTGAAAGCAGGCATGGCGGCCACCTTCATCATCTTCCAGACGCCGGAAGAGGGCATCGGCATTCCCGTCGACCTCAAGGGCTTCGCGGACGGCTTCGCCGCCCTGCCCTGACGAGCCCGCGTCAGCTTCGCATTGCCGAACGGGTCGTGTACGCCTACATGGCGTGCAGACCCTGATCCGAGGATGCGCCATGACCAGCCTGCTTTCCGAGTTCGACATTTCCGAAGAGCGCATCCGCACTCTGGTGGCCGATACGCTCAACGGCGCTGACGATGGCGAGCTTTTCCTCGAAAGCAGCGAAAGCGAAGCCCTGCTCTTCGACAATGGCCGGCTCAAGACGGCCAGCTTCAACACCGACCGCGGCTTCGGCCTGCGCGCGGTGGCCGGCGAGGCGACCGGCTACGCGCATTCCAGCGAACTGTCCCATGCCGCCCTGCTGCGCGCCTCCGATGCCGTTGCGACCGTCAAAAGCGGACATGCGGGAACGCTGGCCGACGCGCCTGCGCGCACCAACCGCCACCTCTATTCCGATGACAACCCGATCCCCTCGCCCGGCTTCGACGCCAAGGCGAAGCTGCTGCAGGAGATCGACGCATGGCTGCGCAATGCGGATCCGCGCGTGCGGCAGGTCACTGCCTCGCTCGCATCCTCGTGGCAGCATGTGGAGATCCTGCGCGGCGACGGACAGGTGGTGCGCGACATCCGGCCCATGGTGCGGATGAACGTCTCGGTGGTCGTCGGTGACGGCGACCGCCAGGAAAGCGGCTCCTATGGAGCAGGCGGGCGCAAGGCCTTCGGCGAGTTCCTGACGGAAGACAACTGGAAATATGCGGCAAGCGAGGCGCTCAGGCAGGCGCTCGTCAATCTCGAAGCGGTTCCGGCTCCGGCCGGCACTTTCGACATCGTGCTGGCCAATGGCTGGCCGGGCGTGATGCTGCATGAAGCGGTGGGCCACGGTCTCGAAGGCGACTTCAACCGCAAGAAGACGTCCGCGTTCGCGGGGCTGATGGGGCAACAGGTCGCCGCCAGGGGTGTCACCGTCGTCGATGACGGCACCATCGCTGAGCGAAGGGGCTCGATCACCGTCGATGACGAGGGCACGCCGAGCGCCCACAACGTACTCATCGAGGACGGCAAACTCGTCGGCTACATGCAGGACAGGCAGAACGCGCGGCTGATGGGCATGAAGGCGACCGGCAACGGACGCCGTGAAGGCTATGCCCACCGCCCCATGCCACGCATGACCAACACCTTCATGATGTCCGGCGACAAGACGCCCGAGGAGATCATCGCTTCGGTGAAGAAGGGCGTCTACGCCGTGTCCTTCGGTGGCGGTCAGGTCGACATCACCTCCGGCAAATTCGTGTTCGGCTGCACCGAGGCCTACATGATCGAGGATGGCAAGGTAACGCGTCCGATCAAGGGCGCCATGCTCATCGGCAACGGGCCGGATGCCATGCATCGCGTCTCCATGGTCGGCAACGACACCAGGCTCGACACCGGCATCGGCAATTGCGGCAAGGCCGGCCAGTGGGTGCCGGTCGGCGTCGGCCAGCCGCATCTGCGCATGAACCAGATGACGGTTGGCGGCACGCAGGTCTGATGAGCGGCCTGAAGGCGTTCGCAGTCGCGCTTGGGGCCGTGTTGACGGCCCTTTCCGTTCTTCCGGCACGAGCGGCAGTTGTCTGCACGGTGATCGCCGATGCCCACACAGGCAGCGTGCTGGTGAACGAAGGCCGGTGCGAAGACCGGGTGACGCCCGCCTCCACCTTCAAGATTGCGCTGGCGGCAATGGGCTATGATTCCGGATTTCTGCGGGACGCGGCCAATCCGGTGCTGCCCTTCCGCCAAGGCTATCCGGACTGGGGCGGCGATGCATGGCGCAGGCCAACAGACCCCGCCGCATGGATGCGCCATTCGGTCGTCTGGTACTCGCAGCAGATCACGCGTGAGCTCGGCTTGGAGAAGCTGCGCGGCTACGGACGGAGCTTCGCCTACGGCAATGCCGATTTTTCAGGAGATGCCGGAAAGAACAACGCACTGGAGCGCGCCTGGATTTCGTCCTCGCTGACCATCTCTCCTGTGGAGCAGACAGTTTTCCTGCGCAGGCTGATCACCCGGCAATTGCCGATATCGCGCGACGCCACGGCAAAGACCATGGCGATCGTCGAAAGCAGTGAAACCTCCGATGGCTGGCGGATTTCCGGAAAGACGGGATCAGCCTATCCCCGGAAGACCGACGACACCTTCGATCGGGCGCGGATGTGGGGCTGGTATGTCGGCTGGGCGAGCAAGGGCGACGTGACACTGGTGTTCGCGCGTCTCGTGCAGGATGATAAGCGCGAAAAGCGCTCCGCAGGCCTGCGCGCGCGGGAGGCATTGCTGGCGCAATGGAGCGCGCTCGCCGCGCAGGCGGGCAGGTAAGCCCGAACCTACATCCACGAGGCTGACGATTTCGGCAGCCGGTGGTCGGGATCTATAACGGCGAGGTCGGGCGCGTCGTTTCCGTTCCAGCGCCACAGCGCCACGCATGTGCCGCCGGGCGACATGAAGGACGGATAGATCACACCATCCCAGCCCTGCCGCAGCAATTTTGCCCGCAGCCTGTGGGTATCGGGCACCTTGCCGCGATCCATCATGTCGCGCCATTCGCATTCGTGAATGGCGGGCGAGATGCCGATAGCGTCCAGCGTCTCGTCTTCGGTGAGATCGGCGAGCCGTGCGCCGCTCAGTTCGAGCCGGGCGATCAGCGCCGGGTGCTGGACAAAACCCTGATTGTATTCGGCCCAGGCCGTCGACAATTCGCGCGCCGCATAGATCGTCGGCGCGCCCACCGGGTTCCAGCGCCCGCCGAACCGGGCCGCACCTTCACCCGACAGCGGCAGATAGGCCCATTGCGGCACGAAGGCGCGCCACAGGGTAAGCGGTGCGCTGTCAGGCATAGACGCCGGAGCGCACGGCCTCCAAATAGGCGAGAACCTTGTCGGCCTTGCCTTCGCGGACGAGATCGTAAGCCGTCTTGCCGGCCCAGCCGGGTATGGGCTGGTGCTTGAACCAGATCGCGGCGCGGCGTTCGTCACCCGCCATTTCGCCGGCCATCGCCAATATGCGCACGACAGGGCTGAGCGCCGCATCGACCTTGCGCGCGCCGGTCTTAGCCGCCAGCGTGTTGCGGGCGACGCCGATCAGGGCCGCCAGCTCGGACAGGGTGACGCCAAGCAGTTCGGCCACCCGCCTCGGTGACAGGAAAGGCGAACCGCCTTCGCCGAAGCGGGAAGCATTGATTTCAAGGGCCATGGAGGTGATGATGCGCCCTCCTTTCATATTTTGAACATCTGCCGTTCAAAATAGGCGCAATCGGCGCTCAATTCAAGCGCAGCGCTTTTACCGCCGCTTCTTCGGCTTTTCCAGCAGCGCCACCGCCTCGACATGCGGGGACCACAGGAACTGGTCGATCGGCGTGACCTTCTTCAGGCGATAGCCGCCGGCAAGCAGGATGGCGAGATCGCGCGCGAAGGTGACGGGATTGCACGACACGGCAGCCACCAGCGGCACGTCGGAGCGCGCGATCTGGCGGCACTGGTCCTCCGCCCCGGCGCGTGGCGGATCGAACACCAGACCGTCAAAGGCGTTGAGTTCCTTGAAGGTAAGCGGACGGCGGAACAGGTCGCGCTTTTCGGAGGTCACGCGCTTCAGCCCCGTTGCAAAACGGAAGCCGCGATCCAGCGCGGCAAGGGCGGCTGCCTCGCCTTCCACCGCATGCACCTCCGATTTCGCGGCCAGCCGCAGCGCGAAGCTGCCGCAACCGGCGAAAAGGTCGGCAACCTTCTTCGCCCGCGCCAGATGCTGGCCAACCAGATCGGCCATGGTCTGCTCGGCCGGTTCCGTTGCCTGAAGGAAGGAGCCCGGCGGCACAGGCACCGCCGCAGTGCCGAACAGCACCATCGGCTTCTTCGGCTCGATGATGATTTCGCCATCAACCGACAGCCGCGCCAGCCCATGATGGACAACGAAATTCGAAGCGATCTGGCGCTGGCGTTCGCCCATGCGCCCAGAATCGGAAGCCGCCACGTCGAGCCCGGATGCGGTGACGGTAACCGTCATGTGGAAGGGCTTTGGCGTGGCGCAGATCAGCGTGCCCAGTTCGCGCAGCATATCCAGCGCGCCCACGATCTGCGGCACAGCGACGGGGCATTCCTCAAGCGGCACGATCTGCGACGACAGATGCCGGTTGAACCCCAGAGCGAGGCCCGTATCGGTGCGCCGGGCACTGAACGAAACCCGGCGGCGCGTGTGCGGCGCGCAGGGCACCAGATCGTCCACCTCGCATTCGATGCGCGCGCCCTTCAGCACATGCACCACCTTGTCGCGTTTCCATGCGCGATAGGCGCCATCCTCCAGATGCTGCACCGCGCAACCGCCGCAATCGCCGAAATGACGACAGGCAGGCTCGATCCTGAGTGGCGACTTTTCCAGAACGGCCATCAGCGTCGCACGGTCGCGCTCGCGGGCGGCGGTCACCACCTCCCCGGCCAGCGTGAAGGGAATGAACACCTGCCCGCTTTCGGTATTGGCCACGCCGTCGCCCTGCGCGCCCAGCCTGTCGATCGTAAAGCGCGCGCTCATCGGTCTTTCACTCCGGCCAGCAGGAATTCGCGGTTGCCGTCACCGCCCTCGATCGGCGACGGACGCAAGCCGGGCGCCCGCCAGCCCGGCTGAGCATCCAGCCAGTCGCGCAAGCCGCCGGCGACCCGCTCCGCATCATCAGGGTTCTTCAGCAGTCCGCCCTTGCCGATGGCTTCGCGCCCGGCCTCGAATTGCGGCTTGACCAGAAGCACCGCCCTCGCCCCGGGAGCGGCCAGTTCCAGCGCCGGCGGCAGGGCGAGCTTCAGCGAGATGAAGCTGACATCGGACACGATGAAGTCCGGGATGCGACCGCCCAGATCGGCGGCGGTCAGGTCACGCGCGTTCAGGCCTTCTATCGACGCAACGCGCGGATCGGCCTCGATCTCCCCGCGCATCTGGCCATGTCCGACATCGATTGCGGTGACGTGGGCGGCACCCCGTTCCAGCAGAACCTGCGTAAAGCCACCCGTGGATGCGCCGATGTCGAGCGCCGTGCAGCCCGCCGGATCAAAACCGAAGCCATCGAGACCGGCGAGCAGCTTGAGCGCCGCGCGCGAGACATAGGCGCGGGCCGGATCGTCGATCTCCAGGACAGCATCCGCTGCAACCGTTCGTCCGGGCTTGACCGCCACCTCGCCTTCGACGCGCACGGTTCCGCGCTCGATCGCATCGCGGGCGCGGGATCGGCTGGCGAACAGGCCGCGCTCGATGAGCAGTTCATCGAGACGCAGCCGCCGGCTGGCAGGTGCTTCGGGCTTCATCCGCCTTCATTGACGAAAGGCGGGCGGGAACGCAAGCGCCGTCAGCGCGTCTTCCTGCTTTGCGGCTCCGGGCGCGGGTTGTCGCCGTAGCGGCCATACTGGAGAACCCTGAGCGGCTCGCGCTGTCTTTGCTCTGCCTGCTGCCGGACAAGCACGGGCTGCTGGCCGGGCGCGAAGCTGCCGCGCAGTTCTCCCATCCGTGTGGCCACGATCTCTCGCGCCGCCTCGTCTATGCGGGAGTCGATGCGCGTCTCGGCAGCACCTTGCGCCGTCGCCGCCACCAATCCTGCCAGTCCGCAGAAAAACGCTTTCACTGTCATCACGCCCCTTGTCGGGGTCAGAGCTAACAGCGCGACGTTGAGATTCGACCAAAAGGAACGGTAAGCGAAAAGACAAAAACCAGCGTAAACAGAGGGTTATGATCAAACCGACAGAAGCGGATTCAAGTTTCTCATGCAACGATTCAGCAACCATGCCGCAAATGCGGCCACGGAAGCGGAAAAAGCCTTCGCGCAGATCCGCATTGCGCACTCAGGCGCGCTGGGCGCTTTCGACATGGCCGAGCGCGGCAAACACGGTCCCGACGATGCCGGCGCTGTCCAGCCCGGCCTCCGCATACATCTTCTCCGGCTTGCCGTGATCGGTGAACTCGTCCGGCAGCACAAGCGGCCGTACCTTCAGGCCGCCGTCCAGCAACCCTTCATGGGCAAGGAAGTGCAGCACCTGGGTGGCGAAACCGCCGATGGCGCCCTCCTCCACCGTCAGCAGAATCTCGTGCTCGCGCGCCAGCCGGCGCACCATGTCGGTGTCCAGCGGCTTGGCGAAGCGCGCATCGGCAACCGTGGTGGAAAGCCCGGCCGCGTCCAGCGCCTCGGCGGCCAGCAGGCAATCGGCCAGCCGCGTGCCGAAGGACAGGAGCGCCACGCGCGTGCCCTGCCGCATGATCCGCCCCTTGCCGATGGCCAGCGCCTCGCCACGCTCGGGCATATCGACGCCGATGCCGTTGCCGCGCGGATAGCGGAAGGAGATCGGCCCTTCGTCATATTCAGCAGCGGTGCGCACCATGTGCTTCAGCTCCGCCTCGTCGGCGGCGGCCATGACCACGAAGCCGGGCAGCGAGGCAAGGAAGGTGGTGTCGAAAGCGCCGCAATGGGTCGGCCCGTCCGCACCCACGAAGCCGGCACGGTCGATGGGAAAGCGCACCGGCAGTTTCTGGATCGCCACGTCATGCACGACCTGATCATAGGCGCGCTGGAGGAAGGTGGAATAGATCGCCGCAAAGGGTCTGTAGCCCTCGGTGGCGAGGCCTGCCGCAAAGGTCACCGCATGTTGCTCGGCGATGCCCACATCGAAAGTGCGCGAAGGAAACGCCTCGCCGAACAGATCGAGCCCGGTGCCGGAAGGCATGGCGGCAGTGACGGCGACGATTTTCTCGTCCTCCCGCGCTTCCTGGATCAGGCTTTCGGCGAACACCCTTGTATAGGCCGGTGAATTAGCGGGGGCCTTGGCCTGCGCTCCGGTGATGACGTCGAATTTGTTGACGCCGTGATACTTGTCGGCAGCGGCTTCGGCAGGCGCATAGCCCTTGCCCTTCTGCGTCACCACATGGATCAGAACCGGGCCTTCGCCATGGTCGCGCACATTCTTCAGCACCGGCACCAGATGCTCCAGATTGTGGCCGTCGATGGGGCCGATGTGGAAGAAGCCCATTTCCTCGAACAGCGTGCCGCCGGTGACGTAGCCACGGGCATGTTCCACTGCCCGGGTGATCGCCCGGTCGGCGCGTTTGCCGAGATAAGCGGTCAGTTTCTTGCCCAGTTCGCGAACGCCCTGATAGGTGCGCCCCGAAGCCAGCCGCGCCAGATAAGAACTCATCGCGCCGCTGGGCGGGGCGATCGACATGTCGTTGTCGTTGAGGATGACGATCAGCCGCGAGCCCTGCGCGCCCGCATTGTTGAGCGCCTCATAGGCCATGCCGGCCGACATTGAGCCGTCACCGATGACGGCGATGACATTGTTGCGCCCGCCGGCGAGATTGCGCGCCACCGCCATGCCGAGGCCGGCCGAGATGGACGTGGAGGAATGCGCCGCACCGAACGGATCGTATTCGCTCTCGTCGCGCTTGGTGAAGCCCGAAAGGCCACCCTCCTGCCGCAGGGTGCGGATGCGGTCGCGGCGGCCGGTGAGGATCTTGTGCGGATAGGTCTGATGGCCGACGTCCCAGATGATGCGGTCGGCCGGCGTATCGAACACATAGTGCAGCGCCACGGTAAGCTCGATCACGCCAAGACCGGCACCCAGATGACCGCCCGTGTGCGACACCACGTCGATGGTTTCCCGGCGCAACTCATCGGCCAGTTGCGGCAGCGCACTTTCGGGAAGGGTTCGCATATCCGCCGGAATGCGGACCTTGTCGAGAAGCGGCGTCTCAAGAGGCTGGGTATGGGGCGTGGCGTTCATCGGTGGCGTCCTCCCGAAGCTGGAGCCTGCGGCCGGAATAGGCCGGCAGGCCGGAAATGTAAACGCCGCCCGCAGCCCGGGAGCGTTATTGCTCAGCCCTTTGGCAGCGGTACGAATTCTTCCTCATCGCCCGGCACGATATCGAAGCGGCCGGTACGCCATTCTTCCTTGGCCTGCTCGATGCGTTCCTTCGAGGAGGAGACGAAATTCCACCATATGTAGCGTTTGCTGCCCAGCGAGTCGCCGCCAAACAGCATGAAATGCGCGCCGCGCTCTGAACTCACCACGATCTCGTCGCCGGGTTTGAAAACCAGAAGCCGGTCCGCGGGGAAACGATCGCCGGAGATGGAAACCTCTCCGTCCAGCGTATAGATGGCCCGTTCCTCGGCATCCTGCGGTATTTTCACGCTGGCCCCGGCCTCCAGCCGGATATCGGCATAGAGCGTCTTCGACGCCACCGAGACAGGCGAGTTCATGCCCTCGAACGAGCCGATGACGACCCTGCCCTTCACACCCTCAGCCTCGAAGCGCGGAAGCTCGGCCTTCACCGTGTGATCGAATACCGGAGCGACCTCTTCCTTGCCATCCGGCAGGGCGAGCCAGGTCTGCAGCCCGGAGACGGACATTGGCGCACCGCGCAGTTCCTCGGGCGTGCGCTCGGAATGGACGATGCCACGGCCAGCCGTCATCAGGTTCACGTCGCCCGGCTCGATCACCATTTCGGTGCCGAGCGAATCGCGGTGCCTGATCTTGCCGTCGAACAGATAGGTGACGGTGGACAAGCCGATATGCGGATGCGGCCGCACGTCCAGAGCCTCGCCGGCCCTCAAAATCGCGGGGCCCATGCGGTCGAAGAAGATGAAAGGGCCGACCAGCCGGCGACGGGCCGTCGGCAACGCGCGGCGCACCTGAAATCCGTCAATGTCACGGGCATTGGGTACGACCATGAGTTCGATCTGATCGCAGGCGAAAGCATCGCCGACATTGGGGTCGTTTCCGGGAAAAAAGCTCATGGCCTGCCTCACAGGTTGGCGTCCTGAGCGCCGTGCGTCCTATCGGACGCACAAGGGACGCTCCAGCACTTTGATTGAGCATCGGAGCGAAGCTGTCCGACATTTTCGGATTGTGCCGATGCCCATTCAGAATGCCAGAGCCTGCCTTGCACGAGTGTCATCGCGTTCGGCGCTCTGATGCCTGCAATGTAGGCCGCACCAGGCCTGTCGGAAAGCGTCGTTCGGATAACGGACCGTTCAATGTCCGTCACTTTCGGGCCCGCCGCCCGCAGCTTACTCCGCGTCGAGGGGCTCGGTGCCGGCGGGCTTGCCGTCGCGGGCGAGCCTGATCTTCTCCACCTTGTCCTCGGCCGCCTTCAGCAGGCGATCGCAATGGGCCTTCAGGGCCTCGCCCCGCTCGTAGATGCGGATCGACTGGTCGAGCGGTACCTCGCCACGCTCAAGGTCCTCGACGATCTTTTCCAGAGCATCGAGCGCCTGCTCGAAGCTCATCGCCTTCACGTCTTCGTTGGTCGAAGCTTCCATGCATTCTATCCCTTCATCAGGCGGCCGACATGGGCCGCAACCGAAAACGCCAGCCCGTGCAGGTCGTAGCCGCCTTCCAGCAGGCTGACGAGCCGGTTGTCGCAATAGCGCGCCGCGCGTTCCAGCACATAGCCCGTCGCCCAGTCGAAATCGTCCTCGGTCAGGTTTATGTCCGCCAGCGGATCGCGGTGGTGGGCATCGAAACCGGCCGAGATGATGATGAGATCCGGCGCGAAATCATCGATGCGGGGCAGGATGCGGGTGCCGAAGGCCTCGCGGAACGCATCGGAGCCCGTGTCGGGTGCCAGCGGCACGTTGACGACATTGCCGAACGCGCCGGTTTCGTTGCGCCGTCCGCTGCCCGGAAACAGGGGAAGCTGGTGCGTCGAGCAATAGAGAACGCTCGGATCATCCCAGAAGATGTCCTGCGTGCCATTGCCGTGGTGGACGTCCCAGTCGATGATGGCGACGCGCTCTGCGCCATGCTTCTTCTGTGCATGGCGGGCGGCGATCGCGGCATTGTTGAACAGGCAGAAGCCCATAGCCGCGGCTTTCTCGGCATGATGGCCGGGCGGGCGCGAGGCTACGAACACATTGTCGGCGGCGCCCGAGAATACGTCGTCCACCGCCGCATTCGCCGCGCCGATCGCGGTAAGGGCGGCATCCCAGCTCTTCGGGCTCATGACGGTGTCGCCATCGAGGGTGGCGATACCCTCCTCCGGTACGGCCGCACGCAGCCGCTCCACATAGCTTTCGGGGTGGGCATAAAGAAGCGTTGCCTCGTCGCCCTGAGGGGCCTCGGCGCGGTCCAGCAATTCGAATGGCTCTTCCATCAGCACGCGCTCGATGGCGCGCAGCCGGTCAGGCCGCTCCGGATGTCCCGGCGGCGTCAGGTGCTCCAGATAGACCGGATGGCTGTAGAGGCGGGTCGTCATCCGACCTGATATAGGCTTTTGCCCGACTTTTTGCCATGCCAGAAGCCACGGGACGGCGCTCTGTCAACAGGCGGAACCGGGCGTTGCGTCATCGAGCAGCAATCCATCCAGAAGCATCTTGAAAGCCTCCACCGCCTTGCCCGCAGCGGCGGCAGGGTCAGGCGCATTGGCGATCCACTGGGCGGCGAAGGTGGATGCACCGGTGATCAGCCTAGCGGCGGCTTCCGCGTCCATCTCCCGCACCACGCCCTCTTCCTGAAGCTCCCGGATGCCCGACGAGATCACCTCGATGCAGTTCAGGGCGGTCGGCCAGGCGGAGGGATTGCCCAGAACGGCAGGACCGTCACACAGCACAATGCGCTGTATCTCCGGCTCCAGCGCCATGTTCAGATAGTTGACGTTCTGGTCCACGAAACGCTGCCAGCGGCTCGCCGACATGTCCGCAGCAGCAGCCAGACGCTCCGACATCTCGGCATCGATCTCGACGATCACCGCCAGCAGCAGACCCTTCTTGTCGCCGAAGTGGTGATAAAGGGCGCCGCGGGTCAGCCCCGCCTCGGCGGTGAAATCATCCATGGACGCCTCGGCATACCCCTTTTCGACAAACGCCTTGCGGGCGGCGTCAATCAGTTTGGCGCGGGTTTCAGCGATCATTTCCGAGCGTGGCTTGCGCATTCTCTCCATCCATTCACATATGTTCACTCGCATACGTAATGTATGTCAATTGACATACGCGGCGTATGTCGCTATCTCGTTTCGCATACGCCACGTATGCGAAACTATGTAAGTGGCGCTCCACCAAATGTCGAGGAGCATTCCAGATGCCCAATCCCTACAGCGAGATATTCCGCGCGCCCGGCACGAAAGGCTTCGCCGCCGCCGGCTTCATCGCGCGTCTTCCCATCGCCATGGCGCCAATCGGCATCGTGGCCATGCTGTCCCAGACTCACGGCGAATACTGGCTGGCCGGTGCGGTCTCCGCCACCTATGCGCTGACCAACGCATTTCTGGCGCCGCAGATTTCACGGCTGATCGACCGTCTGGGCCAGACCACAGTGGCCGCGCCCGCCGCGACGATTTCCGCAATCGCCTTCCTTGTCCTGATCGTCGCCACCAACCAGCATTGGCCGGTGTGGACATTGTTCGCATCCGCCCTGCTTGCCGCTACCATGCCCAGCATACCGGCAATGGTGCGGGCGCGCTGGACCGGCATTTTCAGGGACCAGCCCGGACTGTACACGGCCTTCGCCTTCGAATCCGTCGCGGATGAGCTGGTCTATATCGCCGGTGCATCGCTGTCGGTCGGCTTGAGCGTGGCGCTGTTTCCCGAAGCCGGGATGCTGGCAAGCACACTGTTCCTCGCCGTCGGCACGGCGGCATTCCTCCTGCAGCGTTCTACGGAACCGCGTCTGGAGCCATCGGCCGAACGCGCCACGGGGTCAGCGATCCGCCTGCGCCCGGTCCAGATCATCACGCTTGCGCTGATCTTCGTCGGGGTCATCTTCGCCACCGCCGAGGTCAGTACGGTCGCGATGACGAAGGAACTGGGCCAGCCGGGTGCGGCCAGCCTCGTGATCGGCGTCTATGCGCTGGGGTCCTTCATCGTCGGCATCATCGTGGGAGGCCTCAACCTCACGATGCCGCTGCCCCGACGGATGCTCATATCGGTAGCGGCCATCGCACTTACCACATTGCCGCTGCTTCTCGCTGACACAGTGTTGATGCTGGCCATAACCGTATTCATCAGCGGGCTGGCGATCTCGCCGACCTTCATCACCGCTTTCGGCCTGATCGAGCGGCGCGTGCCAGAAGCGATGCTGACGGAAGGCATCACCTGGGTGATGACGGGCATCGGCATCGGCATGGCGCTCGGAGCCTTCGCGGCCGGCTGGGTCGTCGACACATTCGGCGCGCACAGCGGCTTCTTTGTGTCGGTCGCAGCCGCCTTTGCCTCCCTGCTGACAGTACTTTCCGGCCAGAAGAGCCTTGCCGGCGGCCGGCAGGAAATACCCGGCAACACTCTGGCGCAGCCGGCGGAGTGATGAGGCATCAAAGCTCGCAGACTCCGGGGAATCTCTCCGGAGCCCGCATTTCAAAGGTCTTTCGCCTGATGCGCTATGAACGCGAAATGCTTATCGGATTTCGGTCGAGACGATGCGAATGCCGAAGCCTTCCAGCCCGACATAATGACGCTCGCGCGAGGCGATGAGATTGATCGACGAAATGCCGAGATCCTTCAGGATCTGCGCCCCCAGTCCGATCTCGCGCCACTCGTTCTCGCGATTGCGGGCTTCCTCGTGATCCTCATCTCCGCCCCGGCTACGGCTTTCCTTCTGGCCGACACCGACGGATCCTTCCCGCAGATAGACGATGACGCCGCGCTGCTGTGCACCCATCGTCTCCATGATACCATCCAGCCTGCCGCCCGTTCCGAACACGTCGGAAACGACATTTTCCGGATGCAGGCGCACCGGCACTTCCTCGCCATCGCGAATGTCGCCGAAGACCACGGCGAGATGCTGCATCGGATCCCAGGGGAGCGTATAGGCATAAAGTCTGGCCTTGCCGCCGGGTGTCTCTATGTCGGTGCTGGCGACGCGTTCGACCAGCGTTTCCTGCCGCTGGCGGTAGGCGATGAGGTCTGCCACTGAAACCTGCTTCAGCCCGTTCTTCTCTGCGAACGCCTGCACCTGAGGCCCGCGCATCACCGTTCCATCGTCATTGACCAGTTCGGAAATGACGCCGACGGGCGGCAGATTGGCCAGCTTGCACAGGTCGACGGCCGCTTCCGTATGGCCCGAGCGCATCAAAACACCGCCTTCGCGGGCGATGAGCGGGAAGATGTGGCCCGGGCGCACGAAATCGGACGGGCCGACATTGCCATTGGCCAGATTGCGCACGGTCAGCGTGCGATCGTCCGCCGAAATGCCGGTCGTCGTGCCATGCTTGAAATCGACCGAAACAGTGAAGGCGGTGGTGTGGGCGGAATCGTTTTCCGCCACCATCGGCGCAAGGTTGAGCCGGCGCGCATCCTCGCGCAGCATCGGCGTGCAGACGATGCCGGAGGTGTGGCGCACGATGAAGGCCATCTTCTCCGGCGTACAGTGGACGGCGGCGACGATCAGATCGCCCTCATTCTCGCGCCCGTCATCATCCATGACCACGACGATCTCGCCGCGCTCGAAAGCGCGGATGGCTTCAACGATCTTCTTCTGGTCGTAGGACATGAGGCTCGCTTCGCTAAAAAAGAACGACGGAATAAGAAACGGCATAAGGCCTCGAACAGGGACGGGCAAGTCCGCCCTTTCGCAGCCGGCTACGCGTCCGCCCTGCCCGTCTGGCCGCGATGGCGCAGATAATGATCGGCGATGGCGCAGGCGACCATGGCCTCTCCCACCGGTACGGCGCGAATGCCGACGCACGGATCGTGGCGTCCTTTGGTGCGCACTTCCACTTCCGCCCCATCCTTGTCGATCGAAAGGCGCGGGGTCAGGATCGAGGATGTCGGCTTCACCGCAAAACGCGCCACCACCGGCGCGCCGGTCGAAATGCCACCAAGGATGCCGCCAGCCTTGTTGGACAGAAACATCGGGCGACCGTCATTGCCCATGCGCATCTCGTCGGCATTCTCCTCGCCGGTGATGCGGGCCGCCTCGAAGCCGTTGCCGATTTCCACGCCCTTGACCGCGTTGATCGACATCAGGTTGCCGGCAATGTCCTGATCGAGCTTGCCGTAAAGCGGCGCACCAAGGCCTGCCGGAACGCCGTCCGCCACGATCTCGACAATTGCCCCGACCGAGGAGCCGGCCTTGCGGATTTCGTCCAGATAGCTTGTGAAAACAGGAACCGAAGCCGGGTCCGGCGTGAAGAACGGATTGTCTTCATGGCCGACGAAATCCCAGTCCCAGTTGGCGCGGTCGATGTCCTTCACGCCCATGGAAACCAGAGCGCCGCGCACCACGAGGCCGGGCACTATCCTGCGGGCAAGAGCGCCGGCGGCGACGCGCGCAGCGGTTTCGCGCGCGGATGAGCGTCCGCCGCCGCGATGGTCGCGCAGGCCGTATTTGACGTCATAGGTGTAGTCGGCATGGCCGGGGCGATACTGCCGCGCGATCTCGCCATAGTCCTTCGAGCGCTGGTCGACATTCTCGATCAGCATAGAGACCGGCGTGCCGGTGGTGATCATCGTCTCGCCATCGTCATCGAAGACGAAGCCCGAGAGCACCTTCACCTGATCGGGTTCGCGCCTTTGCGTGACGAAGCGCGACTGCCCCGGACGGCGTCGGTCGAGTTCCGACTGGATGTCTGCCAGCGTAAAGCGGATGCCGGGCGGGCATCCGTCAACCACGCAGCCAAGCGCGGCACCATGGCTTTCGCCCCATGTTGTGACGCGGAACATATGGCCGAACGTGTTGTGCGACATTGGCAAATCCCTGCCTTTTCACGCCGGGGCCTGTTGGATGGCCCGGTCCCGATCCGATGTTGCCAGCGTTCTATTGGCGTTTTTTGCGGTGGTCAAACCGTCATCGACGGCGTCTAAGCTTTGACACATTGGGCTGGTTCTGTTCACATCGCCGCGTCTCCGCAATCAACCGGCGTCAGGCCGGAGCAAGAAACAAGAGGACGACACATGCAAATTCGAATCGGGCGCATTTTCGCTGGCGCCGCTGCAGCCCTCCTGATGCTCTCGGGCATGGCCCTGGCCGAGCAGGCCGAAGGGACCATCAAACAGGTCAGCAAGGAAAACATGACCCTGACGCTGGATAACGGCAAGTCCTACAAGCTCAACGCCGAAATGGATGTGGACGCACTCAGCGCCGGAATGGAAGTCGTCATCGCCTACGACGTGACCGGCGGCGAAAACGTCATCACCGACATGCAGGTGGTCGAATAAGGCAGGTGGTCGAATAAGGCAGGTGGTCGAATAAGGCAGGCGGCGGCGGACAGAAATGCTCTCAGAGCCAGTCCAGCCTGTCGCCCTGCCAGCGCAGGATGCGATCCTGCGGAATGGTGAGCGCGCAGGCTTCTTCCTTGCTCAGCCCACCGGCGAAGCGGAACAGCCCGCGGATCACTCCGCCATGGGTCACGCAGACTGAGGGACCCTGCAAGGTGCGAAATACAGGCGTCACCCGCTCCAGAAGCATCTGATAGCTTTCCGCCCCTTCGCCGGGCGGCTGGAAATCCCATTTGGCAAGATGGCGCTCGCGCGTCGAGCCCGGATGCAGCGCTTCCAGCTCGTCGGCCGTATAGCCCTGCCAGTCGCCGAAATTCAGCTCCTTGAGGCGCTCGTCCATCCGGTAGGCCATCGGGTCGAGACCCATGGCACCGCGCAACAGCTCCATCGTGTGGCGGGTGCGCGCCATCGGGCTTGCAACGAAATCATATCCTGCCGCATCACCGATCAGGCCGGCGAGCGCGCGTCCGTTGGCCGCCGCCTGCTCCCGGCCGAGGGCATTGAGATCGATGTCGGCCTGCCCCTGAAGACGAAGTTCCGCGTTCCAGTCGGTCTGACCGTGACGCACCACATAAACAGGCGCAGGCATTTTCCGGGGGTATCCTCTGACAACCTCGGCCCGGAGGCCGAAAAGAAATGTGGAGTGTCAGTCCTTGATGGTGGAGATGTCCGGGGCATCGACAGCCTTCATGCCCACGACATGATAGCCGGAATCGACGTGATGCACCTCGCCGGTAACGCCGCGTGACAGGTCGGACAGCAGATAGAGGCCCGAATCACCGACCTCTTCCGGCGTGACGGTGCGCTTGAGCGGCGAGTTGTACTCGTTCCACTTCAGGATATAGCGGAAGTCGCCGATGCCCGATGCGGCCAGCGTCTTGATCGGACCGGCCGAGATGGCGTTGACGCGGATGCCGCGTCCGCCGAGATCGACGGCCAGATAGCGAACGCTGGCTTCAAGTGCTGCCTTGGCAATGCCCATCACGTTGTAATGCGGCATCACCTTCTCGGCGCCGTAATAGGTCAGCGTGAGCAGCGAGCCGCCATCGTTCATGATCGCTTCGGCGCGCCTGGCGATGTCGGTGAAGGAAAACACCGAGATTTCCATGGTGCGGTTGAAGTTGGCGCGAGTCGTCTCGACATAGCGCCCGTCCAGCTCCTCCTTGTCGGAGAAGGCGATGGCGTGCACCAGAAAGTCGATCTTGCCGAAATGGCGCTCGACCTCCGCAAACACCGCATCCAGGCTTTCCGGATCGGTCACGTCGCAATGGCCGGCGATATGCGCGCCGAGCTCAGCCGCCAGCGGCTCAACGCGCTTCTTGAACGCCTCGCCCTGATAGGTCAGCGCGATTTCGGCTCCGTGATCGACACAGGCCCTGGCGATACCGAAAGCGATGGAGCGATTGTTGGCGACACCCAGAATGAGGCCACGCTTCCCGGCCATGAGGCCCTGTACACCCGCCATGTCAGCGTTCTCCGCAAATTGTCCGCTTGAGAGCAAGCCCTATCGCACAGGCGCTTGCGGGCTTCAAGGTCTCAAACGTCAATGAACCGACTGCCGGTCACACCTTCTTCGCGCGCATCAGCGCCTCAAGCTCACTGTCGCCGCCTTCCGGCAGCATCAGCCGGACATGCACATAGAGGTCGCCATGCCCGCCGGCCTTCGTCGGCAGACCCTTGCCCTTCAGGCGCAGCACCTTGTCGGAACTGGACCATGCCGGCACATTGACGGCCAGTTTGCCGGTTGGCGTTTCCACAGCGATCTTGGCCCCCAAAACCGCGTCACGAAGGGGCACCGGCAGGTCGACATGCAGATCGCGCCCTTCCACGGTATAACGCGGATGGTTCAGGAAGCGGATCTTGACCAGTGCATCGCCCGGTGCGCCATAGCCCTGCGCGCCCTGCCCCTTGAGACGGATGGTCTGCCCGTCCTCGACAAAGGCGGGCAGCTTGACGGCGATCTTGCGGCCATCGGGAAACTGGGCCGTCACCTTCGGTGTCGTTGCCGCTTCCTCGATGCTGATACCAAGCTCGACATTGATGTCCTGACCGCGCGGAGCCTGGCCCCTGCGTTCACCGCCAGAAGAACGCGCGCCCTGCTGGCGGGCGAAGGCATCGCCGAAAATGTGACTGAAAATATCCTCGCCGAAAGCTTCGCCGCCGGGACCATTGCCACGGAACTCAAAATGCGTCCCTCCCGGCCCCTGCTGGCGCCGGAATCCGGAAAAGGGATCGCCGCCGGCCGCGCCCTCGAAGCCCTGGAACAGCGGCTTGCCGTCCGGGCCGATCTCGCCACGGTCGAAGGCTGCGCGCTGCTTCTCGTCGCCGACGATCTCATAAGCCTGATTTGCAGCCGCGAAATGATCCTTGGCCTTCGGATCATCCGGATTCTGGTCCGGGTGATACTTCTTGGCCAGTTTTCGATAGGCCGACTTGATTTCCTTTGCCGAGGCGTTCCTTGCAACGCCCAGCACCTCATACGGGTCGCGCATATAACCTGCCTGCCAGATGAACGGGGTTGGTGTCGGCCATTATATGTACTCGCATAGGAAGAAATTCCAGAGCCGCGGGGCAATTCTTCGATCCGGCAGGCAACGCGAGCCGGACGACGGGGTTCTCGCCTAGATCATCGGCTTGAGGAAATTCCAGCAGGCACCGCCAACAAGACCGAGGAAGATCAGCCACCCGACCTGATTGTTCGACCGGAACAGTTTCAGGCACTGGTCGCCGTCATCGATGTCGAGCACGACGATCTGACGCCCCATATGAACGGCCGCGGCGATGAGGCCGGCCATGGACGGCATCGGCACCTGCGCATTGGCGAAGGCTACGGCAAAGCACATCAGTGCGCCGCCATAGAGCACGATCAGCCACGCCTTCGTATTCTCTCCGAAGAGGCGCGCGGTGGATTTGACGCCGACGATGGCGTCGTCCTCCTTGTCCTGATGGGCGTAGATGGTGTCATAGCCGATCGTCCACATGATCGCGCCGACATAGAGCAGGATGGCCGGCTCGTTGACATCGCCGAACTCGGCCGACCAGCCCATCAGCGCGCCCCACGAGAAGGCGAGCCCAAGCACGAATTGCGGCCAGTTGGTGATGCGCTTCATGAACGGATAGGCCGCAACAACCGCCAGCGAGCAGATGCCGAGCAGGATGGTGAAGCTGTCGAACTGCAGCAGAACCGCAAGGCCGACCAGCGCCTGCAGGACGAGGAACAGCCACGCCTTGCGACGGCTGACCTTGCCCGACGGCAGCGGGCGCGAGCGCGTGCGCTCGACCTGATTGTCGATGTTCACATCAACGATGTCGTTGTAGGTGCAGCCGGCGCCCCGCATGGCGACGGCACCGATGAAGAAGAGAATCAGCGTCGACGGCAGGGGCAGAAGCGAGTCCAGCGTATCTTCCGGGCGGGCATAGGCCGATGCCGCCATCGCAGCCGACCACCAGCACGGCCACAGAAGAAGCTGCCAGCCGATGGGACGGTCCCAGCGCGCAAGCTGCGCGTACGGCCACAGGGCACGCGGCAGAACACGATAAACCCAATGATCGCTCGGCGCATCGGCGACGCGTCCCTGCGATGCTTTCGTCTGAATGGTTTCCATGGTGGTTCAAGTGGCAGGAGCGGGCGCGAGCGTCAAGCCGCAGGTTGAAGCACTCCGCCGCTAAACCTCGCGATACCAGAACAGGGCGATCTCGCTGCTTTGCGGGTCCAGGCCCCGATAGAGGCAGCGGTCGATGCCGCCCAGACGAAAGCCATGCTTCTCATAGAGCGCACAGGCGGCAAGGTTGTTGTTCTGCGTTTCCAGCATCAGGCCGGGCAGGTTTTCCACTTTTGTCCAAGCGATTGCCTGTTCGATCAGCGCGGAGCCGATTCCCTGCCCGCGCATGCTGCGGTCGACACCGATCGTCTCAATCAGCGCATAGCCATTCCAGTTGCGTGAAAGGACCATGTGCCCTGCAAGTCGGTCATCCAGCCTTGCGATGAACAGCGCCGTCCCGTCATCAATCCCGCCGTCTTCGCCGTAATTCTTAAGGTACGGTACGACCGGGGTCCTGATCCAATCGGTCACCGGCTTGCCGAATTCCGGTTCGGCGAACGCCTCGACCATGAAGCTGAAATCTCCCTGCCCTGCTGCGACGAATTCAGCGGTGTCGGCGCGTTCGGTTATGACAGGCATGGCTTCACCTCAGTTTGCATGTATCCCAGATGGGATTTGTCGCCAGCGGACGCAATGACCTGAGCTTTGGTGGAAACAGCCGCAAATCGGGCATTACGCCTTGACCTTGATAGCCATCGCCAATAGCGGAAACCCTTGCAATCCGACACGCGCGAGGTCTGCCCATGAACGTTCTCCTTCTCGGCTCCGGTGGCCGCGAGCATGCGCTGGCGTGGCGGCTGGCGGCGTCGCCTTTGCTGACAAAGCTTTACGCTGCACCGGGCAATCCCGGCATCGCCGAGGAAGCCGAACTGGTGGCGCTCGACATCGGCGATCACGATGCGGTGCGTCGCTTCTGCCTCGATCAGGCAATCGATCTCGTCGTCATCGGGCCGGAAGCGCCGCTGGTGGCCGGCCTTGCCGACGATCTGCGGGCGGCGGGCATCCGCGTTTTCGGCCCCTCGAAAGCCGCAGCGCAACTGGAAGGCTCCAAGGGTTTCACCAAGGACCTGTGCGCCCGCTTCAACATCCCGACCGGCGCCTACGGGCGTTTTTCGGCGCTTGAGCCGGCAAAGGCCTATGTGCGCGAACAGGGTGCGCCGATCGTCGTCAAAGCCGATGGCCTCGCCGCCGGCAAGGGCGTGACCGTGGCGATGACGCTGCCCGAAGCCATCGAGGCACTGGAAGCCTGTTTCGACGGCTCCTTCGGCGCTGCGGGGGCCGAAGTGGTGATCGAGGAATTCCTCACGGGCGAGGAAGCCAGCTTCTTCTGTCTGTGCGACGGCAGGACGGCGCTGCCCTTCGGCACGGCGCAGGACCACAAGCGCGTCGGCGACGGCGACACCGGGCCCAACACGGGCGGCATGGGCGCCTATTCGCCCGCGCCGGTGATGACGCCCGAAATCATCGAACGCACCATGCGCGAGATCGTGGAGCCCACCATGCGCGGCATGGCCGAAATGGGCAACCCCTTTCAGGGCGTGCTGTTCGTCGGTCTGATGATCGATGACGAAGGCCCGAAGCTGATCGAATACAACACCCGCTTCGGCGATCCCGAATGCCAGGTGCTGATGATGCGCCTGAAGGAAGATCTGCTGGTGCTGCTCAACGCCGCTGTGGATGGTCAGCTCGCCCATACATCCGCCCGCTGGCGCGACGAAACGGCGCTGACCGTTGTGATGGCCGCGAAGGGCTATCCGGCCTCGCCGGAAAAAGGCAGCGTCATCCGTGGCGTCGAAGCTGCGGCTACAGGTGAGAATGTGGAAATCTTTCATGCCGGCACGGCGATGCGTGATGGAGAACTGATCGCCAATGGCGGCCGGGTGCTGAACGTCACCGCGATGGGCACCAGCGCCGGCGAGGCGCAGAAACGTGCCTATGAAGCTGTCGAGCGCATCGACTGGCCGGAAGGCTTCTGCCGCCGCGACATCGGCTGGCGTGCGGTGGAGCGCGAAAGAGGCTAATCCTTCGCCGAATCCGCAGCCGGGATCGATCCGGTGGCTATCGGGTCGATCCCGGCTGCGGATTCGGCGTCGGCGACCATCTGCTGGAAGGCCTCCAGCTTGCCAGCTGCATATTCCGCCATTCCATGGCGATACCGGCCCTTGTAAGGCCCGCTCATCGCCACGGCCCAGCCATAACGCATCCGGCGCCAGCCTTCGCCGGCCGCTTCCGCCAGCATTGAAAATGTCGGCAGCCGGGCGACATCGGCGTATGCGATGGTAACTTCACCCTCCAGCGCGTCGGCGCGCGCGACGGGCACCGGCACGCGAAACAGCATATCGACCGGCACGCCGACCAGACCGCCGAAAGGCCAGGCAGTACGCAGTTCCTCTGCCGTCATCGCCGCGACGTTCACGTCGATATCGGTCGGCGTTCCGGGCACGCGATACGGGCAGCGCCGGGCGTTGCAGTTGGCCTGCGTTGCGAACTGCCACAGCGCGTAGCTCTGCCAGTTGCCTTTTGGGAAATGCATGTCGATCTCGGGCTTGTAGCGCGCATACCAGAGCGGCAGCCGCGACAGCAGCGGATAGAGATGGCGGTGGTCGGCGATATGCTGTGCGGTCGAGCCGTTGGTGTAGAGAACCGGGAAGCGTCCGACGCGGCGATGCACATGGCGCACGAATTCCTCGGCGTCGGCCAGCGACATCCACTTTTCCGGATCATTGTCCTCGATGTCGAGCGCCATCAGGTCATCCGGACCGGGCCGCGCGAAATCGATGAAATTGTTCGCCTGTTCGATCGGATTGCCGGGACGGGCAAGATGATAGGCGCCCCATTCGAGGCCGAGCGCCCGCGCCACGGTGCGCCGTGTCTGAAACAGCTCCTTTGCCACCGCATGGCGGCGAAACAGCGCCCGGCACAAGCGCACCTCGGTCTCGTCACCCTTGCACGCATAGGGCGGAGGCAGCCCGTCGGAGGCCTTGTTGATGAAGCCGACGATGCGCTTGTCGCTCGCAAGCTCGGCCCAGTCTATCGAATTATATTCGTAGGCATCGATGACCAGCGCGCGGTCATCGCGTTTCCACGGCTCGCTGAAATCGGACGCAAGCGCGGTGGACGGCGCGGCAAAGGCAATTGCCGCCGCGGCGAACAGCCTGCGCCAAAAGTCTGATTGCGTTGCTCCCAAGCCGGTGTTCCTTGCGATTGACCGGCAATCCTCACCATTTATGGTTAACAGATTGTTGACGTCCCATCGGCCGCACCTTTCCCGAAGGCGAGGATCATAGGTGGGTCCGTAAAATCCGCGTGACAAAGTTTGACGTTTACGTAAAAAGGACAAGCGGGAAGCTGGCGCTCGCCGTTCCCCGCAGTCTGTAAGTGCCGCCAACAGCCTCAGGAGGAGCCCGCATGTATCGCGCACCGGTCGAAGAAATCGCCTTCACTCTCAAGCATGTGGCCGGACTGGAGGAAGCGCTCGCCTCGGGCGCGCTGGGCGATCTGGGCAGCGATCTCGTCGATGCGGTATTGGCCGAGGCCGGGCGTTTCGCCACGGAAGAGGTAGCGCCTCTTTACAAGGCCGGCGATGAGGTCGGCGCGGTGCTGAAGGATGCGGCCGTCACCACCCCTCCCGGCTGGAAGGATCTTTACACACGCTGGCGCGAGGGCGGCTGGAACAGCCTGACCGGGCCGGAAGAATATGGCGGACAGGGTCTGCCGATGATGCTCTCGGTCGCCGTTCTGGAAATGTGGAACTCGGCCTCCATGGCCTTCGGCATCGGCCCGACGCTGACAATGGGCGCGGTCGAAGCGCTGGAAAAGCATGCCACCGATGAGCTGAAGTCCACATATCTCGAAAAGCTGGTGTCGGGCGAATGGATGGGCACCATGAACCTGACCGAACCGCAGGCCGGTTCCGACCTCGCAGCCCTGCGCACCCGCGCCGAACGCGTGGGCGACGGCACCTACCGCATCTTCGGTCAGAAGATTTTCATCACCTATGGCGAGCACGATTTCACCGACAACATCGTGCATCTGGTGCTGGCGCGCCTGCCGGACGCGCCGGCGGGAACGCGCGGCATCTCCCTGTTCCTCGTGCCGAAATTCTTCGTCAACGCGGACGGCTCGCTCGGCGCGCGCAACGACGTGTTCTGCTCCGGTCTCGAACACAAGCTCGGCATTCACGGCTCGCCCACCTGCACCATGATCTATGGCGACGGTTTCGGCGGGGCGGAGCCCGGCGCCATCGGCTGGCTGATTGGCGAGGAAAACAAGGGCCTCGCCTGCATGTTCACGATGATGAACAATGCCCGTCTGGCAGTTGGCATGCAGGGCGTGGCGATTGCAGAGGCGGCGTTCCAGAAGGCGCTGGCCTACGCCAATGAGCGCCGGCAGGGCAAGGCCGCTTCCTATACGGGCGAAGGCATGGCGCCGATCGTCCACCACCCCGATGTTCAGCGCAATCTGCTGACCATGAAGGCGCTGACGCAGATCGCCCGCTCCATCTCCTACAACTGCGCTCATGCCATCGACATGGCGCGCGTGTTGGAAGGCGACAAGGCGCAACACTGGCGCGACCGCGCCAATCTTCTCACGCCGCTGGCCAAGGCCTTCTCCACCGATGTCGGCGTGGACGTCGCCTCGCTCGGCGTGCAGGTGCATGGCGGCATGGGCTTCATCGAGGAAACGGGGGCTGCCGCCCTTTACCGTGATGCCCGCATCGCGCCGATCTACGAAGGCACCAACGGCATTCAGGCCATCGACCTCGTGACCCGCAAGCTGCCGCTTGGCGAAGGCCAGCATGTGCATGGCTATATCGGGGAGCTTGGCGCAATCGTCGACGGGCTGAAGGGCGTGGAGGGCTTTGGCCGCTGCGAAAAATTGCTTCGCGAAGCGCTTGATGACCTGACCGAAGCGACGCGTTATTTGCAGGAACAGCTTGCCGGAAACTCCATGCAGGAGGCGCTGAGCGCCGCAACGCCTTATCAGCGCCTGATCTCGCTGGTGGCTGGCGGCGCCTATCTCGCGCAGGCGGCCCTTGCCGGCCATGACAGCGAGCGCATTGCGCTCGCCCGCTTCTTCGCCGAGAACATGCTGGGCGAAGTCGCGGCGCTGAAAGAGCGGGTGCTGGGCGGTGCGGAGAGCCTCAGCCTTGCCGGCGCATCGCTGATAACGGCCTGACGGGCTGCGGGAGGAACTGATCTTGACCCATCACATACAGATCGAACGGCGCGGCGCGGTTCAGCTCATTCGCATGAACCGGCCCGAAAAGAAGAATGCGCTGACCCGCGCCATGTATGCGGCCATGGCCGACGCGCTGACCGGCGGCGATGCCGATCCGGCGGTGCGCGTGCATGTCTTTCTCGGCGTGCCGGGCGCTTTCTCGGCAGGCAACGATCTTGCCGATTTTCTCGCCATTGCCACCGGCGGCGAAGGCGGAACCGAAGTGTGGGATTTCCTGCTGGCGCTGGCCGGATCGCAGAAACCGATCGTGTCGGGTGTGGATGGCATTGCCGTCGGCATTGGAACGACCATCAACCTGCATTGCGACCTGACGCTGGCCACCCCGCGCACCGTGTTCCGCACCCCCTTCGTCGATCTCGGTCTCGTGCCCGAAGCAGGATCCAGCCTGCTGGCTCCTCGCCTGCTCGGCCGGCAAGGCGCTTTTGCGCTGCTCGGTCTCGGGGAAGGCTTTTCAGCCGAACGCGCCCATCAGGCAGGCCTGATCTACGGCGTCGTCCATGAAGACAGGCTTGAAGAGACGACGCTGGCGGCAGCCGAAGACATCGCCGAAAAGCCGCCGGAAGCCCTGAAGATCGCCCGCGACCTCATGCTCGGCTCCCGCGAAGAGCTCAAGGAACGCATCCGGATCGAGAGTGCACATTTCCGCGAACGGCTGACGTCGGAAGAGGCGCGCAACGCGCTCATGGCCTTCATGAACCGGAAGAAGGGCTGAGCCTCAGATCAGGCCGTGATCCTTCATGGCCTGAGCCTCGTCCGGGGTGATCCATGCAAAGATCTTTGCCTCGCCGCCGGCGAAGTTGACGAAGTAGATATTGCGGAAGGCAATCGTTCCCTTCGCCCCGTCCCGCGGGCGAAGGTAGTCGAATTCCCAGTCCGCTTTGACCATGGCGTTGGCGTCGTCCAGCATCTCCACGTCGAGAGCGATGATCTCGAACCGTGTTCCGCCGATGGACCGGTAATTCCTGAAGCCCTGCCGCAGGATGTCCGGGAATGACGAATCTTTCGTCCCGCCCATCACGCCTGCCGGGCCAGCGCCAACAAAATGGTCGGCGAAAGCTCCGGCCAGCGCATCGATATCGGCGCTGTCCGGCGCCAGAAGGGCGGCGTTGCTGTTGCGGCTGTAGCTGAAGAACAATGCCCGCGCCTGCCCTTCCCGCGTGTTCATTTCCCGCTCATGGATAGAGGCGTGTCGTCTGCCAGCCCGTACTATCGGATTGGCGCGAGAAAACGACGCGATCATGAAGCCGGAACGGACGATCGTGCCAGAATTCGATGGTCTTCGGCAGAATTCTGAAACCGGACCAGTGAGAAGGGCGCGGAATGCTCCCCACCGCGTGGCGTGCGGTATATTCGGCAACGGCCTTTTCCAGAGCGAACCTGCTTTCCAGCGGCCGCGACTGCTTCGAGGCCCAGGCACCGATCCGGCTGCCACGTGGGCGCGAGGCATAATATTCATCCGCCTCCGCATCCGACACGATTTCCACAGGTCCGCGCACCCGCACCTGCCGGCGCAGTGATTTCCAGTGGAAGCACATGGCCGCCTTCATGCTGCCGAGGATTTCGCGGCCCTTGGCACTTTCGAAATTGGTGTAGAAGGTGAAGCCGCGCTCATCGAAGCCCTTGAGCAGCACCATGCGCACGTCCGGCAGGCCCTCCTCATCGACAGTGGCCACCGCTACCGCGTTCGGATCGTTGGGCTCGGAAGCTGACGCATCGTCAAGCCATTGGGCAAACAGGCGAAACGGCTCCTCCTCCTGCGTAAAGTCATGATCTGTTAACTTGGCATCGCTCATAGTTTTTCTCGAATTTCAACTTTCACCGGAGATGGGCGATTGTCGCGCAACGCGCAAGCTTCTGACAACCGGTGGACTCCACGTGGGATTTCCGTCTCCGTCAGGGCAATCGCGTGCGTCGTCCTCCTGTCGCTCGGTGGCTGCGGCATGGGCGGTTTCAGCCTCGACAAAGCTGAAATAGACCGTTCGATCATCACCAGCAATGTGCCATCCACCGTGAGTGGCACGGCCACCGATGCCGGCCTTGCTGCCGACCAGATGACCATCCGCAACGCAGCTTCCGCAGCCGATCTTGAAGAACTGGCCGGACAGCCCCTGGCATGGGCCAATGCGGATACGGGCTCCCGTGGTGCAATCTCGGCGATTGCCGAAACCAAAGCGAGAGGCGAACTGTGCCGCGCTTTTTCCAGCAGTCGTGAAAGTTTCGACGGCGTGACGCTCTACAAGGTGCGTATCTGCATGGTCGGGGCCGGCGCCTGGCGCATCGACGAGTTCAGGCCGGCCTGAAGCATGTCCCCCGAAAGTGGAAACCGGTTTCGGGATCACGACGTGCATAAAAACAATAGCTTAAAGCGTAAGGAGCGAATCTGAAAGATCGCGACACGCTTTAGGATCAACGCCCCGGCGGCAATCCAGTCTGTTTGTATATCCGGCCCCCTCTGCGGCCGAAGATCGAGGCTGGGGTGCTGCCCTTTTCGACAAGGCTCCGTTCTCATTGCGAGTTCCCCGGACGCTTTCGTGCAATCCCCGCCCGTCTCAGAGCGAATTTCCGGGGGGCATGTCTCGCCCCATTCTGCAAGCCGCCTGACATCGCCGGCAGCCTCTCTCCTCAACCGAAAGGAGCCGAGCCCGCGCGGTTCCTGAGACCGGAACCGCATCCGCAGAGATACAACCTTAGGGTTGTACAAAAGCCACCGCAGTCAGATTTCCGGCACGCATGCCGGTAAGGACAACTCATCGAAGAAGGTGGTCGTCTGGGCATTTTTCAGAATCACAAAAGGGAAAAAGAAGAGGCCTCGTAAAAGGTTACGGCCGCCCCCCTATAGCGAGGCCTCTCTCGACTGGAGATCGAGACCTATACGCTCTCATAGGTTGCATTATTTGTAAATAATCTATTTATAATTGCATATCTGACCAACGAAACTGCACCGCCACCAAGCCTCCGGCCGCCCCCGGACATGTGCCCTTAATGCAACATTTGATTGTAATACATAAAATTACACAACCAAAAGATGTAATTTTCCTTGCCTCAAAAGGCCGGCTGGGAAATCAATCACCACGGAAAGAGGGGGCGACTCGCACGATCTTTTCATCCACGGCCTTCGGGCTCACAGAAAACCATTCAGTTCTGAACTGGAGAACATAAATGAACATCAAGAGCCTTCTTCTCGGCTCCGCTGCGGCTCTCGTCGCAGTCTCCGGCGCCCGCGCCGCCGACGCCATCGTCGTGGCCGAGCCTGAACCAGCCGAATACGTTCGCATCTGCGACGTCTACGGCGCTGGCTACTTCTACATCCCCGGCACCGAGACCTGCCTGAAGATCGGCGGCTACCTGCGCTACGACATCGGCGTGGGCGACGCTCTGGGCCTGAAGTCGATCGACAAGAAGGACGCCTACAACTTCATTCGCGGCACCGGTAACACTGTCGACACCAACGACACCTACTTCAAGCGCATGCGCGCCCAGCTCACCTTCGACGCCCGTTCGGAGACCGAGTACGGCACCCTGCGCGGCTTCATCGCCACTTACTACCAGCGCGATTCTGTCGAGAGAGATCTGGTTCTCAATGGCAATGATTATACGTATTCCGACACCGAGTCGGCATGGGCTCTTGAGCACGCCATCATTCAGCTTGGCGGCCTGACCATCGCTTACACCGACTCGCTGTTCGAGACGCTGACCGACTCGGCCGGCTCGGTCATCAACGACGGGATCGGCGTCAACTACACGCCGGGCAAGACCCACCTGATCGCCTACACCTTCGATGGTGGCAACGGCTTCTCCGCCACGATCGGCGTGGAAGAGGGCTCGGGCGAAGAGTACACCCTTGATTCCTACGTCCCGCATGTCGTGGCTGGCGCCTCGTTCACGCAGGGCTGGGGCAAGATTGCCGGCGTGATCGGCTACGACGCCAACTTCGGTGAAGTTGCCGGTAAGGTCCGCGTCGACTTCAACGTCAACGAAGCTCTGAGCCTGTGGGTGATGGCTGGCTATCAGGACTACAATGCTGAGCGCGCCTGGTGGTCGGACCAGTTCGATCTTTCCGGCCGCAGCAGCTACTATGGCGTCTGGGGCGGTGACTGGGCTGTCTGGGGCGGTGGTCAGTATCGCTTCAACGAGAAAGCCTCACTGGACGTGCAGCTGGCCTACGACGACAACGAAACCTTCGGTGCCGCAGTCGGCGTGAACTACGCGCTGGTTCCCGGCTTCAACATCCGTCCGGAAGTTGTGTACGCCTCGGGTTACGAGCGCGACATCAACAACAACAAGATCGGCGGCAAGAAGGATGGCTGGGGTGGTTACCTCCGCTTCCAGCGTTCGTTCTAAGATCGGTTTCACCGTCTGAACAGAAGAACCCGGCAGTTTCCTGCCGGGTTCTTTTTTTGTTGTGGTCGATTATCGGAAAGCGTCAGGTCCGGGCGATGATTTCCTCACCGTCGATCACCAGCCTCAGACCAAGGTTGCCGGTGCGGCGGCGGGCAAGGAAGCGGGGACGCCTGCGGGCCGGCGCGCGGCCCTGCCGGCGCTCCTGCGGCGGCATGGTCTTGATCGCAGCGCCAAGCGATTCCTCCAGCGTGCGGGCCACGCCATCAGCCTCGATCAGCAGCATGGGCAACCGGTAGGCTTCCGACCAGGCGCGCCAGTCGGCGGCCACGTCGTCCAGATCATGGGCGACCAGCAGCGGCACGGACAGCATGGGGTCGTCGTGAAGAAGCTCCAGCGTCACCGTGACATTGCCATCGGCGTCTTCCAGCGCGCGGGCTGCAACACCCCGGAACACATTGGATGGCAGCGCGATGACGGCCGGCAGGCCGCTCATCTCCAGCGTCCGGCGCAGGACCGCGCCGCGATGATCCACAGTCAGGGTAACATCGCCATGGTCCTCGCGGCTGGCGTAGCTCACCATCTGCGGCAAGCGAAAGGGGTCGAGGCGCATGTTGCGCCCCGCCCAGACCGGCTTCAGTCCAGTTTGCATTGGTGCCTTCCTGTTTTCTTCCGAGAGCCGGTATTCCGGTCTCCCCGGGCCGTTTTCGGCCTCGTTATGCAAGGCAAGGTAACGTGAGCCCCTTACCGGGGCGCTTAAGAAATTCGGTTAAATTTTGCTGATCTTCCAGATGGTTAGGAAAATCCAACCGGAAGGCATCGGCGTAAAGGCTCAGATAACCTTACCCGGGTTCATGATGCCGGCCGGATCGAACGCCGCCTTGATGCGGCGCATCAGGTCGATGGCCATGGGCGGCGCCGTAGCGATCAGCTCGTCGCGCTTCAGCTGGCCGATGCCATGCTCGGCCGAGATCGATCCTACGAAATCGCGCACAACATCATGCACGGCATCATTGACGGCACGGTAGAGGGCGAGGAAGGCCGCATCGTCGCCGTCTGCGGGCCGGGAGACATTGTAGTGCAGGTTGCCGTCGCCCATATGGCCGAAACAGACCGGGCGCGCGCCGGGTGCCACCTGCTCCACGGCCTTGCCGGCCTTGTCGATAAAGGCGGGGATCGCGGCAGTCGGCACGGAAATGTCGTGCTTGATCGAAGCGCCTTCGGGTTTCTGGGCTTCGGGCAGAACCTCGCGGAAATTCCAGAGAGCCTCGGCCTGCGAGAGGCTTGCGGCAATCACCGCATCACCTGCGACGTCTTCCTCAATTGCCGCGCCCAATATGTCCTCTATCAGGCCACGTGCGTCTTCGGCGGAGCGGCCGGAGGAAATCTCCATCAGCACATACCATGGCCAGTCGCTCGTCAGGGGCCGCACCACGCCGGGGGCATGGGCCAGCGTGAAATTGTAAGGCCGCTGCCCGATCAGCTCGAAAGCGGTCAGTGAACTGCCGGCCCTGTCGCTGGCCATTGCGAACAACTGAAGCGCGGCCTCCGCCGATGGCAGACCGACGAAAGCGACCTCCCTGCCCTTCGGCATCGGAAACAGCTTCAGCACCGCCGCGGTGATCACGCCAAGCGTGCCCTCCGCCCCGACGAACAGGTTTTTCAGGTCGTAGCCGGTGTTGTCCTTCTTCAGCTTGCGCAGATCGTCGAACACCTCGCCGGTGGGGAGCACCACTTCCACGCCAAGGCACAGTTCGCGCGCGTTGCCATAAGCCAGCACATTCGTGCCGCCGGCATTGGAGGAGAGATTGCCGCCGATCTGGCACGAGCCCTGCGCGGCCAGCGAAAGCGGAAACAGCCGGCCAGCCTGCGCCGCCGTTTCCTGCAGGGTCTGGAGGATGACACCGGCCTCGGCCGTCACCGTATTCGACAGGAGATCAACCTCGCGGATGCGGTTGAGCCGCGATAGCGACAGCACCACCTGCCCGCCGCCGGAGTCCGGCACCTGCGCCCCAACAAGTCCCGTATTGCCGCTCTGCGGCACGATAGGCGTACCCGTTTCGGTCGCCAGCCGCATGATGCGGCTCACCTCTTCGACGCTGCCCGGCCTCAGCACCAGCGAGGTGCGCCCATGCCAGAGCCCGCGCGGCTCGATCAGATAAGGAGCAATGTCCTGCTGCGAAGTGAGCGCATGGCGCGCGCCGACGATTTCCGCGAAACGCTGCACCAGACCAGAATCGAGGAAAAGTGCCGCGTCTGCCATCGATTCTAGTCTCCGTTCACCACATCACGCGGAGCTGCTGCCCGCGCCAGCCGGTCATTGATCGCTTCGCCAAGCCCCGTCATCGGGACGGGCTCGACCGCAATGGCGGCAGCGCCGCTGCGGTCCAGTTCATGCATGAAGGAAAAAAGGTTGGCGGCCGCCTCACGCAAATCGCCAGAAGGCGATAGGTTGAGTACCGCCACCGCATTCTGCTCATTCGCCACGCGCTGCGGCCCGAAGGCCAGCAGCGCCTCGCCGGGATGCACGCGTTCCACGCCAAGCCGCATTCCAGCCTTCGGCGCATAATGCGACATCATCATGCCCGGCGCCTCGATGCCCTTCGCGCCGCGCTCAGGCTGCCGGCCGTAAACCGCTTCGATTTCGTCCGCCGCGATGCCGCCCGGGCGAAGCAAGCGCACCTTGCCGTCCTCGACCTTGACGATGGTCGATTCCAGGCCGACAGGCGTTGCGCCATCGTCCACCACAAGCCTGATGCGCTGGCCGAGATCGGCAGCGACCGCCTGCGCGGTGGTGCCGCTGATGCGCCCCGACGTGTTGGCGCTGGGGGCCGCGAGCGGCCGCCCCAGAGCCGCGATCAGTTTCGCGCCGAAACCGCGCGGCATGCGCAGCGCGATGGTGTCCAGCCCGGCGGTCGCCAGCGGATGAATGCCGGCATCCGGCTGCATCGGCAGGACCAGTGTCAGGGGACCCGGCCAGAATGCCTCAGCCAGCCGGCGCGACAGCGGATCGAAGCGGCCGATGCGCTCGGCCATTGCCATGTCGCTGACATGGGCGATCAGCGGGTTGAAGCGCGGACGCCCCTTGGCTTCATAGATGCGTGCCACCGCCTCGCCGCTGGTGGCATCGCCGGCAAGGCCATAGACAGTTTCGGTGGGGATGGCGACGACCTCGCCGGCCCTCAAAAGGGCCAGCGCCGGCTCCAGAGCCTTATTGGCGGGCAGTATCTCGGCCACGCTCAGTCATCCCCTTGCCGGATCAGCCGGCGATGCGCGAGAAATCGGCCACCTCGCCGGTGGCAGTGCGGATGCGGGCGAGCAAAGCGAGGCGATTGGCGCGAACGGCAGCATCCTCGTCATTGACGAGAACCTTGTCAAAGAAGGCATCGACCGGCTCGCGCAAGGCGCTCAGCGCGCGCATGGCAGCCGAAAAGTCCTCGTTGCGGATCGCATCGCGCGCGTTGGTCTCGGCCTGACCGATGGCGGCGAACAGGTTCCTCTCCGCATCGTCCCGGAACAATTCGGGTTCCACGGTCCCCGCAACGGCGGTCCCCTTCTTTTCCTCGGCTGCGAGAATGTTGGCCGCGCGCTTGGTGCCGGCCAGAAGGTTCTTTCCGTCCTCGGAATCGAGGAAAAAGATAAGGGCTTCCAGCCGCCTCGCCGCCAGAAGCAGGTTGTCGGTGTCGGCCGTCAGAACCGCATCAATGGCATCGTAGCGCGCACCTTCATCCTTCAGATAGACCTTGAAACGGTCATGCAGGAAGGACAGCATGTCGTCAGTAACTACCTGAGAAGACACAAAGCTCTGAGACGAGTCGGCTTTCTCCGCAACAGCCCGATACGCGCTTTCGATCAGGGCTCGCAGGTTCAGACGCAGATCATTTTCCAGAATCAGGCGGATCACGCCAAGGGCCGCGCGGCGCAGCGCATAGGGGTCCTTCGAACCCGTCGGCTTCTCGTCGATGGCCCAGAAGCCGACCAGCGTGTCGAGCTTGTCGGCGAGCGCCACCGCCACGGACACCGAAGCCGTCGGCACGCGGTCGGACGGACCCTGCGGCTTGTAATGTTCCTCGATCGCTGCGGCGACCTCGGGCTTCTCGCCCTGCAACAGTGCATATTTGTGGCCCATCGCGCCCTGAAGCTCGGGGAATTCACCCACCACCTCGGTCTGGAGATCGGCCTTGGCGAGCACGGCCGCGCGGGCGGCCAGATCCGGGTCGACGTCCACCAGCGGGGCGATCTCGCGCGCCAGACTAACGATGCGCTGAACCCGGGCGCCCTGCGTGCCGAGCTTCGCGTGGAAGGTCACGCCCAGATGATCGAGACGCGCCATGCGCTGGTCGAGCGGCTTCTTCAGGTCAAGCGCGAGCTTTTCGGCCGAGCCTTTCAGCTGATCGAGATCGGGCACGTCGGCCTGATCGGTTTTCCAGAAATGCACGGCGTCCGAAAGGCGGGCGCGCACCACCTTGCCGTTGCCATGGGCGATTTCCCTGCCGCCGTCCTTCGCCTCGATGTTCGAGATCAGCAGGAAGCGATTGGCCAGAGCTTCAGTCTCGCCCTGCGGGCGGGCGACGAAACACTTCTGGTTGGCGCGGATGGTGAGGCGGATGACTTCCGGCGGTATGGCCAGAAATTCCTCCTCGAATTCCCCAAGCAGCACGACGGGCCATTCCACAAGCCCGGCGACCTCTTCCAGGAGCCCCTCGTCCTCGACCAGATCGAGGCCATTGGCGAAGGCCAGATTGCGCGCATCCGTCTGGATCATCTCCTTGCGGCGGTCGGCATCGAGAACCACCTTTGCGGCTTCGAGCGAGGCGGCATAGTCCTCGAAGCGCCGGACGGTGATCGCCTGCGGCGCATGAAAGCGATGGCCATAGGTGACGTTGCCGGAACGCACGCCCTCGACCTCGAAATCGATCACCACCGGCTCGCTGGTTTCGGGGCCGAAGGTGCACAGGATCGACTGCAGCGGCCTCACCCAGCGCAACGCATCGCCGCCGCGCCCGGCAACGCCGCCATAGCTGCGGCCCTTCGGTCCGGAGGCTGCACCCCAGCGCATGGATTTCGGCCATGGGAAGGCGCGGATGATGCCGGGCATCAGGTCGGCGATGATGTCTTCCGCCGCGCGCCCCGGCCTGACGATATGGGCGACATAGAAATCTCCCTTCTTCGGGTCCGAGTGCACATGCGCTTCTTCGATCGAGGCAAGTCCGGCGGAGCGCAGGAAGCCCTGAATGGCCGCTTCCGGGGCCTTTGTGCTTGGGCCCTTGCGGTCCTCGCGCACATCGCGCGAACGGGCGGTGAGGCCGCGCACGTCGAGCGCCAGCCGGCGCGGCGTCCAGTAGGCGCGCGCCGCCTCATAGGTCAGGCCGGCGTCCACCAGCCCGTCGGTGACCATTTTCTTCAGGTCTTCGGCAGCCTTACGCTGCATACGTGCAGGAATTTCCTCGGAACGAAGTTCGAGCAGAAGATCGGGCATTTATGCGGCCTCCGGCGCGCGCTGGAAGCCACCGGCTTCGGTCTGGAGAAAGGCCTCGCCGCAAGCCTTGGCGAGATTGCGCACGCGCAGGATGTAGCTCTGGCGCTCGGTCACAGAGATGACACCGCGCGCATCGAGCAGGTTGAAGACGTGGCTGGCCTTGATGCACTGGTCGTAGGCCGGCAGCACCATGCGGTGTGGCTGACCTTCCGGGCGGCTGGCGCCGGCGGCGAGCAGCGCGATGCTCTCCTTTTCCGCATCGATGAAATGCTGATGCAGAATGCCGGTGTCGGCATGCTCGAAATTGTAGCGGGAATATTCCTGCTCGGCCTGCAGGAAGACGTCGCCATAGGTGACTTTTTCCTCGCCTTCGCGGCCATTGAAGTTGAGGTCATAGACATTGTCGACGCCCTGCACATACATGGCCAGCCGTTCGAGGCCATAGGTCAGCTCGCCCGCAACGGGTGCGCATTCAATGCCGCAGACCTGCTGGAAATAGGTGAACTGCGATACTTCCATACCATCGCACCAGCATTCCCAGCCAAGACCCCAGGCGCCCAGCGTCGGGCTTTCCCAGTCGTCTTCCACGAAGCGGATGTCGTGCAGCAGCGGGTCGATGCCGATGGCCGCGAGCGAACCCAGATAAAGCTCCTGCAAGTCCGGCGGGCTCGGCTTCAGGATGACCTGATACTGATAGTAGTGCTGGAGCCGGTTGGGATTTTCGCCATAGCGGCCATCCTTGGGACGGCGCGAGGGCTGCACATAGGCGGCATTCCACGCCTTCGGCCCAAGCGCACGCAGCGTCGTGGCCGGATGAAAGGTGCCGGCGCCCACTTCCATGTCGTAGGGCTGCAGAACGGCACAGCCGTAATTGGCCCAGTAATTGTGCAGCGTGAGGATCAGCCCCTGAAACGAGCGGCTGGGATGCATATGGGCAGGAAGTTCGGCGTTCACGGAAACGGCCTCGGCGGAAATGGGAAGGATGGTGCCTTCCCTAGTGCGCCGCTCCCGGAGCGTCAAGAAAAGAGCGCTGGCGAAGTACCGGGGAATGCGAAGCACTTCGTCGCGCTTCGCATTCGCATGACAGATTTCAGCCCTTCGGTTCCGCAGCAGGCTTCGGCTTGGGGGCCGGAGCATCCTGCGCGGTGCTGGCCGTGATGGGCGGCAGTCCCTTCTGCAACTTCTTCTCAACCTCGGCCAGAACGTCCGGCTCGGGCTTGAGATCGCGCGCATAGCTCCACTGGAAGGTTGCCTCCAGCCTGCGGCCAACGCGCCAGTAGGCGTCGCCGAGGTGGTCGTTCAGAACCGGATCCTCCGGCCGAAGGGAAACCGCGCGTTCGAGCTCGCGCACGGCATCCTCGAAGCGGCCGAGCTTGTAATAGGCCCAGCCCAGCGAATCGACGATGTAGCCGTCGCTCGGACGCAGTTCCACGGCGCGCTGGATCATCTCCAGCGCCTCCTCAAGGTTCATGTTCTTGTCGACCCATGAATAACCGAGATAGTTCATGACCTGCGGCTGTTCGGGATTGAGCTCAAGCGCCTTGCGGAAATTCGGTTCGGCCTTCGTCCATTCCTTCAGCCGCTCGTAAGCGATGCCGCGCTGGTAGAAGATGTTCCAGTCGGCCGGTTCCGGCTCCTTCAGGCGTTCGACCGCCTTGTCGTAAAGCTCCGACGAGGCGCGCCAGTTTTCCTTGGCGCCGTAGACGCCGCCCAGCGCCAGATAACCGCGCATCTCGTCCGGCTTTGACTCGACCAGCGCCTTGAGATGCTCGATCGCCTCGTCGTTGCGACCGAGATCGGCAAGGTTGAGGCCAAGCTGCAACTCGGCGATCTGCTTGTAAGGCGATGCATCGGAAATGCGCTTGTAATAGGCAATGGCGCGCTCGCCGTCCTTCATCTGTTCGGCAACGCCGGCGAGCTGCACCAGCGCAATGTCGCTGTCGGGCTTCAGCGCCAGCGCATATTCCAGATAAAGCCGCACGAAGGGCTCGCCCCCACCCCGGTTGAGCGCGGTGGCCAGATTGGTGAGGATCTCGGAAGCGCCATCTGCCGGCGTGACCACCATCGGCGCGATCTCCGCGCCGTTCCCGATGCTTTCGCGCAGGGCTTCGATTTCGGCCCGGCCGGTCACGAAATCCTCGGACTTGTCGAGAACCGCAAGCGCCTCGTCCTTCTTGCCATCACGGGCGAGCAGGCGGGCATAGGCCTCGGTGCTGCGCAGCCATGTTTCAGGTGCAGCGCCACCGGCGGCAGTGTTTTCAAAGGTCGCCTTGTAAGCCTCGGCTGCCTTGTCCTTCAGGCCAGCTGCATCGGCGATCAGCGCGCGATGGTATGACTTGAAGAGATCGAACCATTCCGGCCCCTTCAGCTTGCCGACATAGTTCACGGCATCATCGGCCTGACCGGCGCCGAGACGTGCCCAGCCGGTCATGACGCCGCTGATGAGGCGATCAAGATCGGCCTGGAGCGACAGCTTCAGCCAGTATTCCGCCTTCTGGTAGTCTTTCTTGCGGAAGGTATCGACCGCAAGCGCGAGCCGCGAAAAGCGCTCGATGTCGGGAACTTCCCTGAGCTTGTCGGCATAGGGCAGCGATTCGTCGAAGCGGCCCTGCGCGATCAGCGTCAGCATCAGGCTTTGCTGGAGCTGGGTGTCATCGGGCGCGAAAGCCAGCGCCTGCTTGTAATAGGTAATGGCGCTGTCGAGATCGTTATCCCCCTCAGCCACGCGCGCGGCCAGATAGGCGCCGGAGAACGAGGTGATCTCGATCGGCTTTGCCGCCTCCTGCGCAACGACGACCGGGCCGCACAGAGCCAGCGCGGTTGCCACAGTCAGACCCGCGAGCCAGCGAATGCGTTGATGCGGCATCGTCATCCTTTCAGCCGAGAGCGTCCCGGACGCCTTGCCGGAACCGTCGTAATCTTCATGTGACGGCGAAGCATGGCCTTTTTGGGATCGTGCTTCAATCCGGGGTATTTTTGCATCTGCCCAACCGCACAGATGCGCCCTGGCCATTTGTACGATTACCCGCTTGCAGGCGCAATCCTGCAAGACCGGGTGCCTGATGCCCTGAGCGGGTGACATAGTTGACCGGAGTGCTTACTTTTCCCTCAACAACGAGGTGAAGACAGACAATGGCTTTTTCAATCGGTGAACTGGCCCGGCGTGCCGACGTGAAGGTTCCCACGATTCGCTATTATGAGCAGATCGGCCTGATGCCGGAAACGCTGCGCACCACAGGCCAGCAAAGGCGTTATGGCTCTGCGGCGGTGACGCGGCTGGCTTTCATCCGCCATGCCCGCGAACTCGGCTTCGACATCGAGGCCATCCGCACACTGCTCTCGTTGCAGGACGATCCCGATCAGCCCTGCGCGCAGGCCGATGAAATCGCCAGAACGCGTCTGGCCGAGGTGGACAGGCGAATCGCAGCCCTTCAGGCTCTGCGCAAGGAACTGAGGCACATGGTGGATCAATGCGCGCAGGGGCGCGTCTGCGAATGTCAGGTCATCGAGACGCTGGCCGACCGCACCCATTCGCACAAGTCATGGAAGGAACTGGGTGGCTGACTTAAAGCGTGTCGCGATCTTTCAGATTCGCGGCTTACGCTTCAAGCTCTTGTTTGTACGCAGGTCGTGATCCCGAAACCGGTGCCTGCTTTCAGGCGTCATGCTTCAGGAAAAGGCGGGATCAGTTGACCCGGCTGATGCAGAAGTCGATGACGTCGATCATCGCCGACTTCTGCGGCGTGGCCGGCAGCGGCGCCAGCGCGTCGCGGGCAATCTCGCCGAAGTGGCGGGCGCGGCCAATGGTGTCCGCAATCGCCGCATGGCGCGCCAGCAGGCCTATTCCCTTTTCCAGCGCGGCGTCGTCGGTCTCGTTGTCCTCGATCGCCTTCTTCCAGAAGGCGCGCTCCTGCGCCCCACCGCGCCGGTAGGCGAGTATCACCGGAAGAGTCACCTTGCCCTCGCGGAAATCGTCGCCGACATTCTTGCCCAGCGCGCTGCTCGATCCGCCATAGTCCAGCGCATCGTCGATGAGCTGGAAGGCAAGACCGAGATTCATGCCGTAGGAGCGAAGTGCCGCGCGGTCGTTGCGCGAGGCGCCGGCGACCACCGGCCCCACTTCGGCGGCAGCGGAGAACAGCGCCGCCGTCTTCGCCTTGATCACGGCGAAATGCTCGTCCTCGGTGGTTTCCAGATTCTTTGCCGCGGCAAGCTGCATCACCTCGCCCTCGGCGATGACCGAGGCGGACGTGGACAAAATGTCCAGCGCGTCGAGCGAGCCGACATCGACCATCATGCGGAAGGCCTGCCCGAGCAGGAAGTCCCCGACCAGCACGCTGGCCTGGTTGCCCCAGATCATGCGGGCCGTTTTCTTGCCGCGCCGCATGCCGCTTTCATCGACGACATCGTCATGCAGCAATGTCGCCGTGTGCATGAACTCGACAGCCGTGGCGAGCTTGATATGGCCGTCTCCGGCATAGCCGAACATCTGCGCGGCAGCGAGCGTCAGCATCGGGCGCAGGCGTTTGCCACCCGAGGAAATCAGATGATTGGCCACCTCGGGAATCATCTCCACGTCTGAACCGGCCCTGGACAGGATCAGTTCGTTGACGCGGCCCATGTCCGAAGCCGTCAGATCGACCAGCTCCTTGATGGTAGCGGCTTCGCGCTTGCCGTCCCCGAGATTGACAACGATACCCAACTATCGACTCCTGAAACAGAAAACCCGCCGACACGGTCACATATTGCCAGGACTCTAGGGAGATGGTCACGTCACGGCAAGAGGCGAATTGGCACGGCGGGGCCAGCAATTCGCCTCCGCCTCGCATGAATGAACTGGAAAAGCTACCCTCCCGCTGCCTATACCTGAAACCGAATTGCAGACAGTCTCAATGGCGACAGTGAAATCATGTCTTCTTCCGTCACGTCCGGCACCGGCAATCTCTTTTCCCGCCTCGCGCATTCCCTGTCCACAATCGGGCTGCTGACGGGCACGCTGTTCTTCGCCGCCTCGTTCACGCCCTCGCTGATTCCGCGCGACTATCTTTTGCAGGGCGTTCTGGCGGGCCTTGCCTTCGGCGTCGGATACCTGATCGGCGTGCTCGGCGTTTGGCTGTGGACCTATCTGGAACTGCCTGTGCTGAAGGGGCAGGCCGCGCGCCGCACCAAGCAGATCGCCGGCATCGTGTGCGCCGCCATCGCGGCAACATTCTTGTGGCAGGCCCCGGAATGGCAGAACTCGATCCGCCTGCTGGTGGATATGCCGCCGGTGGACAGCGTCTATCCGTTTCGCGTCGGCCTGATCACCCTCGTCACCTTCGCTGTTCTGCTGGGCATCACGCGTCTGTTTCGCCTGACGCTGGACTTCATCGACAGCCGCCTTCAGGGCTTCATGCCGCGCCGCATCGCAGCGGTGATCGGCAGCGCGGTGGCGCTGGTGATTTTCATCGGCCTCATCAACGGTGTGTTGCTGCGCTACGCCATCTATGTCGCCGACAGCTCGTTTCGCGCGGCCGACGAACTGATCGAGCCGGACACCCCGCAGCCGGAAGATGCGCTCAAGACCGGCAGCTCTGCCTCTCTGCTGGACTGGGATGGGATTGGCCGGCGCGGCCGCCAATATGTCGCCACCGGTCCGTCCCGTCAGGATATTTCCGCCTTCACCGGCCGTGCGGCGATGGAGCCGCTGCGCGTCTATGTCGGCCTGCGCTCGGCCGAAACGCCGCAGGAACGCGCCCGGCTGGCGCTGGAGGAACTGAAGCGCACCCATGCCTTCGACCGCTCCGTCCTCGTCCTCATCACTCCGACCGGCACCGGCTGGATCGATCCGCCTGCGATCGACACGCTCGAATATCTGCACGACGGCGACGTGGCCACCGTAGCCGTGCAATATTCCTATCTGGCCAGCTGGCTTTCGCTGCTGGTCGAGCCCGAATATGGCGGCGAGACGGCGCGCGCGCTGTTCACGGAAGTCTATGGCTACTGGACCAGCCTGCCGAAAGAGAAGCGGCCGAAGCTCTATCTCTACGGCCTCAGCCTCGGAGCCATGAATTCGCAGCGCTCCAGCGAGCTTTTCGAAGTGCTGGGCGATCCCTATCAGGGCGCGCTGTGGGCCGGCCCGCCCTATTCCAGCCAGTTGTGGCGTTCGATCACCGAGCGCAGGAACCCCGGCTCGCCGGTCTGGCTGCCACGGTTCCGCGACGGTTCCTATGTGCGCTTCACCGGGCAGGAAAACGCGCTCGCCCTTCCGGGCGCGAAGTGGGGCCCGATGCGCGTCGTCTATCTGCAATATGCCAGTGACGCGGTCGTGTTCTTCGATCCGCTGTCGGTCTACCGCGCGCCTGAATGGATGAGCGAGCCGCGCGGTCCGGACGTGTCGCCCCAGATGCGCTGGTATCCGATCGTCTCCTTCCTGCAACTGCTGGTCGACATGATGACGGCCACGACGACCCCAATGGGACATGGCCATGTCTATGCACCACAGCACTACATCGATGCATGGATCGAGGTGACGGACGTGCAGGGCTGGTCGGCCGCCGACATAGACCGGCTGAAGGCACACCTCGCCAGCCTGATGGAGGAGGAGCCGTGATCCACGCGTTTACATCAGCCCCTCAAACCGGGACATCTCCTGTATGATCGAGCTTGTGCGTACCAACGACGCCGTCGTCATTTCGTTCGTGGAAGCGCTGATGCGCGATGCGGGCATTGCCTGCATGGTGGCAGACCAGAATATGAGCGTACTGGACGGTTCGCTCGGCATCCTGCCGAGGCGCATCCTTGTTGATTCCGAACAGGCCGACGAGGCCCGCAGGATACTGACCGATGCGGGGATAGCCCATGAGATCCGCGACGCATGACGGCTCACGACGAGCAGGCACTCCCTGACGGGCACACCATTGACGCCTTTCATCGCGGCCGCTTCTGGCTGGTCCAGCCGGCAAAAGGCGGACACCGCGCCGGCATGGATGCCATGATGCTGGCTGCGAGCGTGCCCTCCGGCTTTGCCGGCCGGCTGGCGGATTTCGGCGCGGGTGCGGGTGCCGCCGGCCTTGCCGTGCTGTCACGCTGCCCGGCCGCGCAGGCGGTTCTGGTGGAGCGCGCGTCCGAGATGTCTGCCTGCGCCGAAGCCACGCTCGCCCATCCCGGCAATGCGCATCTATCAGCCCGCGCCACGGTTCTGACGGCCGATGTCGCGCTGACGGGCAAGGCCCGGCACATGGCGGGGCTCGAAGACAACGCCTTCGACTACGTGATCATGAACCCGCCCTTCAATGCGGAAGCGGACCGGGCGACGCCGGACGATCTGAGGCGGCAGGCGCATGTGATGGAGGACGGGCTGTTCGAAAACTGGCTGCGTAGCGCCGCTGCCGTCATCCGTCCGCGCGGCGGCGTCTCGGTCATCTCGCGTCCCGAATCCTTACCGGCCATACTGGAGGCCATGCAGGGACGCTTCGGCAGCGTCGGGATCAAACCCATCCATCCCCGCGAAGATGAGGCAGCGATACGCATCGTCGTTCGCGCCACATATGGCGCGCGCGGCAGGCTTGCTCTTTTTCCTCCACTGGTGCTGCATGAGAGCGGAAGCGGAAAGCCCCGCCGCCAGAGCGACCAGATCATAAACGGCATGGACTCACTTTTCGGCGATTGACGGCTTTGCTGCAACGGGGCGAATACCTACATGCTGCGCAGACCCCGGAGACATTGCCTTGAAGAGACTTCTCAACCGCCTCCTGCCGAAATCCTGGCGCTCCAACGTCGCCACCATTCCCGTCATCCGCCTGCACGGAACGATCATGTCCGGCGGCTCGCAGTTCCGCCCGGCCCTGTCGCTGGCGTCGACGGCGGGCCTGATCGAGAAGGCATTCGCCTTCGACGCGCCGGCGGTGGCCATTTCCATCAATTCGCCCGGCGGCTCTCCGGTGCAGTCGCGGCTCATCTTCAAACGCATCCGCGACCTCGCGCGCGAGAAGAACCGCAAGGTTCTGGTGTTCGTGGAAGATGTGGCGGCCTCCGGCGGCTATATGATCGCGCTGGCCGGCGACGAGATCATCGCCGATCCGTCCTCCATAGTCGGCTCGATCGGCGTCGTCTCCTCCTCGTTCGGCTTTCCCGAACTTTTGAAGAAGATCGGCGTCGAGCGCCGCGTCCACACCGCCGGCAAGAACAAGGCCGTGCTCGATCCGTTCCAGCCAGAGAAGAAGGCAGATGTGGAACGGCTGAAATCGCTGCAACTCGAAATTCACGAAACCTTTATCGACATGGTCCGGCAACGGCGCGGCGCCAAGCTCAGCGACGATCCCGACCTGTTCACCGGCCTGTTCTGGACCGGCAAGAAGGGGCTCGAACTCGGCCTTGTCGATTCGCTGGGCGACATGCGCGAGGTTCTGAAGCAGCGCTATGGCAGCAAAACCCGGCTGAAGCTGATCAGCGCGCCGCGCGGGCTCCTGTCGCGGGTCGGATCGTTCGGAACGCGCGGAGGCCATGTTCCGGAGATCGCATCGGCGGCTGCCACCGGCCTGATCGATGCGGCAGAGGAGCGCGCCTTGTGGTCGCGCTTCGGCCTTTGAAAAACCGCGCGCACGCGCTACCATCATGCATGATCGGCCGGATGCCTTTCGGCATCGTGCCGCAGGAGAGCTGAGATGCCGCAGATCATCTTCTTCGTCGCCGTGGGCATCGTCGCCTATATCGGCTACCGCACCTTCGTCAGGGAAGCCGAGCGGGTGACGGCAAAAATCCGCCGCGCCGAGCAGCAGCAGAAGACGGGCGCGAACGGCACGCTGGTCAAGGACCCGAAGACGGGCGAATACCGCGTCGCCAAGGACTGATTGCCGTCCGTGAACGCGATTTCTGTGCTTGCCGAGGCCGCCCCGGCCAAGATCAATCTCGCCCTGCATGTCGTCGGCCGCCGGCCGGACGGCTATCATGAGCTGGAAACCCTTGCCGTCTTCACCGAATATGGCGACCGGCTGAGCGTCGGTCATGCAGAGCAGGACGAGTTCTCCATATATGGCCCCTACGCCGCCGGCCTGCCTGCGGACGGCGGCAATCTGGTGATCCGCGCCCGCGAGGCGCTCAGGCTGGCGTTTCCCGGCGTCCTTCTGCCGCCCGTTTCCATCCGCCTCGAAAAAAACCTGCCCGTGGCGTCCGGGATCGGCGGCGGGTCGAGCGATGCGGCGGCGGCGTTGAGAGCGCTCGCCCGCCACTGGAACCTCGGCGACAGTTCGCCGCTCGCAGCACTCGCGCCACGGCTGGGCGCGGACGTGCCCATGTGCCTTGCCGCGCGACCCTTGCTGGCCCGGGGTGCGGGCGAGCGCATCGAGCCGGTGGCCGGCCTGCCGGAACTGGCGATGGTGCTGGTGAATCCGGGCGTGGAGGTGTCAACGCCGCAGGTGTTTTCCGCCCTCGCCAGCCGCGAAAATGCGCCCCTGCCCTCCTTGCCGACGAATCCCGGTCTCGGTGGATTGCTGGAATGGCTTGCCGCCAGCCGCAACGATCTCGAAGCCGCCGCCCTTTCCATCGCCCCGACCATTGCCGAAAGCCTCGCCGCACTCAGGGCCAGCGGGGCCGCCTTTGCCCGCATGTCGGGCTCGGGCGCGACTTGTTTCGGCATTTACGAAAGCAGGCAGGCGGCCGAACTTGCGGCGGAGGCCATAGGCCGCGGACGGCGCGACTGGTTCGCCGCCGCCACGTCAACGACAGGTTAGCATCATGTCCGATCAGCGCCCTTTCATCCCCGTGCGTTTCGCGGTTCTGACCGTGTCTGACACACGCAGCCTCGCGGAAGACCGCTCCGGCCAGACACTGGCCGACCGCATCGCCGAAGCCGGCCATGTGCTCGCCGCGCGCGACATCGTGACCGACGACAGGCAAGCGATCCGCGACAGGGTGCTTGGCTGGTCGCGGGATGACGGCATCGATGCCATCATCACCACCGGCGGCACCGGCTTCACCGGCCGCGACGTGACGCCGGACGCGCTGGAGCCGATCTTCGAGAAGCGCATGGACGGCTTCTCGGCAGTGTTCCACCGCATTTCGTACGACAAGATCGGCACCTCGACCATCCAGAGCCGCGCCACCGGCGGGGTGGTCAACGCCACTTTCGTCTTCGTGCTGCCAGGCTCCCCCGGCGCCTGCCGCGATGCCTGGGACGGCATCCTCAAAGCCCAGTTCGATTACCGGCACATGCCCTGCAACTTCGTGGAGATCATGCCCCGGCTGGACGAGCATTTGCGCCGCAACAAGAGCTGAGCCCGCAGATCGGGTCCCCGCGTATCAGGGGCGGCGGAAGCCGGTTGGGGTTCCGTAGAGATAGCCGATGCGGTCGATTGCCTCGCGCAGGCCCTCACGGGCCACGGTCATGGTGTGGCCGTTGGCATGGATCATGTTTTTGCTATCCGTCATGATCGCGACATGCCCTTTCCAGAAGACGAGATCGCCGCGTTTCAGGCCGGCATGATCCGCGCCCGGATCGAGCGGCTCGCCAAGGCCGGCCGCCTGCATGTCGGAATCGCGCAGCACGTCGCGGCCGGCCATGCGCATGGCAAGCTGGACCAGACCCGAACAATCGATGCCGAAACCGGAGGCTCCACCCCACAGATAGGGCGTGCCGAGCAGGGTTTCCGCCACCGCCACATAATCCGGCGCATGCTGTTCCGCAGGCACCAGATGGCCGGCGATCACCGCCCTGCCATCGTCCAGCAGGGCATAGGCTGTGCCGCGCGTTGCAGCCGCGCCCACCACCGTGACCGCGGAGCCCAGCGACAGAGCGCCGGCGCGCGGAAAGCGCAGGTCGGGACCCGGATAGAGGAAGGTGCGCGGTACGGAAACCAGATGCGTGGGAGCCGGGCCCCGCGCGCCGGTTTCGGCCTCGCGCACATAGCCGACATAGCCATCGCGCTCGGCCTGCACCCATGCCCAGCCGTCGGCGATATCATAGACCAGCACATCATCACCGAACAGAAACTGCGTGTTGACGCCGGCATCGGCGCGCGGTGCGCTCAGCACGTCCGCGACCGCCACCGATATGCGCGCCAGCCGGCCCGGAACGAAGCGCTGCGCTTCCACCTGTCCCTCCAGCCGGGCATCGGCAAGGTCGGGACGATAAGCATGCAGGCGGCGGTCGGATAGGGTCACGGGCAGCATCTTTCAGGTCGGAAGGTCGAGGGCTTTGGCGACGATATCATCGCCGAAGCGCTCGACATAGAGCGCCCCTTCGACGGTGCGCCGGATGAGGACGTTGCGGCGATCGTTCTCGTCGCGATGGCGCGAGACCAGCTTCATCGCGCCCATCGTATCGAGCGCGCGGGTGATGACCGGCTTGGTGACGCCGAGCTTCGCGGCGAGCCCGCGCACCGTATGCGGCGGCGGGTCGAGATAGATGGTGAACAGGATCGCCATCTGGCGCATGGTCAGGTCATGCGCATCGTCGCGCACTTCGTGCAGGCACACCTGCTGCCACAGCCGCAAGGCCTGTATCGGACGCATGGAAACAACCATGCGTCCGGTTTAGCCCAAAATCGTTTCGGTTCCGTTTCAGTTCCCGAAGCGTTTCGAGATCACCTGCTCCAGCGCGCGGATGCCCTGCGCCTCGCCGCCCACCGGGGCATGCGGCCGTTCTGCCGGGGTCCAGCCGTAAATGTCGAAATGCGCCCATGCGGACGTATTTTCCACAAAACGCTTCAGGAACAGGGCGGCGGTGATCGACCCGGCAAAGCCGTCCGTGGTGACATTGTTGAGGTCGGCCACTTTCGACGCCAGTTTGGCGTCATATGGCCGCCACAGCGGCATGCGCCACAGCGGGTCCTCGACATCGGCGGATGCGGCGGCGATCTCGCCGGCCAGCGCCTCGTCGTCAGTATAGAACGGCGGCAGATCGGGGCCCAGCGCCACGCGCGCCGCACCCGTCAGCGTCGCCATATCGATCAGAAGCTCCGGCTTTTCCTCATCGGCCAGCGTCAGCGCATCGCCCAGCACCAGACGCCCTTCCGCATCGGTGTTGCCGATCTCGACGGTCAGCCCCTTGCGGCTTGGCAGAATATCGCCCGGACGGAAGGCATTGCCGGAAATGGCGTTTTCGACTGCCGGAATGAGAACCCGCAGCCGCACCTTCAGCCCGCCCGCCATGATCATGGATGCGAGGCCAAGCACATTGGCGGCTCCGCCCATGTCCTTCTTCATCAACAGCATGCCGGAGGCCGGCTTGATGTCGAGCCCGCCGGTGTCGAAGCACACGCCCTTGCCAACCAGCGTCACCTTCGGCGCGTCTTCGCGCCCCCAGCGCAGGTCGATGAGGCGCGGCGCCTTGTCGGACGCGCGGCCGACCGCGTGGATCATCGGGAAGCCGGCGGCGAGCAGTTCGTCGCCGGAAGTCACGGAAACCTCCGTGCCATGCTTTGCCGCCAGATCCCGCGCCGCCTGTTCCAGCGCATCGGGGCCCATGTCATTGGCCGGCGTGTTGATCAGGTCGCGCGTGAGGAAGACGCTTTGCGTCATCCGCCCGAGCCGCTGCGCATCGACGCCGCCGGGCAGCGAAAGGCGCAGCTTCCGGCCCTGCTTCTTGCCATAGCGGGTGAAAACGTAACCGCCCATCGCCATGGCCAGCGCCGCCAGCTCCGGCTTTTCCAGCGCGCCATGGAGGCGCCAGTCGCCATCCGGCAAGGCCCGGGCGAGCGCGCCCAGCGCGAGCGCGCCATGCGCTCCATGACCGACACCGAACGCCGCGCCGGCGATGGTGCCGCCCTCTCCCGGCAGCACCAGCGTCTTGCCGGCCTGCCCGTCGAAACCGTTGGCCTTCGCCCATGCCAGTTCCGGCCCCGAAAGCCCCGCCTGCTCCAGCTTGTTCTTGCCGACGAGATAGACAGGAAGGGCCCGGTCCGAACCGGTTGCGGCGAATTCAACAGCCATCACGAATCTCCATCCGGCACGGGATATGAAACCCGCCGGCATTTTCAGTTAATCACAGAACGGTCCCGGCTTATCAGGTCGCGGCCCGGCGATAAACATGGCTTGAAAGCCCGGCTTGCCCTGTCGCAACCGGTTTTGAGCCCTATTTCAACCCGAAGGTTCAAATAGGGCCCTGCTTGCGGCTATGCTGGGGTCCGCCGATTCCAAATCCCACCCAACGATCACACAGATGAGGCAATCGAGACAGTGACGGTCTCCCTTCAAGAATTCTTCCAGTCCTATCCCTGGCTTCAGACCCTTACCGCGCTCATCGCGCTGATACTGGCGGCCCTGTTCGCCAACTTCATCGTGAAGTCGGTTCTTCTCCAGATCCTCAACCGCATCGTTGCCAGAACGGCATTCGGGCGCGACGAGGAATTGCGTCGCCATGGCGTGATAGAGCGGCTGGCCAATGTCACGCCCGCGCTGGTGATCGCCGCAGGCATCGTGGCGGTGCCCGGCCTTCCGGCAGTCGTGGTCACGGTGGTGACGAATGTAGCCAATGCCTTCATGATTCTCATGGTGGCAATGGCCATCAGCGCCGCTTTCAACATCGTCGACACGCTCTATCACCGCCGGCCGGAAGCCCGGATGAAGCCCATCAAGGGCTACATTCAGGTGGTCAAGATCGCCGTCTACGTGGTCGCCGCACTGCTGATGATTGCAACCCTCATCGACCGTTCCCCGCTGATCCTGCTCTCGGGTCTCGGTGCGATGGCTGCAGTTCTCATTCTGGTCTTTCAGGATACCCTGCTCTCGCTGGTCGCCGGCATCCAGATTTCATCCACCGGCATGGTGCGGGTGGGCGACTGGATCGAGATGCCCAGCCTCAACGCCGATGGCGACGTCATCGAGATCGCGCTGCACACCGTGCAGGTACGCAATTTCGACAAGACCATCACCACCATTCCGATTCGCAAGCTGGTCACCGATTCGTTCAAGAACTGGCGCGGCATGCAGGAATCGGGCGGACGGCGCATCAAGCGATCCATCTATCTCGACCAGACGAGCATCAGGTTCCTCTCGCCGGACGAGCTCGCAAAACTCGAGTCCTTCGGTCTGCTGGAAACCTATCTCAGGCATAAGAAAAACGAGATTTCCGAGTGGAACGGCAAGCTTGGCGAGAAGGCAAAAGTAGCAGCGAACACGCGCCGGATCACCAATATCGGCACGTTTCGCGCCTATGTGGACACCTATCTGCGCAACCATCCGGGCGTGCACAAGGGCATGACCATCATGGTGCGCCAGCTCCAGCCCGGGCCGGAAGGTCTGCCGATCGAGATCTACTGCTTCACCAACACCACGGTCTGGACTTCATACGAGGGTATTCAGGCCGATATATTCGACCACCTGTTCGCCATCCTGTCCGAATTCGCACTGGCGGTGTTCCAGAATCCAAGTGGTGCCGACCTCAGCTCATGGGCCTCGACCCGCCCCTATCTGGCAAATCTGGAAGAGACGAAGGAAGAGGCCGGCGTGAACTGAAGCACCCGGAAATCATCGCGAAACGGCATCGCTCCGGTGCTGCCGTTTCGCGGTAAAACATGAAGTGATCCTCGGGCGAGCCCCGTGCCATTCTCCGGCCCACCGGCGGCTGCTAGACACGGCAGGCCTTTCACAAGGCTGGTTAAATACGAGGAAAAACATGAAAACCTATATTCTTGCCCTGTCCATCATGATGGCTGCTACGCCGGCATTCGCCTGCACGGCCGAAGAAGTACAGTCAAAGGCGATGGAGGTTTCGACCAGGATGCAGGAACTGGCAGCCACGAACCCGGAGAAGGCAATGGAGATCGGGCAGAAGCTTGCGACTGCGCAGTCTCAGGCCACCACCGACCTCGATGGCGCATGCAAGCTCTATGACGGCATTCTCGAAGATCTGAAGTAATCTTTTCGGCCCTGCCCGGCGACTTCGCCGGCCAGGTCCTTGCCCTCGAGGAAAATACCACGCTCTGTTGACGCTCCCAGCGCCCCCCAAATTAACCAACCATTAGGGTTAACGGACTATTGATTTGCATGAGGATCGGCCGTCCTGAAACGGCCGCGCCAGCAGATGGAGGCGGGCTCTCATGCAGATTTGGCGCAATCACGCCGCGAACGGACGCCGTCTGGTAACGGCTGCTCTCGCCATTGTCCTGATGGCAAGCGTCTCCGGCTGCGGCACAGACAAGATGAAGACCGGTTCTATCGGTCGCGCCGGTGGCGGCAAATCGATGGAGACGATGTCCTCCGGTCAGTTGCGCAACGCATCGGCGAGCCTCGGCAAGGCCTATGCTGCAAACCCGAACGACAAGGCAACTGCTATACAGTTCGCCACGGTTCTGCAGATGGACGGCAATGCCCAGCAATCGCTGGCCGTGATGCGCAAGCTGGCCATCGCCCATCCGAAAGACAGGCAGGTTCTTGCGGCCTATGGCAAGGCGCTCGCGGCCAATGGCCAGTTTGAGCCCGCCCTTGACGCCGTTCGCCGTGCCCAGACCCCGGAATATCCAGACTGGCGCCTGATGTCTGCCGAGGGAGCTATACTCGACCAGATCGGCCAGAAGGACAATGCCCGCCAGCTCTATCGCAAGGCCCTCGATCTCAAGCCGGAAGAACCCTCGGTGCTGTCCAATCTCGGCATGTCCTATGTTCTGGAAGGCGATCTGCGAACGGCGGAAAGCTTCCTCGCCTCGGCGGCACGGCAGCCGGGCGCCGACAGCCGCGTGCGCCAGAACCTTGCGCTGGTCGTTGGCCTGCAGGGGCGTTTCGACGAGGCCGAACGCATCGCCTCGCAGGAACTGTCGCCCGATCAGGCACGATCCAACGTGGCCTACCTGCGCTCCATGCTGGCGCAGCAGAATTCCTGGAGCCAGCTGAAGGCGCAGGACGGCAAGAAATCCGCGACAAACTGACATTTTCCGTCCGGCGACACGCCGTCCGGCAAGCCGTATTGCGTTTACGTCAAGGTAAGGTGATAAGCTCGTCCCCGGCAGGCACTTCAGGCGCGTTGCTCTCTTCATGACGACCCGGCATAATTGTCGACCTTCCATGAAGAACAACCGCGACCCCTGCCCCTTGGGTGATTTCACAAGCCGGACCCTGTATCGTGGCGCTCGACTTTCTGACGCTCTACATCGTCATCCTGCTCAACTCGCTGACCCTCAGCGTGATTTGGGCAGCGGTTTCCTATGTCTACCGCTCTTTTATCACCGCCCGCATCTGGCTGGCAGGCTGCCTGCTGTCGGTGATCGGCGGCGCTGTCCTGTCGCTGCAGGGGAATGAGGGCGCACTGGTCCCGGCTATCGTCGGAAACGGCTTCGTCATCTTCGGCTTCTGTCTTTTCTGGGTCGGCGTGCGCCATTTTTACGGCGCTGGCGGAGGCTGGAAGGCCAGTGTCGCCATCTCCATTGCCAGCATGCTGTGCATGGTGGCTGCCTTCGAAAGCTGGAACTGGCGCAACGTCGTTTATGCAACGGCTCAATCCGTCCCGATGCTGCTTGCCGCGATTTTCCTCCTGCGCCGTCCGGAGCGAAAGCTTGGCGACTGGATCGCGGCTGCCGCCATGCTGATCGGCGTGGCTGGCCACGCGGTGGAAACAGCCCTGAATTTTATGCTCATGGGCGGCTACACGGACCGCGGCTTCTACAATGTCGTCGAGTCCTACGCGCTTCTGTGCGTGATCTTCAGCGGCGTGGTGTGGAACTTCGGCTTTGTCGTCATGGCCATGGACCGGCTGCGCGACGAGGTCGCCGCCCTCGCCTCGAAGGACGAGTTGACCGGGCTGCCGAACCGCCGCCTGTTTCTGGAACGCCTTGCCACCGAAGTCATGAGATCGGGCCGCACCGGGCGCCCCTTCGCGGTTTTCATCATCGATCTCGACCTGTTCAAGGAAATCAACGACGAGCACGGCCATGCGGCGGGCGACGATGCCTTGCGTCATCTGGCGCATACCCTGTCATCGCATCTGAGGCCGACGGACTTCCCTGCCCGCTATGGCGGGGATGAATTTTGCGCGGTTCTGCCGGAAACCACGGCGGCGCAGGCGAAATCCTTCGCATCTGCGCTTGTCGAAGCCGTGCGCTCGCCGCCATGGCACTGGCAGGGCCGCAGCTTTCCGCTCAGCGTCAGTCTGGGCGCGGCGGTGTGGACGAAAGCCTCCCCCACTCAGCCAGAATCACTGATGGAACAGGCGGATCAGGCGCTTTACGCAGTCAAAAAGCGTGGCCGCAACGGGTGCGAAGTCTTCAGCCCGGCACACGCGCGCAGAGACGCTGCGTGATCAGACGGAAGTGCAACAGCACCGGGGTTACCTTGCTGATAGCCGGTCACAAACATGACAGGCGGACTGTTGCGCTCTTCGGCTGCCGCTATTCGACGCTGGAACTTGAGGTGACCTTTGGCTGATCGCCGAAGAAACCGCCATTTTCGCGCAGTTGCATGATTGCCGGGCCGATGATGACCGCGAACAGCACGGGCAGGAAAAACAGGATCATCGGTACGGTAAGTTTCGGCGGCAGCGCGGCAGCCTTCTTTTCCGCCTCGGTCATGCGCGCTTCGCGGCTCTCCGCGGAAAGCACGCGCAGGGCATGGGCCACCGGCGTGCCATAGCGCTCTGCCTGAATAAGCGCCTGCGTAACCGACTTCACCGGCTCCAGCCCCGTGCGCTCGGCAAGATTTTCGTAAGCCTGCCGGCGCTCCTGCAGATAGGAGAGTTCGGCTGTGGTCAGGATGAATTCTTCGGCAAGCTCCACCGACTGGGAGCCGATCTCGTCGGCCACCTTGCGCATCGCCGCTTCGACCGACATGCCCGATTCGACGCAGATCAGCATCAGATCCAGCGCATCTGGCCAGGCGCGCTTGATGGATTCCTTGCGCTTGGTGGCGCGGTTGGTGACGTAGATGACAGGTGCGTAGAACCCCGCATAGGCAGCGCCGATGCAGGCGAGCACACGGATCATAATCGGCTTTTCCGCCATGACGCCGAGACCGAAGATGTAGAACACGGCAAAAGACAGACCGGCAAAGGGCAGGACGAGGCGGAAAAACAGGAATTTCGTCATCGGGTTCTGGCCACGGAAACCGGCTGTCTTGAGATGACGCACCGTGTTCTCGTCGGCCAGAAGGCGACGCAGATCGAGCTTGTCGACGATGTTGCGCATGCCGGTGGACTGCTGCTCGCGCAGGCCCCGGCTGCGGCGCTCCGCTTCCGCCGCAAGACGCGCGCGCTGCTTCGCGCGCAGTTCGTCCCGCTCCAACGCAACCGCTTTCATCCGGGTCTTGAGCGGATCGCCGCCGAAAGCCGGAAGCAGCGTCATCATCGTTGCAAAAACGGCGATGCCGACCAGAATTGCCGTCAGGAACACCGGATCGGTCAGGGTCTTGATGGTCAGATCTGTCACGGCAAACTCCCGTTCAATGCATCCAGTAAGCGCGTCCGCTTAAATCCTAGACGTCGAAATTCATCATCTTGCGCATCACGAAAATGCCGATCGACATCCACAAAGCCGAAACGCCAAGGATCATGTTTCCGCCAGAGGTGGTGAACAACGGCGTGATGTATTCCGGGCTTGTGAGATAGACGAGAAATGCCACGATGATAGGCAGAGAACCGATGATGACAGCAGACGCCTTTGCCTCCATCGACAAGGCTGCGACTTTGGCTTTCATCTTCTTGCGATCACGCAACACACGCGAAAGATTGCCAAGGGCCTCCGAGAGGTTGCCCCCGGCCTGCGCCTGAATCTGGATGACGATTCCGAAGAAACCCGCTTCCGAACACGGCATGGTTTCAGGCATCCGCATGGCGGCATCGGGAATAGACAGGCCCATCTGCTGGGCATCGACGATGCGGCGGAATTCGCCGCGTACCGGTTCCGGTGCTTCTGAAGCAATCAGGCGCACCCCGTCGTTCAGAGGCAGGCCCGATTTCACCGCGCGCACGATGATGTCCAGCGCGTTTGGAAATTCGTTGAGGAAGGCCTTTACGCGCCGCGCACGCAGGAAGGATATGATCCAGCGCGGCAGCCCAAGGCCGCCAGCCACAAGAACGCCGGGCAGAATGATCGGCGGCAGACCGACCACAAAGGCAACCAGCGTCAGGGCAAGTCCGCATATCGCCGAGTAGAGATAGAAGCGCCCGAGGCTCAGGTCGAGACCGGCCTGCCGGATCTGAAGCTTCAGGGGCGCTTTCCTGACATTACGGTCCTGAAGCTTCTGCTTCTCGTCCAGTTCCTTCAGTGATTCCTGAACCGACTTGCGGCGCTTTGCTGCTTCAGCGACACGATCGCGCGAGGCCTTGACCGAGGCCCTGTCGGAGTCGGCGGCCTTGATCGTCTGCAAACGCTTGCCAACGTTCTTTTCTTCGCTGATGCGATTGAAGAGAAAGGCGTAAGCAACCGCGCCGGCGCTCATGCCAGCCAGCACAACGAACATCAGGACGGTGCTGTCAATTCCGAACATTGTGGCTGCCCTCCACGCTCATGATGCTCAATCAGCCCGCTTTTCCATGGCTTCCAGAGCGACAGCCAGCCTCTGATCCTCGCCATAATAGCGGGCGCGGTCCCAGAAATGCGGCCGGCCGATACCCGTTGAGACATGCTCGCCGATCAGCTTGCCGTTCGCGTCCTCGCCCTTGATGTTGTAGAGAACCAGATCCTGGGTAATGACCACGTCGCCTTCCATGCCGATCACTTCGGTGATGTGGGTGATGCGGCGCGAACCGTCGCGCAGGCGGGCAGCCTGAACGATCACGTCGACCGAGCCGACGATGATCTCGCGCACCGTGCGCTGCGGCAGCGAATAGCCGCCCATGGCGATCATGGATTCCATGCGGCTGAGGCATTCGCGCGGGCTGTTGGCGTGGATCGTTCCCATCGAGCCGTCGTGGCCGGTGTTCATGGCCTGCAGCAGGTCGAACACTTCCGGGCCGCGCACCTCGCCGACGATGATCCGCTCCGGGCGCATGCGCAGGCAGTTCTTCACCAGATCGCGCATCGTCACCTCGCCCTCGCCTTCAAGGTTAGGCGGGCGGGTTTCAAGGCGCACCACATGCGGCTGCTGAAGCTGAAGTTCGGCCGAGTCCTCGCAGGTTATGATGCGCTCGTCGCGGTCGACATAGTTGGTCAGGCAGTTGAGCAGGGTGGTCTTGCCCGAACCCGTGCCGCCCGAGATCACCACATTGCAGCGCACGCGCCCGATGATCTTGAGGATTTCTGCGCCTTCCGGCGAGATCGCGCCAAACCGCACGAGCTGGTCAAGGGTCAGCTTGTCCTTCTTGAACTTGCGGATGGTGAGCGCGGTTCCGTCGATGGCCAGCGGCGGCGCAATGACGTTGACACGCGAACCATCGGGCAGTCTGGCGTCGCAGATGGGTGAGGATTCATCGACGCGGCGGCCCACCTGGCTGACGATGCGCTGACAGATGTTGAGCAATTGCTGGTTGTCGCGGAAGCGAATGCCGGTCTGCTCGACCTTGCCGTTCACCTCGATATAGACGTTGCGCGAGCCGTTCACCATGATATCGGCAATGTCGTCGCGGGCCAGAAGCGGCTCCAGCGGACCATAGCCGAGAACGTCATTGCAGATGTCTTCGAGCAGTTCCTCCTGCTCGGCGATCGACATGGCGAAGTTCTTGATCGCGATGATGTCGTTGACGATATCGCGGATTTCCTCGCGCGCCGCCTCGGGATCAAGCTTGGCGAGCTGCGACAGGTCGATGGTGTCTATCAGCGCGGCGAAGACCTGGCTCTTGGTGTCGTAATAGCTTTCGCTGCGCTCGCGCTGCACGCGCTTTGGCTGGGCCGCCAGCGGGGGAGCCTCGACAACACGGCGCGCTGGCGGGGGCACTGGCGCGGCCGTCTCGGCAACGCGCGATGGAGAGGTGTCCGCTGTGCCCGCAGCCGGGGCTGCCGGCGCAGGCGCTGGCCGCGAGAACAACGGCTTGTCCCTGTCGTCACTGCCTCTTTTTCCGAACATGATCGACTACCTGTCCCCTGCCCCGGCTATGCTCACTTTGCGCGCTTCAGCTTTTCAAGGATCGAGCCCAGTCCGGCCTTCTTGCGAGCCTTGATCTCGGCGCGCCCCGTCAGCACATGGGCGATGTCGTTGATGGTGGCCACAACCGGGCTTTTGGCATCCATTTCGCCCAGCATGCGCCCGTTATTGGCGGCATTGCCGAAAAGCTGTGGATCGAAGGGGATCACCGCCATCGGCTCCGTTTCCAGCGGCTCGGCGAAATCCTGAACCGAAATCTCGGGGCGCTTCGGCACGCCCGTCTGGTTGAGGATCAGCTTCGGCGGCGGATCGTTGGGCCGCAGACGCTTCAGCATGTCCATAAGGTTCTTGGTGTTGCGCAGGTTGGCGAGTTCCGGCGTCGCGGTGATCACCACCTCGTCGGCGTGCATGAGCGTGCTCTTGCTCCAGCCGCTCCAGATGTGGGGAACGTCGAGAACGATGACGGGCGCCGTGCGCTGCGCCGTATCGATGATCTGGGCGAAGGCGTCGGCATCGAAATCATAGACCCGGTCGAGCGTCGAAGGCGCGGCCAGCAGCGACAGGTTTTCCGCGCACTGGGCCAGCAGGCGGTCGAGATAGACCTCGTCGACGCGCTCGGGCGAGAACACGGCCTCGGCAATCCCCTGAGCCGGATCCTGATCGAAATTGATGTTGGCCGTGCCGAAAGCGAGATCCATGTCGGCGACGACAACCTCGGACCTGAACAGCGAGGAAATCGCCCAGCCCACATTGTGCGCAATGGTGGACGAGCCGGTGCCGCCCTTGGCTCCGACGAAGGCGATGGAACGGCCGATCGGTGCCGCCTCAGGATCCACGAAGATCGTGGCAATGACACTGACGATGTCGGCCATCGATACCGGCGCAACCACATATTCGGAAATGCCGTTGCGGATCAGCTCGCGATACAGTCCGACATCATTGTAGTGTCCGACGACAACGACCTTGGTGGAAGGGTCGCAATGCTCGGCGAGCTGCGCAAGCTGCTCCAGCAGTTCCTTCGGCTCGCTGCGGGACTCCAGAATGATCAGGTTCGGCGTCGGCGCGGTCTGATAGAACTCTATCGCCGTGGCGATCCCGCCCATATGCACCTTCAGATGCGCCTTCGACATGCGGCGGTCATCGCCGGCACGTTCGATGGGAACCGAGACCCCTTCGCTCTCGCAGAAAGCCTGGATGGAGATGCGCGGGATCGGCCGCAGCATCTGCATGGAGGTCAGGTCCTGTTCGGCGGAAATTTCCGCCTCGATCGCATGTTCATAAGCCAGATTTGTCATGCTGCTTGCCCCCCGGACAGGCCGGACTTCATCAATAGTTCACTTCGCGAGCAGTGGTGCCGTTTCCGGCTTCCCGGTAAACGTCGATAACCACGTTACGGTTTTCCGCATCTATTGTGGTCTGCTTGCGCGGACCCAGCAGGTCGGCCGGATTGGCGATCTGTGCGGCCAGATTGTTCTGGTACGAGCATCCGAAATTCGCGTAGTGCCTGTTGTCGGACGTATCCAGAATATCCTTCGGCCAGCGCCCGCACTTGTCGGTCTGCGCCCTGATCGAACTGTAGACCAGCCGCACCGGCGCGGTCAGTTCATCGGGCGAAGCCTGATAGCGCGCCATCGCGATGCGATTGGGCCTGACGCCGTTCGCCGCGGCCAGACGAGCAAACTCGCGGGCTACCTTGCCGGCAGCATGCTCGTTTGCGGATCCGGCCGGGACTGCAATCGTGAGGACAGGAGCAGCACCAGTGTCATATCCGTCAAGGAACCCGGCCAGCGCCTGACGCTGCATTTTGGAGACGCCCTGTGCCGAGGCTGACACCGGCAGGTCCAGTGTCTTGTCCTTCTCCGAAATGACGATCGGATGATTGGTGCGATAGTCATCCGGAATGGACCCGACGACGACGCTGTCGCGATTGGCGCATCCGGCCAGCAGCGCGGCGGCGGCCACGGTCAGGATTGCGACACTTGCCCTTGCTTTGAACATTGCGCTCGACATGCCCGTTTCCCCGCTCACTTGTAGATGAAGCCGACCATGCCGTGATAGCGACCGGCAGGCTTGTCGGTTTTCATGGTGCCGTAGACACGGTTCACGCGGCCAAGGAACATGGCGGCGCCATCGCTTGCGGCATTGAAATTGTCGTCCGGCTTGGCCAGCTCATTGCGCGCCACCGGCTTAGACAGATAGGGCGTGACGATGATAACCAGCTCGGTTTCGTTGCGCACAAAGTCCCGGCTGCGAAACAGCGTTCCCAGAACCGGAATCTTCGACATGCCGGGCAGACCCGTAGCAACCTGACGCACGTCATCGCGCACGAGGCCCGCGATCATCATCGATCCACCAGAGGGAAGTTCGATTGTGGTGTCGGCGAGGCGCTTACGCAGGGATACCGAATTGACCGTCAATCCCCGCCCGCCACTGCTCATGCCGGGTGACTCGTTGGTCGGTTCCGAAACCGAAGTCCTGACCTTCAGGCTGATGCGGCCCGCTGAGAGAACGACGGGCCGGAATTCGAGGCCAATCCCATACTCGATCCTGCGATAATTAAGCACAGTATCGCCATCACGATTCTCATTGTTTTTAGTGCTGGATACACCGTCAAATATGTTGAATTCGCCACCAACCCGGAACGTCGCCTGTTCACCTGAAATAGCGGTGAGTGTCGGCTCGGCCAACGTTTTCATAACGCCGGCCTGCTCCATTGCGTTCAGATAACCGTCGATCAGCGTGCTTCCGGCCCTGTAGCTGCCTGCAATATTCGAACTTGGGATGCCCCCAAGGCCCATTGCGTTCTCACTCAGCGCTCCCCAGGAAATGCCGTTAGAATTTCCACTGGCCAGTATGCCGACATTGAGCTGCTTCATCACGTTGCGGCTGACCTCGGCGACCGTCACTTTCAGCGTGACCTGATCCTCGCCCATGATCTGGAGCATGTTGATGATGGCGCTGCGCTGGCGCTGGCTGTCGGGATTGTTGATGTCCACGCCGGAGTTCGAGGACCCGCCGGCCGCCGTCTGGGAATATTGGCCCGTCGTCGCCTCGCCGCCGGTCACGAATGCATTCGCAAGCTGCTCGGCGCGCTTGGCATCCAGAGGTGTGTCGACCGTGCCGGTCAGAACCACGTTGTCATTGACCAGTTCAACCCTGATGTTCGAATTCGGGATGAAGCGCTTGAGATAGTCTTCGATGCCAGCGACATCGCGCTCGATCGTCAGGTCGAAGCTGGCAATCTGCTCACCATTGGGGCCGAACACGAAAATGTTGGTTTCGCCAACCGCCTTGCCGAAAATATAGATCCGCCTCGACGTGCGCGTCACCGCGTCGGCGACGCCGGGATTGGCGACCAGAATGTCGTAAGCGTCACGCGGCAGATCGATGACCACCGATTTGTTGAGGCCAAGCTTGATGCGCTGACTGGCTGAGGTCGCGCTCACCTGGCCCGCAGCATCGGCCGTCGTCGTTCCGGACGGAACGGTGACGGCGAAAATAGCGAGAGCGGCGGCGACTGTGACCGGAAGTTTCCTGAATGACTTCATTTCCTTGCCCCCACTTCGGAAACTTCGCCAGACCGGATAAGACGCACGGTGCCGCGGCGGCCGTTGCCGCTGACCAGATAGTCTGCCTCGCTCAGGCCTGTTTCCTGCGTATCCTTGATCGAGCGCAGCGCCAGCGTGAGGCGATCCGCCATCTGCTGGGCGACGGTGATGATTTCCGACTGCCGCGGCGTCAACTCCAGCGTCGCGGTCTGACCCACCCGCGTCTTCTTGCCCTCCTCATCCTCCTGGATGGTCTGATCAATGGCGAGGACGCGAATGTTCTTCAGGATCGTTTCGGTGGTGAAGCCGCTGCCGCCGCCGGCATTGTCGGCACGGCGGGTCATAATGACGTCCACATAATCGTTGGGAAGGATGAAGCCGCCGGCGGATGTATCGGCTGCGATCGAGGTGGCCACCGCGCGGTGGCCCGACGGCAGGATCGACGACATGAAGCTCTGTCCTTCGTCGATCAGCTTCGCGCGCCGCACCGGCTCGCCACTGTACATCGCCATGCGCGTGACGGAACCTTTCAGCTTTTCGACCGCGTCGGGTTCGTTGTCGCGTGTGATAAAGTGCTGATTGACGGCATTTTCGGGCCATGCCGACCAGGCCACATTGGAGCCCAGCGGCGCGCCGATCGGCACATCTCCCGACACAACGGCTACATCGACCATCTTCACGGCCGGCTCACGCGGCTGCGGCTCAGCCATGACAGGCTGCGGCGGCGGAACCGCCATGTTCTTGGCGACATAGCCCGCACCGCCCGCAGCGGCGACCGCAACGCCCAAAATTATCAAACGGGATGCAGCCATACGTCCAACCCCTAAGCCCCAGAAAGCATCAACCCAGGTCGGACATTGCAGCGCCAATCCTCAAATTATGGTTAATGAGCTGCTTACAAAATTGCTTAACGCGAGGTTATCGTCGCTTTCCGCCCAAAAAATACGCCGCACGGTCAGGTGCGGCGTATTGGAAGCCTGTTCCGGAAATTCTGCGTTTCAGGCGGTCAGCCTGCCAGACGGGCGATGGCCCATGCAGCGAGCGCGGTTTTGGGATAGATCACAAGGCCCGCGAAACCCAGCGCAACACCGTAGGGGATACCCACGCTGGTATCGCCGAAATGGCGCAGGAACATGTTGTTGCGCGTGAAATCCGCCAGAAACGACCTGCGATACATGAGTGTGGCAAGCGTCAGCAGGCCGCCGACAAACGATGCATAGATAAGGTATTCCGCCAGCAGCATGTCGAAGCCCATCCAGACGGCGGTTGCCGCCATGAGCTTGGCATCGCCGCCGCCCATGCCGCCGATGGCGAACAGGACGAAGGTTGCGCTCAGAACCAGCGCACCCGCGGCCAGATGCATTCCCACGGTGCTCCACTCCATGCCGGTCAGCGGCGCGATCACCATGAAGCTGCCCACCAGAACCAGAGAGACGCGATTGGCGATGGTCATCGAAAGCGCATCCGAGACAGCTGCGAAGACCATGCAAAACGGGAAAATGACGAAAATCAAAGCTTCAAGCATGGAGGCCCCACCCGACATGTAATGACGGGCGCATCCTTACATGCCTTGCGTTAAAGATCGGTGAGCCTGTGCCTGAATGGCTGCATGCGAAGCTTAACCGTTGCTTCACCAAAACCGTTCATATTCCGTTGATCACTCTGGCGGAGCGGGAGAACGGGCATGGGCATGTCGAGACCGGTGTTGCTTGCGGGCGCTTTGTTCGCGGCAGGAAACTGCACAGTCTGGGCCGCAGAAACGACTGTTGCCGAGCCGGTGGTGGAAACGGCCGCGCCCGCGACAGAGACCGGCATTGAGGTCGTCATGAACCAGGCCCGCATCGTCAAGCTGTCGCGCCCGGCCGATACGATCGTGATCGGCAACTCCGAAATCGCGGATGCATCGGTTCAGGATGCCACGACGGTAATCCTGACCGGCAAGGGATTTGGGGTCACCAATCTGGTCATTCTGGACAGCGACGGGGCTCCGATCATGGATGAACAGGTGACGGTCGCGCGCCAGACGGCCTCGACGGTGCGCATCTACAGGCGCTCCGACGTGCAGACCATGTCCTGCACGCCCTATTGCGAAAGCTCCCACAAGAGCGAGGCCGAGAGACTGTCTGACAGCGACCTGAAGCGCGAGTAACCGGCTCATCAGGTCAACCGCATCCGGCCCCGGCGATCCAGGGTTGACGCATCCTTAATTGCCACCGTCGGAATTTAGCGATCCCCCAAACGGGACTTCAACGGCTTCCCGCTATGATCCGATCCACTGACAAAGGGGGTCGGCGGTAGAGACATGGAAAGCGTTCCCAACAGGTCCCGCACGAAGGCGAGGTGGCATCTGACGAGCCTTCCCGGCAGGTTCAGGCGCGATGCAAAAGGCAGCACGGCGATTGAATTCGGCATGCTCATCCTGCCGTTCGCCCTGCTGACCTTCGCCATTCTGGAAAGCTGCATCTCGTTTGCGGGAAAACAGATTCTTGCGAACGCCGCCGACGATGTGGCGCGCCAGTTCCGCACCGGCCAGTGGCAGGCACCGGTCACGGCTGCAGAAAAAACAGCCGTGCAGGAAAAGATCTTCACACTTGTCTGCGGCCGGATGTCGGTCATCGTCACCGAGAACTGCCCCGGACTGAAGATAGACCTTCGTCACTTCGACAATTTCACCGATGCCGCGAAACTCGGCTACGCCATCGAAGGCAAGCAGCTGGTTCTGACTGACAATGGCAAGACGGACACCAAGGGCTTCGTCATCGATCCGGGTTCGACCATGTCGCGCAACATGCTGCGCCTCTTCTACGAATGGCCGATCATCACCGACTACATGAGCAAATACATGGCACCGCTGGCAGACAACAAGACGGTGCATTTTGCCACCATGACCTGGCAGAACGAACCTTACTGACACGCGCCGCACACAAACGGCTGAAGATGATCGCTGGTACGGGGGTACTAAGCATGCTGAAAAATCTGAGAGAGAAAATCGCCGGTTTCAGGCGCGACCGGCGCGGCGTTGCGGCGGTCGAGTTCGCTTTCATCGCACCGATCATGCTGGCGCTTTACTTCATGACCGTGGAAGCGGTGCAGGGCATCGATACCAGCAAGCAACTCAGCCGGCTGGGTTCCATGGTCGCCGATCTCGTCGGGCAACAGGATACTCTGACGAAGGAGGCTCTGACAGGCATCATGCGCGTCGGCCAGACGACGATGCGTCCCTACAATCGCTCCAGCCCGACGATCACAGTTACCGGGATCAAGATTTCAAAGAACAAAAGTGGCAGCCTCGAACCCAAGGTCGTGTGGTCGGGAAAACTGACGAACAACACCTACAGTACAGGTATCGCCAAAAACTCCATCGTTACTGTTGAGAAGGACATTAAGACCGACGACACGTTCCTCATAAAGGTGGAAATCAGCCTGGGTTACAGACCGATCATCGCCTGGGCCTCAGGCGCTGAAAGAACCACGGGCCTCACCGGCGCGTTCAGCAACATCAATATGAACGAGGTCTATTACGGCAGGCCGCGAATCCGGAGTGAAATCGCCTGTTCCAACTGCTGACGCAGCGGCACGCCTGACCGGCGTTTGCAGATTGCCAAGGTGCCATGCCGGGCTTATGTCTGGATCTCCTGATCAAGCTGATCCGCGTCCGCAGGACCGCCCCGCCTCGGAGGATGTGATCCTTACCATAAGGTCGTAATGGCGCGCGCTTTCGTTTTTGTTCTCGATTCCTTCGGCATCGGTGGCGCAGCAGACGCGGCCGAGTTCGGGGACGAGGGCGCCAACACATTCGCCCACATCGCCGATGCATGCCGCTCCGGCAAGGCGGACCGGCCGGGCCTGCGCAATGGCCCGCTTCTTCTTCCCAACATGACCGCACTGGGTCTCGCTCATGCAGCCCACATCGCTTCAGGATATGATTTCGAGCCTGCCAGCGCACCGCTTCTGCTTTCCTCCTTTCACGGAGCCGCGCAGGAGATTTCAAGCGGCAAGGACACGCCCTCCGGGCACTGGGAGATCGCCGCGCTGCCGATGCGCTTTGGCTGGGGGCGATTTCCCGAAACGGTGCCCGCCTTCCCCCCTGCCCTGACCGAGGCCATGATCCGCGAAGGCAACCTGCCCGGCATCCTCGGCAACTGCCATTCCGACGGCATGGCGGCAATCGAGGTATTCGGGGCAGAACACATCGCGACCGGCAAACCGATCTGCTACACATCCGTCGATTCCGTGCTGCAAATCGCAGCGCATGAAGAGCATTTCGGGCTCGACCGGCTTTATGAATTCTGCAAGATCGTGCGGCGGCTGTGCGATCCGCTCAAGATCGGCCGGGTCATCGCCCGGCCCTTCCTCGGCGAGACCGCGGACACGTTCAAACGCACCGCCAACCGGCGCGACTATGCCGTTTCCCCGCCCGAACCAACACTGCTCGACCGGATCACCGAAGCGCAAGGGCGCGTTCTGGCCGTTGGCAAGATCGGTGACATCTTTGCCCATCGCGGCGTGACCACTCTGCGCAAGGCCGCCGGCAACATGGCCATGTTCGATCAGGCGCTGGAGGCGATGAAGGAAGCGATTGACGGCGACTTCGTATTTGCCAACTTCGTCGATTTCGACAGCGAGTTCGGCCATCGCCGTGACCCCGCCGGCTATGCGGCGGCACTGGAAGCGTTCGACTGCCGCGTACCGGAAGCGCTGGCGCTTCTGGCACCCGGCGATCTGTTCGTGCTCACGGCCGATCACGGCAATGACCCCACATGGCGCGGCACCGATCATACACGCGAACGCATTCCGCTGATCGGCCTGGCGCCGGGACTGGCTGGCGGGAGTGCGGGCCTGAGAACGACATTCTCCGATATCGGCGAAACAGTTGCCGAGCATCTGGGCATCGGGCGCGGAAAATACGGAACATCCTTTTACGGAGATATCGGCGGCCATGCCTGAACTGCCCGAGGTGGAAACCGTCCGGCGCGGGCTCCAGCCGGTTCTGGAAGGCGCCCGCATCGTCAGGGTCGAGACCCGCCGTCCCAACCTGCGCTTCCCATTTCCTGAAAAATTCGCCGAACGTCTCGACGGACGCACCATCACCGCGCTTGGCCGTCGCGCCAAATATCTGACCATGCACACAGATGGCGGCCCGGCCCTCATCTGCCATCTGGGCATGACCGGATCTTTCCGCATCGAGGGCGGCAGCGACAGCGCAACACCCGGCAGCTTTCATTATGAACGCTCGAAGGATTCCGCCCACGACCATGTCGTGTTCGATGTGGTGTCGGCCGCAGAGGCGCAATACCGCGTCGTGTTCAACGACCCGCGCCGTTTCGGTTTCATGCTGTTTTCCGAAACCATACCGGACGAGCATCCGATGCTGGCTGGCCTCGGCGTGGAACCAACCGGCAACACGCTCGACGCGGATCTGCTCGCCGCCTTGTTCCGAAACCGCAAGGCGCCTCTGAAGGCTGCACTTCTGGATCAGCGCCTGATCGCCGGGCTCGGCAACATCTATGTCTGCGAGGCTCTGTGGCGTGCGGGCCTTTCGCCGTTGCGCGCGGCCGGCACCATCGCCGTTCCCGGCCGCAAGGCGGCGGAGCAGCGCCAGCGGCTGGCCGAATCCATCCGCGAGGTGATTGCCGACGCCATCGCGGCCGGCGGCTCCTCGCTGAAAGACTACATGCATACCGATGGGTCGCTCGGGTATTTCCAGCACAGCTTTGCCGTTTATGATCGCGAGGGCGAACCCTGCCGCAAACCGGGCTGCCCGGGCACGGTGGAGCGGATCGTGCAGAGCGGCCGCTCCACCTTTTATTGCCGCAGCTGTCAGAAATAGGCTAGGTCTCTGCAGCGCTCAGGAGAGGAAACGCATGGCTTACGAAAACATCATTGTCGAAACCCGCGGCAAGGTCGGGCTGATCACGCTGAACAGGCCCCAAGCCCTCAATGCGCTGAACTCGGCCGTGCTGGGCGAACTGCTTGTCGCAACGAAGGCGTTCGATGCCGACGACAATATCGGCGCGATCGTGCTGACCGGCTCGGAAAAGGCCTTCGCGGCAGGTGCCGACATCAAGGAGATGCAGACGAAGACTTATGTCGACGTCTATCTGGGCGACCTGTTTTCCGGCTGGGAGGACTTCACCCGCACCCGCAAGCCGATCATCGCGGCGGTTGCCGGCTATGCACTTGGCGGCGGCTGCGAGCTTGCCATGATGTGCGACTTCATCATCGCCGGCGACAATGCGAAATTCGGCCAGCCGGAAATCACGCTGGGCGTCATGCCCGGCATGGGCGGCTCCCAGCGCCTCACCCGTTTCGTCGGCAAGTCCAAGGCCATGGACATGTGCCTGACCGGCCGCATGATGGATGCTGAGGAAGCCGAGCGCGCCGGTCTCGTCTCCCGCATCGTGCCCGTCGGCGAACTGGTCGGGGAAGCGCTTAAGGCGGCGACGAAGATCGCCGATTTCTCGCTGCCGTCCGTGATCATGAACAAGGAGGCGATCAACCGCTCCTATGAAGTGACGCTGGCCGAGGGCCTGCGATTCGAACGGCGGGTTTTCCAGTCCATGTTCGCGCTGGAAGACCAGAAGGAAGGCATGAGCGCCTTCGTGGAGAAGCGCAAACCCGAATTCCGCAACAGATGAGGCTCTCAGGAGGTCGAATTCGCGGTTTGGATGCGAAGCAAGATTGACTGACCTGTAAAGCTGAACTATAAGCCGCTCCAACTGAGGTGGCCTCGTTGCTGCCCATTTATTTTGCGCCGTGCGGGTTGCCGCAAGCGTCCACCTATTGAGATCAGAAGAGAGGCACCATGGCCAACACTCCCTCGGCCAAGAAGGCTACGCGCAAGATTGCTCGCCGCACCGCGATCAACAAGAGCCGCGTTTCACGCGTCCGCACTTTCGTGCGCAAGGTCGAAGAAGCTCTGGCCGCTGGCGATAAGGCAGCCGCCGAGACCGCTTTCCAGAATGCACAGCCCGAGCTGATGCGCGCCGCCTCCAAGGGCGTGCTGCACAAGAATACGGCTTCCCGCAAGGTTTCGCGACTGGCTCAGCGCGTCAAGGGCCTTTCTGCCTGATTCCTTAACAAGGAACCGTCAAATTCTGTGAAACCCGGCGCTCGCGCCGGGTTTTTTTCGTCGTCTGAATAAAAGCGGGAATGGCGCACCGGGAGCTTCCGCGGGGGCAGGTTTCCGGTCACCGGAAATTTTGCCGGTATGTGACTTTCCTGCTGCATCAGCGCGCCATGGGCGCCGCCAAGAATGGCAAAAAAATCCCTTTATTTTCATGAAGTTAAAGAAGGTCATCCACAGCTTGTTCATATCGGCGGGAGCCGAAAGGGGACAACCGGGTGTCAAGCAAAATATTAAAAAAAAGAATCACGCCAGCTATCGTTTCCGGGCGTTCTCGAAAAGGGTTTGAATCCCAATGGCTTTCAAGATTGCTAGGCGCGCAGGCGCTGCCGTCAAGGGCAATTTGGTAACCAGATTCGCTCAAAACCAGTAAGATGTGGCCTTGCCCTTTCCACAGCGATTTCGTTAGTGTCTGGTCATCGAAAGGGACGGGCTTTTAGCCCTCGACCTACTCATAACAAGACAGCATTGGCACCGTGGGCGCTCGCCCGCGTACAGGTCGGTTGTCGCTTTCGATACTGGTAGGGGACCAGTCATTCGTATGGCGCGTTGAAGTTTGGCCGGCCACAAGCCGGACGGCTTGCTTTGTCGTGCGCTTGGTTTCCCTGTCGTGGAAAGAACCGGAAACGGTTCGGCCTGCGGCGAGCATATCCGGAGATGGCCAGCGGCGGCCGCGACGGACATAATCATAACGAGGCCGCCACGGGCATGATGCCCCTGGCGCAAGTGCGGGACAAGGATCACGAAATGCAGAGCGGCATGGGCAGGGAACTTGGCGGTGCTCCCTACGAGGGGGACGTTGCCAAAGGACATGACATGACAACTGTTGGGGAGGCAGATCACAAGTTCGAGCGTGTGAAGGCAAAGCTCAAGGCGCGTCTGGGTGCAGAGGTCTATTCGAGCTGGTTCGGCCGCATGAAGCTGGCTGAAGCTTCCAAGGGCGTTGTGCGGATCTCCGTGCCAACCGCCTTCCTGCGCTCCTGGATCAATGGCCACTATCTCGACCAGATTGTCGAACTGTGGAAGGAAGAGGATGCCGAGATCCTCAGGGTCGAGATCATCGTGCGCACAGCCGCAAGGCAGTCACGCGCGGCTGATGCCGAGGTCCCGGCCCAGCAGCGACGTCCGGTTTCCCGTCAGGCGCAGACGGCGCTGGCCTCCACCATGGCCAATAACGGCACCAACAACGGCAAGACCGAGCGCATGCCGGCGCAGCGTCCGGGCCCGGTCGAAACCGAGTTCCGCCAGAACGTCCTCGGCTCGCCTCTGGACCCGCGCTACACCTTCTCTTCCTTCGTGGAAGGCCCGTCGAACCGCGTTGCCTTCGCTGCCGCGCGCGCCGTGGCGGAATCGCAGTCCAGCGCGGTGCGCTTCAACCCGCTGTTCCTGCACGCCACCGTCGGTCTCGGCAAGACGCACCTTCTGCAGGCGATAGCGGCGGAATCGCTGCGTCAGAACCCGCGCTCGCGCGTCGTCTATCTCACGGCTGAATACTTCATGTGGCGCTTTGCCACCGCCATCCGCGACAACAATGCGCTGACGCTCAAGGAGCAGCTTCGCGACATCGACCTGCTCATCATCGACGACATGCAGTTCCTGCAGGGCAAGTCGATCCAGCACGAGTTCTGCCACCTCATCAACATGCTGCTGGACAGCGCCAAGCAGGTGGTTGTCGCAGCCGACCGGCCGCCGGCTGAACTGGAATCGCTGGAGCCGCGCGTACGCTCGCGCCTCAACGGCGGCGTCGCGCTGGAAATGTCGACGCCTGACCTCTCCATGCGCCTGTCGATGCTCCAGCAGCGGCTGGCGGCGGCAAAGGCTGAAGATGCATCCATCGAGGTTGCCGACGACGTTCTTGAGCATGTGGCCCGCACCGTCACCGGCAGCGGCCGCGAGCTTGAAGGCGCGTTCAACCAGCTTCTGTTCCGCCAGACCTTCGAGCCGCAGATCACCGTGGACCGGATCGACGAGATTCTGGGCCACATCTACCGCTCCGGCGAGCCGAAGCGGGTTCGCATCGAGGACATCCAGCGCATCGTTGCCCGTCACTACAATGTGTCGAAAACGGAACTGCTGTCCAACCGGCGCACGCGCACCATCGTCAAGCCGCGTCAGGTCGCCATGTATCTTTCCAAGGTGATGACGCCGCGCTCGCTGCCGGAAATCGGCAGGCGTTTCGGCGGCCGCGATCACACCACGGTGCTGCATGCGGTGCGCAAGATCGAGGGCCTGTCGGACAACGACAACACGCTGGCGCAGGAACTTGAGCTTCTGCGTCGTCTGATCAACGATCAGGCCTGACGCGCGCCATGAAGGCATGGCGGCTCATTGCGTCGCCATGCTCCGGAGCAACGGACGTTCTGACGAACGCAGCCTCGCTGCTCCAGCTTGTTTTGCCCGGCCGCACTTGTGCGACGTCAGACTTTTCCGTCTGACTGCAAAATGCTCTAAAACCTTGTAAAACCCGCGCAACAAAGCCGTTTGGTCTTGCTTTCAGGGCGCTTTTCCTGTCAGCTTAATCCCCATTCCGGAGTGTCATGCGTCCTTCCCGAGGGCGGGGCGCTCCGGATATCTTGATTGAGCGTCGGGGGCATTGCGAAAACCGATCCCGCTTTCGGCCCGATGCTCCGAGCAATTCAGACTGTGGCAGGTTGCCGGTCCGGGAACCTGCCCTTTCCTTCAAGTGAGCCTGTTTCGTCATGCGTGTAATTCTGGAACGGTCGAACCTCCTCAAGTCCCTGAACCACGTTCACCGCGTGGTCGAGCGGCGCAACACAATTCCGATCCTCTCCAACGTGCTCTTGTCCACGGACGGTTCCAGCCTCGAACTGAAGGCTACCGACCTTGACCTCGAGATCACCGAGGCAACTGCCGCGCGGGTCGAGCAGCCCGGCGCCACCACGGTGCCCGCGCATCTGCTTTACGACATCGTGCGCAAGCTCTCCGACGGCGCCGAGGTGATGCTCAAGACCGACGAGGACGGCGCGGCCATGACCGTGACCTCCGGGCGCTCATCGTTTCGCCTGCAATGCCTGCCGCAATCGGATTTCCCCGAACTGTCGGCCGGCTCGTTCCCGCATATCTTCCGACTGGATTCCACCGCACTGAAGGGCCTGATCGAAAAGACCCAGTTCGCCATCTCCACCGAAGAGACGCGCTACTATCTCAACGGCATTTTCCTGCACACCCATGAGGCTGGCGGCAATCTCAGACTGCGTTCCGTGGCGACGGATGGCCATCGTCTGGCCCGCGCCGAAATCGACGCGCCTGCCGGTTCCGAAGGCATGCCGGGCATCATCATTCCGCGCAAGACGGTTGGCGAACTGCAGAAGCTGGTGGACGATCCGGACGTGGCGGTGACCACGGAACTGTCCGACACCAAGATTCGCTTCACCATCGGCTCCGTAGTGCTGACCTCAAAGCTCATCGACGGCACCTTCCCCGATTACCAGCGCGTCATTCCCACCGGCAACGACAAGCGCCTCGTCATCGACCGCCAGAGCTTTGCCGCCGCCGTCGACCGGGTCTCCACCATCTCGTCCGAGCGCGGGCGCGCGGTGAAGCTGTCGATCAGCGAAGGGCAACTGACGCTTGCGGTCAACAATCCTGACTCCGGCAGCGCGGTCGAGGAACTAGCCGCCGACTATTCGTCCGATCCCATCGAGATCGGCTTCAACGCCCGCTATCTGCTGGACGTTGCGGGCCAGCTCTCCAGCGGCGACGCCGAATTCATGCTGGCCGATGCCGGATCGCCCACGCTCATCCGCGACACCAGCGACGAGAACACGCTCTATGTGCTGATGCCGATGCGCGTGTAGGGCAGTTTGCGGGCCTCTCCGTGAGGCCCGCGCCATGGCCATGCCGCTCAGTTCCCACATCCGCAGGCTCACCCTGACCAACTTTCGCAACTATGCGGCGCTGTCGCTTGAGCTGAAGCCCGGCCCCGTTGTGCTGAGCGGCGACAATGGCGCGGGAAAGACCAATCTTCTCGAAGCAGTTTCCCTGCTCGCCCCGGGTCGCGGCCTCAGGCGCGCGCCCTATGCAGAAGTGGCGCGCGAAGGCGGTGACGGCGGCTTTGCCCTGCACGCAAAGCTCGACGGGCCGGAAGGCGAGGTCGATATCGGCACCGGCATCATGGCAGCGGAGGCAGGCGAAGGCGGACGGCGCGTGCGCATCAATGGCGCGCCGGCGCGCAATGCCGACGAATTGCTGCAATGGCTGCGGGTGATGTGGCTCACGCCCTCCATGGACACGCTGTTCACCGGCCCTGCCGGTGATCGACGCCGTTTTCTCGACCGTCTCGTGCTGGCCATAGACGCCGCTCACGGCCAGCGCGCGCTGGCCTATGAGAAGGCAATGCGCGGGCGCAACCGCCTGCTGGCCGAAAATTCCCGCGATGGCGCCTGGTTCGAGGCCATCGAGACGCAGCTTGCCGAGACCGGCGTGGCGATCGCCGCCGCGCGTGCGGAACTGGTGCGGCTGCTGGCCGCCAAGATCGAGCAGTTGCCCGGCGACGGTCCCTTTCCGCAGGCCGACATCGCCCTTTCCGGCGAACTGGAAGCGCAGGTCGGCACCATGCCGGCCGTAGATGTCGAGGAAGGTTTTCGCCGCGCTCTTGCCACCGGGCGCGAACGCGACCGGGCGGCGGGGCGCACGCTGGACGGTCCGCACCGCTCCGACCTCATCGTGCGCCACCGGCCGAAATCCATGCCCGCCGAACTGTGCTCGACCGGCGAGCAGAAGGCGCTGCTGGTCGGCATCGTGCTTTCTCATGCGCGGCTGACCGGCGAGATTTCCGGCATGACGCCGATCCTGCTGCTCGACGAGATCGCCGCGCATCTGGATGCCGGCCGCCGCGCGGCGCTGTTCTCCATTCTGGAAGACATGAACTGTCAGGCCTTCATGACAGGCACAGATGCAGCGCTGTTTTCCAGCCTCGAAGGCCGCGCGCAGTTCCTCACCGTGGATCACGGAACGGTGGACGACACGCCCGCCTGACCAAACGATCCGGCATTGCTGCGAATGACACGTCCCGCCTGACACGCTATGGTCGGCGTCATGACCCTGCCCTCCCTGAACGATGACGAACTTGAGCGCTATGCGCGCCACATCGTGCTGCCGGAAATCGGCGGTGCAGGCCAGCGCCGGCTGAAGGCGGCGCGGGTGCTGGTGGTCGGTGCCGGCGGGCTCGGCGCGCCGGTTCTCGCTTATCTCGCGGCAGCAGGCGTCGGCACACTCGGCATTATCGATGACGACGAGGTGTCGCTTTCAAACCTGCAACGCCAGATCATCCACGGCACGGAATCGCTGGGTCGACCGAAGGCTGAAAGTGCGCGCGATGCGATCCTGCGCATCAATCCGCATGTGAAGGTCGAGCTTCACCGGCTGCGCCTGACGCCGGAAAACGCCCCTGCCCTCGTCGCGGCCTACGACCTCACCGTAGACGGAACCGACAATTTCGAGACGCGCTTTGCGGTGGCCGATGCGTGCGAGCGGGAAAGGCGTCCGCTGGTTCATGCCGCCGTCGGACGTTTCGACGGCTCGCTCACCGTGCTCATGCCGTTCGAGGTGAATGAAGATGGCGGACAAAACCCGTCCTATCGCGACCTGTTTCCGGAACCGCCGCCGCCGGGGCTGGTGCCCTCCTGCGCGGCGGCCGGCGTTGTCGGCGCGCTTGTGGGCGTAATGGGCACCCTGCAGGCGATGGAGGCGATCAAGCTGATCACCGGCATTGGCGAGCCGCTTGTCGGGCGGCTTCTGCTTTACGATGCGCTTGCCGCCCGTTTCGACACCATCCGCTACAAGCGGCGCGCCGACAGCCAGTAGGCTTACAATCCCTCGGCGATCGCCTGAAAAGCGGCGATGCTCTCCCGCTTCATTTCCTGTCCCGTATTGTTGTAGTCGGCATAGGCGGAGGTCTTGGCGATGACGATCTTTCGCTCGGGGTTGATGTAGATGAACTGCCCGTAAATGCCGACGCCGGTGAAGTCGCCACCTTTTCGTTCCGCCGGTATCCACCACTGATAGCCATAGCCATATGTCTTGCCGCCTCTGCCGTCGTCACGGCCCGGCATCAGGTGCGGCGCATCTGGTGTGGTGGAGGCCTTCACCCAGTCCACCGGCACGATCTGCTCGCCGGACAGCGTGCGGCCTTCATTCAGATAAAGAAGCCCGAAACGCGCATAATCCCGAAGCACGGCGTTGAGGCCGCCGGCCGCTATGGCCTCGCCTTTCTGATCCGCCAGCCAGTAGGCATCGGCCTCCGTGCCGAGCTTCGACCACAAAACCTCGTTGAAATAATCGGCCAGAGGCTTGCCCGTTGCGCCTTCCAGCACAAGGCCCAGCACCTGCGTGTCGGCCGAGACGTAGCGGTTCACGGTGCCCTGCGGGATGTCGTTCTTCAGATGCGCGGTGAACTCTGTCACCGAGCCGCGCAGGATCTGGATGATGTAGCGCACGATGTCCGAGTTGAGATCGCCATAGTCTTCGTTGAATCCGATGCCGGACGACATCTGCAGCACGTTCCTGACGCTGACGCCCTTGTAGCCGCCTTCGGCCAGAACGGGCGCATAGCTATCCACAGGCTGGCTGATGTCGATCAGGCCATCCTCGACCGCTCTGCCGACAAGGGCCGAGACGAAGGATTTAGAGAGCGACATGGCGATCGACTGGGTCTCCGGCCCATTGCCGCGCAGATAGCGCTCATGAACGATGGCACCATCCCTGATGACGATGAGGCCTGTGGTCTGCGTGCGCTCGATCCACTCTTCCACGGAACGGTTCTCGCCGGCGAAGCTGTAGTTTTCCGGCAGCGGCCGCTCCTGCTTTTCCAGCGGGCTGGCAACAGCGCTCTTCGGCACCCGAATCGACGGATATTTCACGAAAAGGGAGCGGAAATTCTGATCGATCACATCGGGCTTGAAGCTGTCGGCATATTCCAGCGCTGCGCGATAATCCTGGATCGTGTCCCAATACGTCCAGACAACCAAACCCGCCGCCACGGCCAGCGCTGCCACGCCGCCCAGAGCCCAACGAAGAATTTTTCTCATAAATGCTCCCCTCCCGAACATGCGGACGATAGAGAGGCTTTTCGTGCCAGACAACAGAGGCCCGGCTTACGCAAGGGGAACGGCGCGGGCGGGTGCCCGGTCAGACGCGCGTCGGAATCACCCGATCCGGCGGGCGATGTCCGTCGCAGAATGCACGGATGTTGATGATGACTTTCTCGCCCATGTCGATGCGGCCTTCCAGCGTGGCCGAGCCCATATGCGGCAGCAACACCGCCTTGCCCCTAGCCGCCAGCTTGAGCAGCTTGGGATTGACCGCCGGCTCGTTCTCATAGACATCGAGGCCCGCGCCGGCCAGCTTGTCTTCTTCCAGCATCTTGATCATCGCCTGCTCGTCGATCAGGTCGCCGCGCGCCGTGTTGACCAGATAGGCGCCCGGCTGCATCAGCGCCAGACGGCGGGCAGACAGAAGGTGATAGGTGGCCGGCGTCGAGGGACAGTTGACGGAGATGATGTCCATGCGCGCCAGCATCTGGTCGAGGCTTTCCCAGTAGGTCGCCTCCAGCTCGTCTTCCAGCGCCGGCATCACCCGGTGGCGGTTATGGTAATGGATCGAGAGGCCGAAGGCCTTGGCGCGGCGGGCGACAGCGGTTCCGATGCGCCCCATGCCGACGATGCCCAGCCGCTTGCCCCAGATGCGGCGGCCAAGCATCCATGTGGGCGACCAGCCTTCCCACTTCTTGCCGTCGGGCAGAATGGCCGCACCATCCGTGAGCCGGCGCGGCACGGCCAGAATAAGCGCCATGGTCATGTCTGCGGTGTCTTCCGTCAGCACGCCGGGCGTATTGGTGACAGTGATGCCGCGGGCAGTTGCTGCCGCGATATCGATCTTGTCGATACCGTTGCCGAAATTGGCGATCAGCTTGAGATTTTCGCCGGCAGCATTCAGAACCTCGGCATCGATCAGGTCGCTAACTGTCGGAACCAGCACATCCGCCTCGCGGACCGCCGCGATCAGTTCGGCCTGGCTCATCGGCCGGTCCTCGACATTCAGCCTCGCGTCGAAAAGCTCGCGCATGCGTGTCTCGACAGGGTCGGGCAGCTTGCGTGTGATGACGACGAGAGGTTTCTTCCTGCCGGCCATATTTACCCCGATCGCAGTTACCGTTGAGACCTCTTTAACCAAGACCGGCGAAACTGCAAAGCGGTCGCGGTTCGATAGCTCATGTACCAAGCCGATCCGCCGAAGACAAAGAAAAAGGGGCGGCCGCTTCATCCGCTCCATCCAACAGAATGCCTGCAAGGGAACGAAAGTGTCTGGTTTCGTGTCGTTTCGCCTTAGCCATCTTGCCCTCGGTGCAATGCTGATCGGCCTTGTTGCACCGGTTTCCGCCGATGCCCAGTCCGCCGGCGCCCAATCCGCCGGCGCGCAGACCCAGAGTGTGCGGCTCGGACCCTCCGGCCTGCCGCTGCCGCGCTTCGTCAGCCTGAAGTCCGCGCGCGTTAATTCGCGCGTTGGCCCCGGCACCAACTATTCCGTCGACTGGATGTACACCAAGGCCGGTCTGCCGATGGAGATCATTCAGGAATACGATACCTGGCGGCGCGTGCGCGATGCCGAGGGATCCGAAGGCTGGGTGAACCAGTCGCTGCTTTCCGGCAAGCGCACGGCAATGGTTGCGCCATGGCAGCGCGGCAAGGATGCGCGCATCAATCTTCTGCGCCGGCCTTCCGAGGATGCCGCAGTGACGGCCATGGTGGAACCCGGCGCGATCGGCACGATCAAGTCCTGCAACGGAAAATGGTGCGAGATGAGCTTTGCCGGCCGCTCCGGCTGGATCAGCCAGTCGCTCGTCTGGGGCGCCTATCCGGGTGAAAAAGTAGAGGACTGAGCCTGCTCAATCCTTTCCGATGCGGCCAAGATGCGTGTCCTGAAAGGATGATGCTTCCTTCAGCCCGTATCCCAGCGCCCGGTCCATGCCGATATGGGCAAGCCAGATCAGCCCGATGCTCAGGGGCAGCTCTGCCGTGAAAGCATATCCGGCAACGGCCAGCGCAAGCCCCCACAAGGTCGTGTGGAAAGCGTTGTAGAGATGAGCGCCGACACGCGGTCCGCTCATATAGCCGAGCATGGACAGGTCCGGCACCAGAAGCAGAATGGCAAACAGCCACCAGTTCACACCTGATGCGGCATAGAGAATGACGGCCGCCAACAGCAGGCCGGCGCCTTCCAGCCTGAGCAGCGTCCTTGTCACCGGTCAGGTCTGATTATTGTCTGGGGCGCAGGCGGATCACGATATCGACATTGGCGATTTCCATGCCTTCCGGAGGTTCCGGAATATTGGTGACCGTCATCGCGTCGCCCTCGACGTCGAAGATACGGTTCTCGCCCTCGATGAAGAAATGGTGGTGATCCGAGGTGTTGGTGTCGAAATAGGTTCTGGACCCTTCGAGGGCCAGAATGCGCAACAGGCCGGCTTCGGTGAACTGGTGCAGCGAGTTGTACACGGTGGCGAGAGAAACCGGAACGCCGGCGGCCAGCGCCTCCTCATGCAGTTCCTCAGCCGAAAGATGGCGATCACCTTTGGCAAAAAGCAGCTCTGCCAGCGCGACGCGCTGGCGCGTCGGCCTGAGACCGGCGTCACGAACTCGCTTATCCACAGCGTTCCTCATCCTGAGCGCTTACACTTCCATCGTTAATTCATGGCCCGGCCTCATCGCCCTGAAAACACCACCATTCCGGCAAATTCAGGAGATCAAGCGAAAACCTTCTGTGTCCAGATATATTCTTTCGGGGGCTTACGATCAATAGCAGCGGATTGACCCGGACAAACCGTCGCGTTAGAGCCACACCTTCAAGGTAAACCACGGTTTCCGGCCTGAAACGGACTGTGTTACTAGAACTAAAGGGCGCACAGCCGCTCACTTGGACGGGGACGTTTTTAATGGCCGCAGAAAAATCCAGCTACGATTACGAAGAATTGCTCGCCTGTGCTCGCGGGGAGATGTTCGGGCCGGGCAACGCCCAGCTCCCCTACCCGCCCATGCTGATGTTCGATCGCATCACCGAGATCAGCGAGACCGGTGGCGACCACGACAAGGGTTTCATCCGCGCCGAGCTCGACATCCATCGTGATCTCTGGTTCTTCCCCTGCCATTTCATCGGCGATCCGGTCATGCCGGGCTGCCTCGGCCTCGATGCCATGTGGCAGCTGACCGGCTTCTTTCTCGGTTGGCTTGGCGAACCCGGCAAGGGTCGCGCGCTTTCCACCGGCGAGGTGAAGTTCACCGGCATGGTCACGCCTTCCGTGAAGAAGGTCGAATACGGCATCGACTTCAAGCGCGTCATGCGCGGTCGTCTGGTGCTTGGCATCGCCGACGGCTGGATGAAGGCCGACGGAGAGACCATATACAAGGCCACCGACCTGAGGGTCGGCCTGTTCAAGGAAGCAACGGCCTGATCCGCCACGGGTCCAGCCTGCCATCAAGGAGCACTCCATGAGACGCGTCGTTGTCACCGGCCTCGGTATCGTATCCTCCATCGGCAACAACGCCGATGAGGTCACGGCCGCGCTTCGCGATGCCAGATCCGGCATCAGCTTTTCCGATTCCTTCGCCGAACACGGCTTCCGTTCCCAGGTCTGGGGTTCGCCGACGCTCGATCCGACGGAGATGGTCGACCGCCGCGCCATGCGCTTCCTCTCGCGCGGTGGCGCGTGGAACCATGTTGCCATGGAACAGGCCATCGCCGATTCCGGGCTGGAGCAGAACGACATCACCAATGAGCGCACTGGCATCATAATGGGTTCGGGCGGCCCTTCCACGCGCATTCTCGTCGAGGCTGCGGAAACCACGCTGAAGAACGGCTCGCCCAAGCGCATCGGCCCCTTCGCCGTGCCGAAGGCGATGTCGTCCACGGCCTCTGCCACCCTTGCCACGTGGTTCAAGATCCACGGCGTGAACTATTCGATCTCGTCGGCCTGCTCGACCTCCGCCCACTGCATCGGCAATGCAGCGGAAATGATCCAGTGGGGCAAGCAGGACATGATGTTCGCCGGCGGCCACGAAGACCTCGACTGGACCATGTCGAACCTGTTCGACGCCATGGGCGCCATGTCCTCGAAATACAACGACACGCCCGCCACGGCTTCGCGCGCCTATGACGCCACCCGTGACGGTTTCGTCATCGCCGGCGGCGCCGGGGTGCTCGTTCTTGAGGAACTGGAACACGCCAGGGCGCGCGGCGCGAAGATCTACGCCGAGATCGTGGGCTATGGCGCAACCTCGGACGGCTACGATATGGTGGCCCCTTCCGGCGAGGGTGCGGTGCGCTGCATGAAGCAGGCACTTGCCACCGTGAAGGGCGATGTCGACCTTATCAACACGCACGGCACCTCGACGCCGGTCGGCGATTCCAAGGAAATCGGCGCCATCCGCGAAGTGTTTGGCGACAAGGCCCCGCACATTCAGTCAACCAAGTCTCTTACCGGCCATTCGCTGGGCGCCGCCGGCGTGCAGGAATCGATCTACTCGATCCTGCAGATGCAGGCCGGCTTCATCGGCGAAAGCGCCCATATCACCGAGCTGGACCCCGAATTCGAGGACATGCCGATCGTCCGCAAGCGCATCGATGACGCAAAAATCGACATTGCGCTATCCAACTCCTTCGGCTTCGGCGGCACCAACGCCACTCTCGTGTTCCAGCGCTACTCCGCATAAAAGGATTCCAGAATGGATTCACTGATGAAGGGCAAGCGCGGGCTTGTCATGGGCGTGGCGAACGACCACTCCATCGCATGGGGCATCGCTCGACAGCTGGCCGCGCAGGGTGCTGAACTGGCGTTCACCTATCAGGGCGAGGCTTTCGGCCGCCGTGTGAAGCCGCTGGCCGAACAGGTCGGCACCTCGCTTCTCATCCCCTGCGACGTGGAAGACAGCGCTTCCGTCACCGCTACCTTCGATACGCTGAAAAGCGAATGGGGCGGGCTCGACTTCGTCGTCCATGCCATCGGCTTTTCCGACAAGAACGAGCTGAAGGGCCTTTACGCCGACACCACGCGCGACAATTTCGTGCGCACCATGGTGATCTCCTGCTATTCCTTCACCGAAGTGGCTCGCAATGCCGCCGCGCTGATGAACGAAGGCGGCTCGATGCTGACGCTGACCTATGCCGGCTCGGTACGGGTCATGCCGAACTACAACGTCATGGGCGTCGCCAAGGCGGGCCTTGAGGCGAGCGTGCGCTATCTCGCCAACGATTACGGCCCGCGCGGCATCCGCGTGAACGGCATTTCCGCCGGTCCGGTGCGTACGCTGGCAGGTGCCGGCATTTCCGACGCGCGCTATATGTTCAACTACCAGAGCCGCAACGCACCGCTGCGCCGCACCGTCAACATCGACGAGATCGGCAATTCGGCGCTTTACCTGCTGTCGGACCTGTCTTCGGGCGTCACCGGCGAAATCCATTACGTGGATTCCGGCTACAACATCGTCTCGATGCCGACCCTGGATGAGCTCAAGCGCATGGACAGCGACAAGGGCTGAGTTCTCGCTCTACCCGCTATTTTTCAAAAAGCCGGACCGGCGATGCCTGTCCGGCTTTTTTGTTCGGGAAAGTCCTCCCGCCGTTGTTTCCGATGCAATTCCGAATGCAAAATCGCTCCGGACTTTTGCCGGAATTGCTCTACCTGCGCGCCAGAAACACCTTGAATCGGTTGTCGCGGGCGATTTCCTGCGACGATCCGAAGGTGCTGGCCAGCACCGGCTCGTAAGGCAGTTGCCGGTTGGCCACCATGACGAGCCGCCCGCCCGGCTTCAGCGCCTTCGCGGCAATCTCGATCAGGCGCTGCCCGATATCGGGTTCAGCTGCCCTGCCCTGATGGAAGGGCGGGTTCATGACGATCCAGTCGTAGCGGCGCTCGAGGGGTTCTGCCAGAAGGTCCTGCCAGAACACGCCGGAGGCTTGCGGCACGTTGGTCCGCGCCGCTTCCTGCGCCTCGAAATCGGCCTCATAAAGATCGAGCGAGGCAAGCGAGGGCGTCCGGTCGGCAATGTGGGCCGCGAGATAACCCCAGCCCGCGCAGAAATCCGCGACATGACCGGAAATCTTCTCCGGCAGGTGATCGAGCAGAAGCCGCGAACCGGCATCCGCCTTCTCGAAGGAAAACATGCCTGGCGCGGTATGGAAGCGGCCTTCGACGAGGGCGGGCGGATTGTCCGCGCGCAGGCTGACTGCCGCCTTATCGTCCTCCGGCCGGTACAGCCAGAAGGCTACGCCATGATATTTCGGCAGAGCGTCAACCAGCGGCACCAGCGAGCCTATCCGCTTGCGCAGCGAGGCGATGCCGTCGTCTTTCCCGCCGGCCACAAGCACCGTGCCACCCGGCGCGACGCGCTCCAGCGCCTCGGCGATCCACAGTTCGTTCTGGCCGCGATGGCGACCGGCAAGCACCAGCGCCATGTCGTAATCTGTACCTTCCGCGCGGGGCATGACCTTGCGGCCGGCGGATGGCAGGGCGCGCAGATGCGGCCGGAACCCCTGCACGCAATGCAGCTCCGCCGAAAAGCCTTCCGGCAGGCGGAAACCCGGTTCAGCTCCGAAGAACAGCACCCGGCTGTCCGCTCCCGGCGCATCCAGCGCTCCGGATTCAAAGGGGTAGAAAAGGGTTTTCAGGGCTTCGCGTGTCATGAGAGGCTGATAGAGCAATTTTGCCCCTTATGCAGCGTCTTTCGTGATCGGCACAGGTTTTGAATGCGCCGGCTTGCATCCGCACCCGGAAAGACCTAGCTATTGGGCGAATTCAACTGATCAGGAGCCCCGGCACGATGGATTTTTCTCTGAACGCAACGCGAACCCGCTTTGTCATCAGGGAAATCCTCACACATGCCAGCTTCGATCGTTCTTTCCAGTCTCAGCTTTTCCACGCCTGACGGGCGTCGCCTTTTCTCCGATCTCGACCTAGCCTTCGGGCCGGGCCGCACCGGGCTGATCGGGCGCAACGGTGTCGGCAAGAGCACCATTCTTCATCTGATATCCGGCCGGCTTGCGCCGCAAACCGGCTCCGTGTCCGTCGACGGCACGCTCGCGGTCTTCAACCAGACTGTGCAGGTCTCTCCCGAGGCCACCGTTTCCAGCCTGTTTGGGGTGGATGCGCAACTCGGCATTCTGCAACGCGCCAGCGAAGGCAGCGCCACCGTCGAGGAACTGGCCGACGCCGACTGGACGCTGGAGGAGCGGATGGAGGCGGCTCTTGCCAGAATGGGCCTCGATGCCTCGCCGCACACACGCCTGCAAACCCTTTCGGGCGGCCAGCGCACGCGCGCCGGTCTTGCCGCGCTGCTTTTTTCCGATGCCGATTTCCTGCTCATGGACGAACCCACCAACAATCTCGACCGGCAGGGCCGGCTGGCGCTTTACGAGATGCTTGCCGGCTGGCGCAAGGGCGCGCTCGTCGTCAGCCACGACCGCGAGCTGCTTGGCCTGATGGACGAGATCGTCGAGCTGACAACGCTCGGCGCTACCCGCTACGGCGGCAACTGGAGCCATTATCAGGAGCGCAAGGCGCGGGAGCTGGCGGCAGCGCAGCGCGATCTGGACTTCGCCGAAAAGAAATCGGCTGAAGTGGCGCGCGCCGCACAGGTTGCAACGGAGCGCAAGGCGCGACGGGGCGGTGCCGGACAGCGAAAGGCGGCGAAAGGCGACATGCCGCGCATCCTGCTGGGCGGCATGAAGGAGCGCGCGGAAAACAGCGGCGGGGCCGGTGCCCGCCTAGCCGGCAGCCAGCAGGCGCAGGCCCGGGAAGCCCTCGCGGCGGCGCGAGAGCGCCTCGAAGTGCTGCAAAGCCTCGCCGTCGCCCTGCCTTCCACCGGCCTCGCCGCCGGCAGAACCGTGTTGAGCCTCGACAATGTCTCAGCCGGCTATCAGGCGGAGCGTCCGGTTTTCAGCAGCATCACGATGGTGGTGACCGGCCCCGAGCGGATCGCCATTACCGGCCCGAACGGCTCCGGCAAGACGACGCTGCTGGAACTGATCACGGGACGGCTTTCTCCCCTCGCGGGCACGGTGCGCGTGACGGAGGACGCCGCCATGCTGGACCAGCGCGCCAGCCTTCTTGACCCGTCCGCCCCGATCCGCGACAATTTCCGCCGCCTCAACCCCGATGCCAGCGAGAATGCCTGCCGGGCGTCTCTCGCCCGCTTTGGCTTCAGGGCGGACGCAGCACTTCAGACGGTTTCGGACCTGAGCGGCGGGGAGTTGCTGCGAGCAGCACTCGCCTGCGTGCTTGGCGGCATCAAACCGCCGCCGCTGCTCATTCTGGACGAGCCGACCAACCATCTCGATCTCGATTCCATAGCGGCGATCGAGGCCGGTCTTCAGGCGTATGACGGGGCGCTTGTCGTCGTCAGCCATGACGAGCCGTTTCTCGAAGCGCTGGACATTTCCCGGCGTCTCGAACTGCCGTCAGGCCGCATTCTGCATAGCAGATAAAACGAAAACGGGCGCGCCGAAAGGCGCGCCCGCATATTTCAGAGCTGAAGAAAGGCTCAGGCTTCTTCGCCTTCGGCCTTCGCTTCCTTGACGACTTCCTTGCCGGTGGCCTGGTCGACCACCTTCATGGACAGGCGAACCTTGCCGCGCTCGTCGAAGCCCATCAGCTTGACCCAGACCTTGTCGCCTTCCTTGACCACGTCGGTGGTCTTGGCGACGCGCTGGTCGGAAAGCTGCGAGATGTGGACCAGACCGTCACGAGGACCGAAGAAGTTCACGAAGGCGCCGAAGTCGGCGGTCTTGACGACCGTGCCTTCGTAGATTTCGCCGACTTCCGGCTCGGCCACGATGGTGTGGATCCACTTCTTGGCCGCCTCGATTTCCTTGGCGCTCGACGACGCGATCTTGACCGTGCCGTCATCCTCGATGTTGATCTTGGCGCCGGTCTTTTCCACGATCTCGCGGATGACCTTGCCACCGGAACCGATCACGTCGCGGATCTTGTCGGTCGGGATGTTCATGACTTCGATGCGCGGCGCGAACTCGCCCAGCTGGCCACGGCTCTCGGAGAGCGCCTTGCCCATTTCACCGAGGATGTGCAGACGGCCGTCCCTGGCCTGGCCAAGCGCAACCTGCATGATCTCTTCGGTGATGCCGTCGATCTTGATGTCCATCTGCAGCGAGGTGATGCCGCCCGCCGTACCCGCCACCTTGAAGTCCATGTCGCCGAGGTGGTCCTCGTCACCGAGAATGTCGGAGAGCACCGCGAAACGCTCGCCTTCCTTGATCAGGCCCATGGCGATGCCGGCAACCGGCTTCTGCAACGGAACGCCCGCATCCATCAGAGCCAGCGAGGTGCCGCAGACGGTGGCCATCGAGGACGAGCCGTTGGACTCGGTGATCTCGGAAACCACGCGCAGCGTGTAGGGGAACTGCTCGGCGGAAGGCAGCATCGGACGGATGGCGCGCCAGGCAAGCTTGCCATGGCCGATCTCGCGGCGGCCCGGCGAACCCATGCGGCCGGTCTCACCCACCGAATAGGGCGGGAAGTTGTAGTGAAGGAGGAACTTCTCCTTGTACATGCCGGTCAGCGCGTCGACATACTGCTCGTCCTCGCCGGTGCCGAGCGTGGCGACGACGATCGCCTGCGTCTCACCGCGGGTGAACAGGGCCGAACCGTGGGTGCGCGGCAGGATGCCGACTTCCGAAACGATCTGGCGAACGGTGCTCAGGTCACGGCCATCGATGCGCGAGCTGGTGTCGAGGATGTTCCAGCGCACGATCTTGGCCTGGAGTTCCTTGAACACGCTGGCGACCTGCTCGGACGACCACTTCGCCTCTTCGCCTTCGGCCGGCGTGAAAGCAGCCTTGACCTTGGCCTTGGCGGCATCGACGGCAGCGTAACGGGCCTGCTTGTCGGTGATCTTGTAGGCTTCGCGCAGATCGGTCTCGGCGATGGCGAGGATTTCGCTTTCAAGCGCGGAGAGATCGGCGACGCTATGATCGCGCGGCTCCTTGGCGGCCACTTCGGCCAGCTTGATGATCGCGTCGATGACCGGCTGGAAGCCCTTCTGGCCGAACACGACAGCGCCCAGCATCACCTCTTCGGACAGTTCCTGCGCTTCCGACTCGACCATCAGAACGGCCTCGGAGGTGCCGGCGACGACCAGATCGAGCTTCGATTCGGTCATTTCGTCGATATGCGGGTTCAGCACATATTCGCCATTGATGTAGCCGACGCGCGCGCCGCCGATCGGTCCCATGAAGGGAACGCCCGACAGGGTGAGTGCCGCGGAGGTGGCAACGATCGACAGGATGTCCGGATCGTTCTCAAGGTCGTGCTGCACGACTGTGACGACGACCTGCGTGTCGTTCTTGTAGCCGTCAGCGAAGAGCGGACGGATCGGGCGGTCGATGAGACGCGAAACCAGCGTCTCCTTTTCGCTCGGGCGACCTTCGCGCTTGAAGTAACCGCCGGGGATCTTGCCTGCAGCGTAGGTCTTTTCCTGATAGTTGACGGTCAGCGGGAAAAAATCGAAGCCGGGCTTCGGCTCCTTGGCCGACACGACAGTCGCCAGAACCATGGTTTCGCCATAGGTGGCGAGCACGGCGCCGTCGGCCTGACGGGCGATCTTGCCGGTCTCCAGAACGAGCGGACGGCCGCCCCATTCGATCTCGACTTTGTGATAGTTGAACATGCCTTGTCCTTAATATGCGGAAAGGCCACGCGGCTGTGCCGGGCGCGGCTCATCTTTCCTGGCTTCTTTCGGGCAGCCACGGGCAAGACAACGGGAGACTCGGGGCAATTCCGGCTGAGTGCCGGAGCGAGCATCCTGCAATCCTGCCCCATGACCGTCCACGGGGTGGTTCCGGCGGCCCTTTCCGCCATGGAACCATTCGGGCCGATAGGCAGCCCGGATGTGCGACCGGCGGGAATCCTGAGATGCCCGCCGGTCAGATCAGGTCAGCGACGCAGTTCGAGCCTCTCGATCAGCGTCTGGTAGCGCGCAACGTCCTTGCTCTTGAGATAGTCAAGCAGGCTGCGGCGCTGCGACACGAGCGCGAGAAGACCACGGCGGGAATGGTTGTCCTTCTTGTGGTCCTTGAAGTGCTCGGTCAGGTTCTTGATACGCTCGGAGAGGATGGCAACCTGCACCTCAGGCGAACCAGTGTCGCCCTTGGCAGTTGCAAACTGTGCCATCAATTCTTGCTTGCGTTCGGCAGTGATCGACATCGTGCTTTTCCTTATATGTTGGAGGAAACGGGACGCCTTGAGCCGGGATGTCGTCCAGCACAGGCCACTAAGCTCGCGACAAAAAGCGCGATACAGCGGCGCATATAGTGCAATTACCCGCCAAAAGCCAGCCTGATTCAGCATGGCTGCCCCGCGCACCCTTTCCCGGCCCAATCGGGAAGCTTCGGGCCTAGGCTCAGGACCTATTAATTTGGTTTGATCTGTGATTCACGGTCTTTGCTGAAGGAGGCCGTGATGGGTGATTTGTTTCTGCTGAGCGAGTGCCAGATGGCGCGCATATCGCCGTACTTCCCGTTGTGGCACGGGG
>NZ_JCAKKP010000010.1:0-122447 GCF_059509755.1 Aquamicrobium sp. YD-1-mutant5
CCTTCATCGACAAACGCAGCAACACGCTCACGCAACGCAATCGGTAACGGCTTGCCCATCGCAGTTCTCCTTCGAACCACAATGAATCATCACACAACTCAAATGGGAATCCTGAATCACGTCAAACGCGACACGCTCTAGCGGCAGGGTCGATTGAACTCAGGCGCCGGCGAAATGCCAGCCGACGAGCGCCGGCATGTAGCTCATCATCCCCGCCGGATGCGTGGTAGCATCGCGAATGACGACCGGCTCGCTGATTTCCGGATCGGGATCGGCGGCGATATGGGTCCGCACCTGAGCGGCGATCTCATCGGCTGACTGCGAAAACCGGTAACGGCGGAAAATCACCACCCCGCCCGGCGTCGAGATCAGATGATGACGCGCTTCGGGCACGGCGGCATCGAGATCGAGCCCGGTTTCCTCCATGACCTCGCGGGCCATGTTGCGATGCATATCGACCTGGCCGTCAACAAAATCGATGGGCTCGAAGGAGCCAGCCGCGAAATAGACCTTACCGGCATTCAGCGTATGCGGTGCCATGCGGATAGCCACCAGCGCGCCGTCGCCGGATACCGGCATGGCGTGCGCGAAGGTATGATGCGCGCCGGGCGTCTCCGGATGGCGGCGCCAGTGCAGGAAGGTCGAATAGCGCACTTCATGACAGACACCGGCCAGCACTCCGCCGTCATAGGTCAGCGACGACAGCAGAACCATCGTTCCGTCGAACAGGGCGGGATTGCCAGCCTGATGTTCCAGCCAGCCGGCGGCGATCGCCTCGGCATTGTCACGCTCGAACGGATGCGGCGCGGGGTCCAGTCGCACGTCGATGCTGTCGACAGGCAGGATCACGTTCGCAGGCAGGTTGAAGCTCACCGCCGCCTCACACGATGTCCAGCGTCACCGCCACCGGGCAGTGATCGGAAGCCTTGGGCCGGTCCCAGCCAACGCGCGGAAAATGGCTGACCTCCTGTCCCGATGGGAAAGGAGTGCGATATGGCTGGCCGTTGCGGATGATATTCGGCACCGCGCCTGCATTTTCCTCCGCAAGCGAGCGCGACAGAAGGATGTAGTCGAGCTGGCAAAGATGCCGCTCCTGCGGCCCACGCGTATGATAGAGCGTCCAGCGATCCATCTCGGGACGGCGCTCGACGACATTCTCGCAAAACCCGTCGTGAAGAAGAGCATCGAGACAGGAAACAGCCTCGTCACGCACCTCGAAGCGGTAGTCTGATGGACCGTCGCCTTCGATCACCACGCGCTGCCGGTAATCGTTCATGTCGCCACAGATCGCCCAGCGCTTGTCTGCCGCGCGATCCCGGCCGAAACGCTGTTCGATGATGTGGCGCACAGCTCGGGCTTCGGCGAAGCGGATCGGCATGGTTGCCTGCCGCCCGTCCATGCCGTTGCGCGGCGCGCCCCCCATGGATTTGAAATGGACCAGATAGAGCGTCAGCGGCTTGCCGCCGATTTTGAGGTCGATTTCAAGACAATCGCGGCGGAAGATACGCTCGTGCGGCTCCTGCCCCAGCGCCGCCAGTTCCGGCGTGTGCAGGCCAAGTTCGCCATAGGTGAGATGGGCATGGCTGGTCATGCGCACGAACTCGATCGGCTGGCCGTGCGCGGTCTCGTCCCGCATCATCAGCGCGACGTCGATGCCGCGCGAATCATTGCCGGACGTGGTGTATTTCTGGCGGTATCCCTGCCCCACCATCTTGAAAAGATAGCCATACTCGAACGCCTTCAGCGCCTCGATATTGTCCACCTCCTGCATGCAGATGATGTCGGCCCGGGTCGCCGCGATGGCAAGGGCGGTGAGTTGACGCGTATCATCCGAATGGGCGATGGCGCGGGCCTGCTCCAGTGCGCGGTATTCCGCCTCGCTCTTGATCTCGAACAGGGCCAGCGTCCTGTCCTGATTGAGCTGGTTTCGGAAACCGGAGAAATCGAACCTGTTCATCAGGTTTTCGACATTGAAGGTGGCAAGGCGCAAAGACATGGCAGCGACAATTGCCTGCAAGTCGCGCCAAAGACAAGCGCAGAAACGCGCCCGGCACGGAACCCGCACCGTTCATCCTGCGTTCATTGACCAGTCGTCATGCTGCAACCAATTGCCGGAAGCTTCCGGCGTTGCAACTTGCTCTATCCTCGGGAGTGGCACATGAAAAAGCTTCTTTCCTCTCCGTTCAGGGCCGGGCTGACCGTGCTGTGTCTCGTCGGCATGCTTTCGGTTCCGGCCGTCGCCGGTCCCCCGCCTGCACATGCACCTGCCGCACCTGCGGCCAGTGCAACTCAGGACGTCACCAAAATTCGCGACGAACGCTGGCGCAGGCCTCCTCATCACGGAAACCGGCCATCCGGCAACTGGAACCGGCCGCATCGTCCGGGTGGTTCACACTGGCGACCGCCACAGCATGGCGGCAACTGGCACCGTCCACGGCCGCCGCGGCACCATTACTACCGGCCTCATTACGGCGGATCGGGCTTCTATCTCGGTCTTGGACTGGGTGCGCCGGGCTATCGCTACTACACCGAGCCACGGCGCTACTATCGCCCGTCCGGCAACGCGCATGTGCGCTGGTGCTATGACCGCTATCGCTCCTACCGGGCCTCGGACAACACCTTCCAGCCTTACAATGGGCCGCGCCGCCAGTGCCGGTCGCCCTACGGCTGAACCTTTTCCCTGCCCGTAAATGGAAAAAGGCCGGCGATGGTCATCGCCGGCCTTTCGTTTTTCTGGTGCGGAAAACTTAGTTCTTTTCCTTGTCGACCAGCTTGTTCTTGGAGATCCACGGCATCATGCCGCGCAGCTTGGCGCCGACCTCTTCGATCTGGTGCTCATCGGCCAGACGACGGGTTGCCTTGAAGCGCGCACCGCCGGAACGGTATTCCTGCATCCACTCGCTGGTGAAGCGGCCGCTCTGGATGTCCTTCAGGATGCGCTTCATCTCTTCCTTGGTCTCGGCGGTGATGACTCGCGGACCCGACACATACTCGCCCCACTCGGCAGTGTTCGAGATGGAGTAGTTCATGTTGGCGATGCCGCCCTCGTAGATGAGGTCGACGATCAGCTTCATTTCGTGCAGGCACTCGAAATAGGCCATTTCCGGCGCATAGCCGGCCTCGACCAGAACCTCGAAACCGGTGCGGATCAGCTCGACCACGCCGCCGCACAGAACTGCCTGCTCACCGAACAGGTCGGTCTCGCACTCTTCGCGGAAGTTGGTCTCGATGATGCCCGAGCGGCCGCCGCCGACGCCGCAGGCGTAGGACAGGCCGAGGTCGAGCGCGTTTCCGCTGGCATCCTGATGCACGGCGACCAGGCACGGCACGCCGCCGCCCTTCTGGTATTCACCGCGAACGGTGTGGCCGGGGCCCTTGGGCGCAACCATGATGACGTCGACGGACGATTTCGGCTCGATCAGGCCGAAATGCACGTTGAGGCCGTGGGCAAAGGCAATCGCTGCGCCATCGCGGATATTCGGGGCGATCTCGCTGTTGTAGATGTCGGCCTGCAACTCGTCGGGAGCAGCCATCATCATCAGGTCGGCCCACTTGGCGACTTCGGCAACGGTCATCACCTTGAGGCCGTCGGCCTCGACCTTCTTGGCGGTCGCCGAGCCGGCCTTCAGGCCGATGGCGATGTCCTTCACGCCGGAATCCTTGAGGTTCAGCGCATGGGCGCGGCCCTGCGAGCCGTAGCCGATGATGGCAACCTTCTTGCCCTTGATGAGGTTCAGATCAGCGTCGCGATCGTAATAGACACGCATGATAAAAGTCCTTCCCGTTCCTGTATTGACCTGTCGTGTGGATTAGTTGGCCTGTTGACCCTTCCCGGCCCCGTGCAGGGCAAGAAACTGTTTGGTGGCGCGCGCCGCGTCTTCCTCGATCGCCGCCTCCGTCATGCCCGGCCAGTCGCCGAGCAGAAGCCGGATCTGCACATCGCGCGCAACCAGCCCGAAAAACGTCCTGAACGCGGTTTCCGCATCCTCGAACACAAGAAGCCCGGCCCGCTTGCCGGCATCGAGCACCGGCTTCAGCCGTGCGGCCAGCGCGAAACGGCCGTTTTGCAGCACGATCTCGCCGAGCTTGTCGCGGCCTGAGCCGGCATGGCTGATCGCAACCCGGTTGAGCGCCACGGAAGTATCGCTCGAAATCACCTTCAGCCAGTCGCGCGCATAGCTTTCGAGGCTTTCAGTGAGCGACACCAGGTCCGGCCTGCCCTGATCGACGGGCACCACGCGCACCTTGGAAGCCTGCCAGCGCACGGTCGCGGTGAGCAGCCCGTCGCGGTCGCCGAACCATTTGTAGAGGCTTTCCTTGGAGCATCTCGCCCGGCGCGCCACGGCAGCCATGGTGAGATTGTCGCCGTCTTCGACCAGCAGGCGCAGAGCTGCATCCAGAATGTCTTTCTGACGCTCTGTGAGCTTCTGCACTTCCTCCTGTTCGTACGCCTGAACCACGTTGTCGTCCGCTCATCGCACGGCAGCAAAAGCCCTGCCCGCGCCCTTCTCCCAATCGGACAGTCGCATCTTCAGATGCCGTACCGTACGTTACGGTTCCTGCTATGCCCGATCGCTATCGGGAAGACAAGAGGGTCTTTTCACGCAAGGCTGATCTTTTGAAAAAATATCCCTTGGATCATTTCTGCTTTTCTCCGAACCCCGGAACCGCTCCAATCTTTTGTCTCGATGAAATCCCGGACGCAAAACCGCTTCGCGCTTTTGCCGGAACTGCCACAGGTGCCGGAAGAGCCGGAATTTCATACACCGGCGAACCGGCAGCTCACTCGGCGATCGCAGCAATAGGCCGCGCCGGCGCTGCAGCGACCCGTTGCCAGTCCGTCTCGCTGAGGCCGATCCTGCGCAGCGGATCGATGATGGTCCCCGCCACGAGCGCGGCGAGAATGCGCGGCGACGGCGGAATCTTCGCCGTGGTCGCCACCACGCTGTCACGCATGAAGGGCAGCAGCCAGCCGTCCGACTGGTAGAACGGCGTGAACACGCGCGACAATGTCTGGAAGCTGCGGATGTGCCAGCGGCGCGTCCGCGCATAGGCGGCGAGCGCATCCTCGATCGTTGTGTTCTGTTTCAGCGCATGGGTGAGCGCCGCCGCGTCGAGAAGCGCCATATTGGCCCCCTGCCCCAGTTGCGGGCTGGTGGAATGGGCGGCATCGCCAATAATAGCCAGCCGCCGACCGGCCGGAACCGGCAGCGTGTGGTGGCCATAGCGCGCCAGCGAAAGCTGGTCGAAACTGTCGATCTGGTCGACATAGGCAGCGCATTGAGGCCAGTAGCCGACCACGCGGGCTTTCCAAGCCTCAAGGCCCTCGCTCTGAACGCGGGCGGCGTCGTCCGGCTTCAGGCTCCAGAAGAAGGCCGCCATCCGCTCTCCGCCCGGTTCGGCGCGGCCGATGGGCAGCACGCCGATCATCACCCGCGCCCGGTCATAGCGTTGCAGCAGCGCATGTTCGTCGAAGCCGTCTCCGTGCCAGCCCAGCGATGCCCAGAACGCGCCATAGGCCAGCGGCTGCGGATCGACAGGAACATCGGCATGGCGTCGCAGACGCGAGCGCGTGCCGCTGGCATCGATCACCAGATCGAACGATCCGAGCCCGCGCCCCTTGTCGTCGATCAGCGTTGCCGTCTCGCCCGCATCGAGGGAATCGATCCCGACGCCCGTCTCGATGGCGATGCCCTCGCGCAGAACCGCGCGATAGAGCACGCCGAAGAGTGCGGCCCGGTGCACCGCCACCCCGAAGCGCCCACCCGGCAGGGCCCGGTAGCGGACATCCAGCACCGTGCGACCGGAGCGCGCATCCGTGCCGTGCAGCCGGTCGATGCGGCTGCCAAGCGCCATGATGTCGCCCAGCAATCCAAGGTCGTCCAGAACGGTAAGACCGGTCGGTTGCAGGATAAGCCCCGAGCCGACCGGAGCCGGATTTTCGAAACGCTCGAATATGGTGATCCTGTGCCCGGCGCGGTGGAGATAGAGTGCCGCGGCAAGCCCGGCCGGTCCCGCACCTGCAATGGCGATCGATAATTTTGGCTGCACGTCAGACCTGCTTTGTCCGGCAATGCCGTTCCGCACCGTAGTTTGCCGGATCATGCGTCTGCGGTTGCGTCCCCCTCGTCCGGGATACAACAAAGCCCTGCACCGCCACAACCATGCCGGAAACGAAACCGGGCGGCGCATTGCCGCGTCGCCCGGTCGCCCCCGCAAATTGCCTTGCCGGCTGCTGCCGGTCGCAAACCTATTTCACGACGATCGCGACCGTTCCGGACTGGTAGCGATGGCCCTCCGAGCCGGTCGCGATGGCCGTGCCGTTCACCGCACGCGTCGGCACGCGCTTGCCGCAATCCCGGCTGACGCGGCTCGAAAGCCCTCCATCCGAGTAGTTCACGATCGAGGATTTCGGCAGCCGGCCCACGATGTCCGCATAGCTCGGCGCACCGGCGCTGCACGAATTGCCCCGGTAAGCGGTCAGGTGCTTCGTTTCGCCTACCCTCATCTCGACGGTCTTGTCGGCATTGGTCGCAGTGACGCAACCCGACAGCACCAGCCCCGAAAGGATCGACATCGCACCAACAACAGCGTTTCGCATCTCTGTTAAGCCCCTCTCTGTAACGCCTGAAAACTGATCCACCGGAGCCAGGCAGAACATCGGCGGTGGTCCTTCCGGCGTGCCAAATCCATTCGCGCCAGCAAATCGAAAAGTCCGCCAATCACCGGAAAATCCGGAAAAACGAGAGCAAACTTGATTGCTATCTCTATGAATTGCTTTTTAAATCACCTCTCAGGCAGTGGAGCGGATGCGCACAGCATGCGGGGACAGGGCATGCAGGAACAGGATTGGGGCAAATTCAGCCGATGGCACGCATTGCTGGACGCGCTGTGTGACAGAAGCGGCCATATCGACAATTCGGCACTGGCCAGCCAGCTGTGCCACCGTTCCGGCAAATCCGCCCGCGAGGATTTCAACGCCGCGGAAAAAAACCTGCGCAACTGGCGGGCCGGTCGGCACCTGCCGCTGCGCCGCAACTTCATGATCCTCGCAGAATTGCTGCGGGTGTCGGACAATCCCGAGCTTCTGCAACGATGGAACCTCCTCTACGCCGCCGCGCGCGGCCGGGAACTTTCGGACACCGGCAACATAGCCGTCGACATGGATGCCAGCGGAAATGTCCGAACGCGCCCTTCCCTCGCCGGGCGGCTGCTCTGGTCAGGAACCGGCATCATTGCTGCCTTGCTGGCCGCCACCGGAATCCGATGGATGATGGTCGATCCCTACAGGGATCTGCCGGTCATCGGCTATGATGCGCGCGTTGTGATGGTGGTCGGGGAAAGCCGCGTCATCCACGGAGATCGCGGCGACTGCGACGGTGGCAACGTCCCGGACTGGACCTATACCGCACCGCGCGTTCCCCACAGCTCGCTCGGCGTCTTCACCGACGGCGGTCTCGCGCGCAAGATGAGCAACTATTGCAACAAGGTCGTGCCGGTCCGGGCAGTGCGCTTCACCGCACGGACGGCAGGCGTCGAGGAAATCCGGCTGCTCGACGATTTCGTCAAGATTTTCGTCACCGATCCGGTAAACCTCGTGACCAGATGAAGCGGAGGGGACAATGGGGGAACCCGACGACACGGCATTCCGGCACTGGCATGTTCTGTTCGATGAACTGTGCAACCGCGCCGGCTATTACGACGACGCGACGCTCGCCAGCGCCTATTGCACGCTGACCGCCAGCAAGGGCCAGCGGCAGCATGAAACGGCCCTGCGCAACCTGAACAACTGGCGTTCAGGCCGTCACCTGCCGCGCTCCGGCAATCTGCGCGTGCTGGCAAAGCTGCTCAATGTGGCGGACGATCCACAAACGCAGAAGCTGTGGAACCAGCTTTACAGGCAGGACGGCGAGATGGAAGGCAAGGTCCCTCCCGGCCTGCCTGTGCCGGTGGCGCAATATGCCGTGCCTTCCCGAGCCCCCATGACAGCTCTCACGCGGGTAGCGGGCCGGCAAACCGGCATGACCACCCTTTTTGTCCCTGAGAGGCTCGGCCGCAAACGCTTTTCGGCAATGCAGGCCGCATTTGGCGGCGCGGTGCTTCTGGCGGTCGGGGCGACCGCAGGCGCACTCATCACCGCTTCCGGATGGCGGCCATGGGCTGGTCCGGCCGACCATGCGCCCATCATTGCCTTCAATCCCGTCGTGAACATGAAGGTAGGCGACTCGCGCCCGATCTATGCCGAGCGCGGCGATTGCGGGAAGCTGCCCCGCGACTGGCACCTGCTGGCTTCGGACCTGCCGGCACTGCGCACCGGCACATTTTCTGATGGCGGGCTGGCGCGACGCTTCAGCAAGTTCTGCCAGGGCCTCACCCCGGCCCGCGCTATCGTCTTCACCGCCTCCGCGCCCGGCATCGAGGAATTCGAGATACAGGGCGATTTCTTCAAGATGACGGTGACGGATTAGATCCCGACCATCTCCTGCTAGATCGCCACCTGTGTGCCGATCTCCACGACGCGTCCCGTCGGAATTTGGAAGTATTCCGTCGCATCCGCCGCCGTTCGCGCAAGGCTGATGAACAGTCGGTCCTGCCACATTGGCATGCCGGAGCTGGCCGACGCCTTCAGCGAGCGTCTGGAGAGGAAGAACGAAGTGGTCATGATGTCAAACTTCCAGCCCTGCTTGCGGCAGGTGGCCAGCGCGCGCGGAATGTTCGGCTGTTCCATGTAGCCGAATGTCAGCGTGATGCGCATGAACAGGTCGTTGATCGTTTCCAGCCTCACGCGCTCGCTGTCCGGCACCTTCGGCTGCGGGGCCGTCACCACCGACAGGATGATGTTCCGCTCATGCAACACCTTGTAGTGCTTGAGGCTGTGCATCAGCGCGGTCGGGGCGCTGAACGGGTCGCTGGTCAGGAAGATCGCCGTTCCGGGCACCAGCTGGGGCTGCTTCTTCTCCAGATTGCCGGCGAGGAATTCCAGCGGAATCTCATTCTTGCGTGTTTTCTCAAACAGCAGACGCGATCCGCGCACCCATGTCACCATCACCACGATGACCATGAAGGCCACCACCAGCGAAGCCCAGCCGCCATCCCTCACCTTCATGGCGTTGGTGACGAGGAAGCCGAGCTCGATCAGGCCGAAAAGAGCGGTGAGGCTAAGCGCTGCCCACAAAGGCCATTTCCAGATGCGGATCATGATGATGCCAAACAGCGTGGTCGTGACCAGCATGACGCCGGTGACCGCGATGCCATAGGCCGAAGCAAGGCCTTCGGACTCGCGGAAGCCGAGCACCAGCAGCAGCACCACGACGGCCATCAGGAAATTGACCCGCGGCATGTAGATCTGGCCCGACTGGGTTTCCGAGGTGTGTCGGATCTCCATGCGCGGCAGCATGTTGAGCTGAACAGCCTGCCGTGTCAGCGAATAGGCGCCGGTGATCACGGCCTGGCTGGCGATGACGGTTGCCGCTGTTGCCAGCGCCACCATCACATAGAGCAGCCACCCGTCGTTCATCTGGAAGAAGGGATGGCCGACAGCGCCGTCATGCGACAGAACGAAAGCGCCCTGCCCCAGATAGTTCAGCAGAAGACAGGGGAACACCACCCAGAACCAGGCGAGCACGATCGGCCGGCGGCCGAAATGGCCGAGGTCCGCATAGACGGATTCGGCACCCGTGACGGCCAGGAAGACGCCCCCGATGATGGCCATCGAAACCGTGGTTTCCTGCCCGATGAAGCGCAGCATGTAGAGCGGATTGAACGCCAGCAGAATTTCAGGATCGTGGATGATATGCCTGAGCCCGGCAAAGCCGATCGCCAGAAACCAGATCAGCGTGATGGGCCCGAAAATGGTGGCGACACCGCCGCTGCCGAAACGCTGGACGGAAAACAATATCAGCAGGATCACGACGGTAAGCGGCACGATGTAGGGGGCGAAGCCCTCGCCGATGATGGTCAGCCCTTCCGTGGCCGACAACACCGAGATCGCGGGGGTTATCACCGCGTCGCCGTAGAAAAGTGCTGCTCCCAGCATGCCGATGCCGAGGATCAGGGCCGGCCTTTTGGGAAAGGCCGAGCGGCTGAGTGCCATCAGGGAAAGCGTTCCGCCCTCGCCCTTGTTGTCGGCGCGCAGCACGAACATCATGTACTTGACCGCCACCACGATGGTGAGCACCCAGATGATGAGGGACAGCACACCCAGAATATCGTGGCGCACAGCGCCCTCCGATCCGGATGCGGCGCCGAGCGCGACGCGAAAGGCATAGATGGGGCTTGTGCCGATATCGCCATAGACGACGCCGAGCGCGGCGAGCATCATGAGCGGCGTGCTTTGGGGCTTGTGTTCGGGTTGGTCTGCCGGTGCGGCGGACCCGACCTCGCTACCGGGATCGGCAACGGCCATGGAAAGAACTCCGTTAAGCGCGCGGTGCTCTACTCTCGGCGCGGCGCAATATCAAGTCCCCGTCGTCCGCTCGCCACCCTGGCTGCCGCACAGGGTCACGGCCAGCCGCAGGCTTTCAGGAACCGCCTGACCGTGGCGGCCATTCCAAATTCCAGCGCATCGGCGGTCAGCCCATGCCCGATGGAAACTTCCGCAAGCCGGGGAACGCGTTTTACCAGAGCCGGCAGATTGGCGACCACGAGATCGTGGCCGGCATTCACTTCGAGCCCCAGCGCAAGGGCTGCATCGGCGGCCTTTCCAAGCTTTTCCAGCTCGGCGGCCATCCGGTCCGGGTCGGAGTGGCAGCTCGCATAGGGGCCGGTGTAGAATTCCACGCGGTCGGCGCCGGTGTCGCGCGCCGCCGAAAGGCCTTCCGTGTCGGGATTCGCAAACAGGGATACCCTTGCCCCTTCCTTCTTCAGTCGCCGCACGATCGGTGTGAGGAACGCGGATTGCCCGATGAAGTTCCAGCCATGGTCCGAGGTCGCCTGCGCCGGGTCATCGGGCACGAGCGTAACCTGCTCCGGCTGATTCTTTTCAACGAGCTGCAGGAAATCCTCGTTCGGATAGCCTTCCATGTTAAACTCCGCCTGCGGGAACTCGTCATCGATCAGGGCCCGCAGTTCCGGAAGATCGGAATTGCGCGTGTGTCTCTGGTCGGGACGCGGATGGACCGTCAGTCCGTGGGCGCCGGCGGCCAGCGCGACCCGCCCCAGCCCGGTCACGCTTGGCCACGGCAGATCGCGCCTGTTGCGCAGCATGGCGACCGCGTTGAGATTGACCGACAGCTTGACCGGCATTGTGACCTCCCGAGCATATGTGCCGGCATCTATAGCGGCTTTGCAGGGAACAGACAGCGGATTTGTGTGTTCCAGAAGACAAACGCGTTCCGGAGAGAGAATGGATGAATTATCTTGAAGCCGTGCCTGCCATCCGCCGTATCGACAGCAGCAGGGACGATCTGTTTGCGATCGATATCGTGGGAGAGGTGAATTCGGCCGACGCAGAGAACCTTTACGGCCTGCTTGAGGCCGCCTGCGCGCTGCATCCGCGCGTCGACGTGCTGGTGCGTCTGACCGACTTCGACACCGCCGACTGGTCGGAAACCTCCCCGCAGACGATCGAGCAGGGCCGGCAGATGGCGCTGGCGCATGTCAGGCGCTGTGCCAGCGTCGGCGGGCCGGACTGGACCAGACGCATTCGCGCAGAACTGCAGCCCGAACAGGAGCTCAGGTATTTTCCGGCCGAACGCGAAGCGGAAGCATGGGAGTGGCTGGGCGCGAAACCAAAGAAAAGCACCTGAAACGTGCTGCGGCCGCCCGAAATACTGCGCCTGCACGATATCGGGCGACGTGTTCACGCCCTGTTTTGAGGCATGTCGCATCCCCGAAAAAGGCCCGGTTTCAAAGCGGCTCGCTTCGGAGCCACGCGGCTATCTGACGATTGTAAGCCTTTCGGCCGCGCGCGTGATGGCCGTGTAGAGCCAGCGCTCCCGCGTGTCCTTGAACGCCCAGCTTTCGTCGAACAGCACCACGTCGTTCCACTGCGAGCCCTGCGCCTTGTGAACGGTAAGCGCGTAGCCGTAGTCGAAATCGTCGAAGCGCCGCTTCTGCTGCCACGGAATCTCGGCCTCGGCATCCTCGAATGCGGCTTTGAGCAGCTTGATCTTGGCGACGCCGCGGTCCGGGTCATCCTCTTCCGGTGAAACCAGCAGGTTGATGCCCGGCTTCACCGTTTCGCGCGAAGCGGTCATAACCTTCCACAGCGAGCCGTTGAGAAGCCCCTTGGCCGGATCGTTGCGCAGGCACACGAGCTTGTCGCCGGCCTGCGGATAGTCAGCAGTGAAGCCCTTCAGCTCGCGCAGCCTGCGGTTGTAGCGGCGGCGGGTGCGATTGGTGCCGACCAGCACCTGATCGGCGTCGAGGACGAGATCCTGCGTCACCTCGTCCTTGCCGATCACCCGCGCCCCGCCATAGTCGCCATAGGCGAGATCCCGCCCCTCGCGCACGTCCAGCGCCATGCGGATGATGGGATTGTCGCGCGCCTGCCGGTGGATTTCAGTCAGCAGGAAATCGGGTTCCTGCTCGGTGAAGAAGCCGCCACCGGAAATCGGCGGCAACTGGCCCGGATCACCCAGAACGAGGATCGGCGTGCCAAAGCTCAGAAGATCGCGGCCAAGCTGCTCGTCCACCATCGAGCATTCGTCGATGACCACCAGTGCCGCCCTGGCGATCGGACTCTGGCGATTGAGCGAGAAGGTCGGAGACATGGAGGTCTTGCCGGTCGTCTCGTCCTCGACCGCTTCCTCGCCCCGCGGACGGTAGATCAGCGAATGGATGGTGCGGGCATTCGTTGCCCCTTTGGAGCGCAGAACCTGCGCGGCCTTGCCGGTGAAAGCGGCGAACTGCACCTGCCCGTCGACATGCTCCGCGAAATAGCGCGCCAGCGTCGTCTTGCCCGTTCCGGCATAGCCGAAGAGGCGGAAAAGCTGCGGCCGGCCAGCCTTGAGCCATGTGGCGACTGCCCTGAGCGCCTCGTCCTGCTGCGGTGAAAATTGCATGAGATGGTCAGACAGGATTCGCTTTGCAAGAGCAAGGCAGGATTTCAGCCGAGATCCGTGGCAGCAAAATCATCACCCTTATACAAAATCTCCATGCCACCTTGCTTGGCAACAGCATAAGAAAAGCAATCACCCAAATTCAATTTGGCGACATGACCGCTGCCTTTGCCATAGCGGTCGCGAGCGATAGCCAGTTCTGGCAGTAATTCAGCCCCAACTCCCTGAATTTCAGCCTTTGCTAATCGCAAAAAATTCAGAACTTCACTTAATCCCGCAGAACAACTTCCTGTGAGACCCGACATGGCTATCGAAGCCTCGAACGCCGAAACAATGGAGGTTACACAAACTTTCGTCTGCTCGATTCTGTCAAGAAACTCCTGACGCTCAGTCTCATTTTTCAGAATAGCCACGATGGCGGAAGTCTCCAGATAAAGAATCTTTCCCTCGTCCATCGGTCAGCTTTCCTCGCCCCACAGCTCGTCGAAGAACTCTTTATCCGTAGCGAGGCCACCGCGCGGCAGCCTATCGAGGCGATCCAGCAACGGCTGCAATCGCATCCGCAACGGAACATCAACCACCTTCGCTTCGGCGGCATCTGCCGCCAGAGCCTCCCTGGTGGCCTCCTTTATCGCTTCGGTAATACCTATACCCCGTGACCGCGCCAGCTTCCTTACCAGCAGATCCGCTTCATCGTCCTTAACGTGTATCACCATTTTATATACAACCATAAATACTTTATGTAAATAGCATTATAGCGTATATAAAACGAGAACAAAAGGGGACTATCTCCACTCCTTGTCAAAGGACAGCCTCGCCGCACTATAGTAGCTTTTTTGCTACCGCAGCATCGGCCAGAGCGTGGCGGCAAGCAGCACGCCCATGCCGATGTTGAACCATTTCAGGCGCACCGGATCGGACAGGAAACCGCGCAGTGCCATGCCGAAGCCGGCCCAGCTCGAAACGCAGGGCAGGTTGATGATGCCGAACACCACGGCGATAAGGATGACGGACAGGAACGGGTTTTCCGGATTTGAGAATACCGCCATTGCGGTAACCGCCATGACCCATGCCTTCGGATTGACCCACTGGAAAGCGGCGGCCTGCAGAAAGGTCATCGGCTGCGCGGAACCATCTCCCCCGCTTTCAACGGAGCGCGACATCGCGATCTTCCACGCCAGATAGAGCAGGTAGGCGCCACCGGCGATCTTGAGCCCCGTATGCAATGCCGGGAACGTCGTCAGCACCGCACCCAGTCCAAATCCGACAGCGAGCAGCAGTACGACAAAGCCGATACCGATGCCCAGCATATGCGGAATGGACCGCACGAAGCCGAAATTTACACCCGAAGACAGCAGCATGAAGTTGTTGGGGCCTGGCGTGATGGAGCTCACGAAGGCATAGGCAGCCAGCGCAAAAAGAACTTCAGAGTTCATGTGGAACCTGCAGTGTCAGCAATGCTGACCTATAGTGAAAAGCGGTCTGTTCCGGACGCGCCAATGGCATCCGATTCCTTGTGCCAGCAGCATCCATGGGTGGACAGGAAAGCTCGGCCAGCCCGCCCATCGGAGAGGAAGGCATATCCTTCGGGATCAGCCGATGCATGAGCGGAATGAATGAGCGTTTTCCATGAACGCGAGAGCCGCCCCCACCGAGCGGCAGGTGTTCTCCCGCGGCGAAGAAAAACTACATGCCCTGTTGGCCGCGGTTCATGGCGGCGACGCCGGTACGGCAGATTTCCACCAGACCCAGCGGACGCATGATGGCGATGAACTGGTCAATCTTGGTGCTCTTGCCGGTAATCTGGAAGATGAAGTGCTCGGTGTTGGCATCGACGACATGGGCGCGGAACGCATCGGCAAGCCGCAGCGCCTCGACCCTGTCGGTGCCGGTGCCGGAAACCTTCACCAGCGCCAGTTCCCGCTCCAGCGGCCGCTCCTGCCCCAGCTCATGCGCCCGCACGGTCAGGTCCACCACCCTGTGCACCGGCACGATGCGCTCAAGCTGGTGCTTGATCTGCTGGAGCACATGCGGCGTTCCGCGCGTCACGATGGTGATGCGCGAAAGGTGCGTTTCATGCTCGGTTTCCGAAACCGTCAGGCTCTCGATGTTGTAGCCGCGCCCCGAGAACAGGCCGATGACGCGCGCCAGCACGCCCGGCTCGTTGGCCACGAGTATCGAGAGCGTGTGCGTTTCCGGCTTTTCGGTCTCCCGCGAGATGAAATAGGCCGAACCGGTGGGCTGAAGCTGTGCGTTCATGGTTGAATCCCGATATTCAAAATCTGCAACAATTCACTGTTTTCGCGCAGTTTTCACCCACGCGGAGCTGGTCAGACCAGCTCCCTGCCCCTGGCGTCGATCGCATTCGCCACCGCCTCATCCGTCGCTTCGTCCGGCAGCAGCATTTCGTTATGCGCCTTACCCGAGGGGATCATCGGGAAGCAGTTGGCGAGGGTGGCGACGCGGCAATCGAAGATCACCGGCTTCTTCACCGAAATCATCTCGCGGATCGCATCGTCCAGCTCGTCCGGCTTGTCGCAGCGAATGCCATGGGCGCCATAGGCTTCGGCCAGCTTGACGAAATCGGGCATCGCCTCGGTGTAGGAGTGCGAGAGGCGATTGCCGTGCAGAAGCTGCTGCCACTGGCGCACCATGCCCATATACTGGTTGTTCAGGATGAAAATCTTGATCGGCGCATCATGCTGGATGGCAGCCGACATTTCCTGAATGCACATCTGGATCGAGGCGTCGCCGGCGATATCGATGACAAGCGCGTCGGGATGGGCGACCTGAACGCCCAGCGCCGCCGGCAGGCCATAGCCCATGGTGCCGAGGCCACCGCTCGTCAGCCAGTGATTTGGCTTGTCGAAATGGAAATGCTGCGCCGCCCACATCTGGTGCTGGCCGACTTCGGTGGTGATGTAGGTGTCGCGGTCCTTCGTCAGTTCATAGAGCCGAGAGATCGCATATTGCGGCATGATCACGTCGGGATTGGTCTTGTAGGCCAGCGAATCGCGCGCACGCCATCTGGCGATCTGCTCCCACCACGGATGCAGCGCCTTCTTGTCGGTTTTGGCAGACGCGCGCCACAGGCGCACCATGTCCTCCAGAACCGTGGCGACGTCTCCGATGATGCCGATGTCGACATGAACGTTCTTGTTGATGGAAGACGGATCTATGTCGATGTGGATCTTCTTGCAATGCGGTGCGAAGGCGTCCAGCCGGCCAGTGATGCGGTCGTCGAAGCGGGCGCCGATGCACACCATGACGTCGCAGTCATGCATGGCCATGTTGGCTTCATAGGTGCCGTGCATGCCCAGCATGCCGAGCCAGCTCTTGCCCGAGGCCGGGTAGGAGCCGAGGCCCATCAGCGTCGAGGTGATCGGGAAGCCGGTGAGGTCGACCAGTTCCCGCAGCAGGTGACTGGCCTCGGGACCGGAATTCACGACACCGCCGCCGGTGTAGAGCACGGGCTTCTTCGCGCCGGCCATCAGCTCGACGGCTGCCTTGATCTGGTTGAGATCGCCCTGTTTGCGCGGCTTGTAGCTGGTCAGCGGCGCGGTTTGCGGGGACACATAGGTGCCTTTGGCGAACTGGATGTCCTTCGGAATGTCGACGACAACCGGACCGGGCCGGCCGGTCGCGGCAACGTGGAAGGCTTCATGCAGAATGGCCGCCAGCTGGTTGACGTCCTTCACCAGCCAGTTGTGCTTGGTGCAGGGCCGCGTGATGCCGACCGTATCGCACTCCTGAAAGGCGTCCGAGCCGATCAGGCTGGTGGGAACCTGACCAGTGATGCACACCAGCGGAATAGAATCCATCAGCGCATCCTGCAACGGCGTCACCGCATTGGTGGCTCCGGGGCCGGAGGTAACGAGCATGACGCCGGGCTTTCCGGTCGAGCGCGCATATCCCTCGGCCGCGTGGCCCGCACCCTGCTCATGGCGAACCAGAATGTGCTCGACATCGTCCTGCTGGAAAAGCTCGTCGTAAATCGGAAGGACGGCACCACCCGGATAACCGAAGAGGTGCCTGACGCCGTTGTCCTTCAGCGCCTGAACCACCATTTCGGCGCCAGTCATTTCGCGCCGCTCGTTCTGTCCGTTGCTCATCGGTATGGTCCCGTCCTGTTTCCGCTGTCGCGGGCCGCTGTATCGTCGTTTAGTGCCGTTCTGGATAATAAAAAAGGCCCCCGAGGGAGCCTGTGTGTTGCGCATGGGAGGATTTCGCCCGGTGGTTACACCACCTTGCCCACGCGCCTTCCTACTACGAGAATGAGTGCCTTTTCCATGGGCCGGGACAATAGAGGCGATTTTCATAGCGTGTCAACGCCCAATCTGCGCAGAAAATGCATTTGCCGGATCAGCTTTATTAAGACTGTCGCAACCATGCCCCCTCACGCCACCTTAACCCGGCCATGACAGAAGTGCGGGAAATGGAGTACGGGGGTCTCTGTCATGTTTGTTGAGCGCGGCAATCGGCCGGGTGAAGCCACCTCGCAGGAGCGGCGCGATACGCAGCAATCCGATCTGCGTATATTGGGGCATGTGGTGCGCTGCGATGGCGCGCGCGCTGTCCTCAGTTCCTACGCCGGCGATGACGATACGGACGATCCCGCCGAGCGCTGGACCGTCGGGCGCATGATATCGATCAATCTGGGTTCAACCCGCACGGTCGGCCTCGTTTATGGCGTCGGCAAGCCCGGACACGACTGGCGGCGCGGCGAGCTCAACGCCATCGAAGTCGAAGTGGAACTGGTCGGCGAGGTGCAGGACGGCGCACAGCCCGGCGCCAGGCCCGTATTCGACCGCGGCATCACCCGTTATCCGCATGTCGGCGCCCATGCCCATCGCATCCGCGCCCGCGATCTGGAAGCCGTTTACGATCTTGCCGGCAGACGCGGCGTCACCATCGGCCATCTGTCGCAGGATGACGGCATCAGCGCCAATATCGCCATTGAGGATACGCTTTCGCGTCACTTTGCTGTCGTGGGCAGCACGGGTGTCGGCAAATCGACGGCCGTGTCTCTGCTGATGCGCAAGGCAATCGCCGCCTGCCCGGATCTGCGCATCCTGATCCTCGATCCCCACAACGAATTCGCCGCCTCCCTGCCGGAGCACAGCGTGCGGATCGACAGTTCGAGCCTCGACCTGCCCTTCTGGATGTTCCGGCTGGAAGAATTCGCCGAAGTGCTGTTTCGGGGCAGGCAGGCCATCCCGGAAGAAGTCGACCTGCTGCGGGATCTCGTTCCCGTCGCGCGCCAGATGTATCGCAATGGCGGATCGTCGGCCTTCACGCGCCGCGGTTCCGACACGCTGACCGCCGACACGCCGGTTCCCTACCGCATCGCCGATCTTCTCAAACTGATCGATGAGCGGATCGGGCTGCTCGATGGCAAGGCCGAACGGCCGGTGCTGAAATCGCTGAAGGCCCGTGTCGAGCAGGCTTTCGCCGATCCGCGCTATCGCTTCATGTTCAATTCACACCTGATCGAGGACACGATCCATCAGACCATCGGCAACATCTTTCGCGTGCCGCATGGCGGACGCCCGGTAACCTGCTTCGAAATGGCCGGTCTGCCTTCGGAAGTGGTCAATGCCGTATGTTCGGTGCTGGCGCGCCTCGCCTTCGAGCTGGCCCAGTGGAGCGAGGGACGGCTGAAGCTTCTGGTCATGTGCGAGGAAGCCCACCGCTACATGCCGGCCGACGCGCGTCAGGGCTTTGCGCCGACGCGCGAAGCGCTTGCCCGCATCGCCAAGGAAGGCCGCAAATATGGCTGCTTCCTCGGCATCGTCACGCAAAGACCGGGCGAACTCGACCCGACCATCCTGTCGCAATGCTCGACCGTGTTCGCCATGCGCCTGTCCAACGAGCAGGACAAGGCGATCATCCGCTCCGCCATTGCCGATTCATCGGCCTCCACGCTTTCGTTCCTGTCCTCCATGGGGCAGCGCGAGGCCATCGCTTTCGGCGAGGGTGTGGCGACCACCATGCGGCTGAAGTTCGAGAAGCTGGACAGAAGCCTGCTTCCGGGCCAGCAAAAAGGCGACGATCCCACCGCCTGTCTCAATGGACGCGAGGTCGATCTGGCGTCGATCGTCAATCGCCTGCGAAACGGCATGGCACCGCAGCAGGCGCCACAGCCTGAGCCTTCAATGGTGATGGCGGAGCCGGTCGACAGGACGAGCCAGCCGGGCGATCCTGACTATCGCAGAGCATCGTCCCTGTTGCGCAGATCAGTGACGGAGGAAGCGGAACAGCGCTATGGACTGAAACCCTCGACCTTCGGCATGAAGCCTCACGGAGCCTGAAACGAGTGGAAGCCGGGCCCTTCCCGGCCCCATTTCCGTTTCAGGCGCACACCCGGTTGCGGCCCTGCCGCTTGGCTTCATAGAGCTGGCGGTCGGCGCGCCGGTAGAATTCCTCGGCTGTCTCCTTGCCTTCCCATACGGCAAGCCCAACGCTGGTTGTCACCCGCAAGCCACCGCGCCCCGTGGGGATCGAAAGTGCCGATACCGCATCGCGGATGCGCTCCGCCAGCTTTTCCAGCCCGACAAGGTTCATGTTGGGCGTGACGATGCCGAATTCCTCACCACCCAGACGTGCAACAATGTCGTGATAGCGGGTCATGTCACGCAGGCATTTGCCAACGGCGCGCAAAACGCGATCACCGATATCGTGCCCGTAGCTGTCGTTTACCTGCTTGAAGTGGTCGAGGTCGAGGATCATCAGCCCCAGCGGCTTGTCGATGCGGCGGAACTCCTCGATGTATTCCCTCAGCGCATCGTCGAAGTAGCGACGGTTCTGCACCCCCGTGAGGCCATCGGTCAGCGCCTCGATCTCCAGCGTCTCGGAACGGGCACTGAGCGACGCCGTCATCTGGCGCAATTTCTTCTCCTCCCTCACCTGCTTTCGGATGAGCGGATAAATGAAGAAAACACCGAAGAACAACGCCGTCGCCATAAGAACGCTGGTAAAGAACAGAAGGTTCTTCAGGTATGAAATGTCGGCAAAGCCGTCAGGCGCCTTTATCTCATGTACAAGAGAATCCACGACCCCGTGTGCGAACATCATCAGCATTCCGGCACCCAGAATGACTGTGATGAAGACAAAGAATGCTGACTCTGCCTTGTGAAAACGCATCGCTGCCCGCTTGAATTCCACCCGGAATCCTTATCTCACGAACAAGCTTAACAAAATCTGATTTCAGCAACCAGAGCGCGAATATCTCCGTTCGGCACCGTCGAAAATTGTAAGGTTGTCGTTAAATCACATCCTCATCAATACTTTGCCGAAGGGTGAGCCTTTTCCACTCCGGACCGGACTGGGTGCGGAACCATGTCGACTGTCTCTTGGCATACTGGCGCGTGGCGGCCTTTGCCCGCTCAACCGCCTCGCCAAAGCCGATTTCACCGGCCAGGGCCGCCTCCAATTCCCTGACGCCGATCGCTTTCATGGCGGGCAAGGCGGGGTCGAGGTCAAGCGCCGACAAGGCGCGCACTTCATCAATGGCACCCCGTTCCAGCATCGCATCGAAGCGTGCGCCTATGCGTACCGCAAGTTGGTCCCGGTCGGGTTGGATGACGAAGCATTTCACGCTCGCCCGCTCGATCAGAGCGGTCCCTCGCCGCCCCTGCCAGGCGAGGATGGAGAGGCCGGAGGACTCCAGCACTTCAAGCGCGCGCACGATGCGCTGGCCGTCGGCGGGATTGAGGCGCGCCGCCGCGTCCGGGTCCTTCCGCGCAAGCCTGCCGTGCAGTGCCGGAGCCCCCTCCTCCAGCAACGCCGCGCGCCAGCGCTCGCGAATGTCCGGCGCTATATCGGGCATCTGGGAAAGGCCTTCGCTCAGCGCGCGGAAATAGAGCCCGGTGCCGCCGACGAAGATCGGCCGCCTTCCCCCCAGCACCCCGTCCTCCACCAGTTGCACGACATCGCGCAGCCATGCGCCGGTCGAATATGAGGTGGCCGGGGAGACGTGGCCGTACAGATGATGCGGCGCGCGGCTGAGATCGTCCGCGCCCGGCCGCGCCGTCAAAAGGTCGAGCACACCATACACCTGCATGGAATCGGTGTTGACGATCGCGCCGCCCAGCTTTTCGGCAAGATCGAGGGCCAGCTTCGACTTGCCGCTGGCGGTCGGCCCGGCTATCAGGATTGCGTTCCTGATGCGCCCTTCCTCTCCCATTTCACCGGACACTCCGATGCCGCTCATCGCAACTCTCATTTCCAATCCATCCAGCCGTTCACTGTCGGCCACGCTGGCAGATAAGGCGTCGGCGGCAGTCCACGCAAGTGAGGTTCACTGGCTTGCGGAGTGCGAGGCCTGCGACGTCGTGCTTGCCGGCGATCTGGATGAGGACGCCGCGACGCAATTGTTGCGCGATGCGGTCGCGGATGCACCTGTGGATGTCGCCGTTCAGGACCCCGCCAGCCGCCGCAAGAAGATCCTCATCGCGGACATGGATTCCACCATGATCGATCAGGAGTGCATCGATGAGCTGGCCGACGAGGTGGGCCTGAAAGAGCATGTCGCGGCCATCACCGCGCGCGCCATGAACAACGAGATCGCCTTCGAGCCCGCCCTGCGCGAGCGCGTGGCGCTGTTGCGCGACCTCGACATCACCATCGTCGACCACATCGTCCGCAACCGCCTCACTCTTGCTTCCGGCGGGCAGGCGCTCGTCGCCACCATGCGCGCCAATGGCGCATGGACCGCGCTGGTTTCCGGTGGTTTTGACGTCTTCACCTCGCGCATCGCCGCCATGCTGGGCTTCCACGAGGACCGCGCCAACCGTCTGGTCGAGCAGAATGGCAGGCTGAGCGGCGAAGTAGTCGAGCCCATTCTGGGCCGTGCGGCAAAAGCCGATGCGCTCAATGAAATCTCCGCGCGGCTGAACCTCACGCCCGCCGATGCGATCGCTGTCGGCGATGGCGCCAACGATCTCGACATGATCAGGCTTTCCGGCACTGGCGTTGCCCTGCACGCCAAGCCTTCCGTTGCCGCGCAGGCGAAGGTGCGGATCGACCATGGCGACCTGACCGCACTGCTCTATCTGCAAGGCTACAGGCGCGAGGAGTTCAGCCAGTGATAACATTGCGGACCGAACGACTGATCCTGCGCAACTGGGAAGAACGCGACCGCGAACTCTTCCACCGCATCAATTCCGACGAAACCGTCATGGAGTTTTTCCCGTTCCGCCGCGACCGGGCGACCTCCGATGCCAAGATGGACGAGTTTCGCGAAACCTTTGCCCGGCAGGATTTCGGCTGGGCAGCGACCGAAATCGCGGCCACCGGCGAGTGCATCGGCTTCGTTGGCCTCAGCTACACCGAAGACACGCCGTTCATGCCCGCAGGCAGCGTCGAGATCGGCTGGCGGCTGGCTCCCGAATTCTGGGGCCATGGCTATGTGTCGGAAGCCGCCCGTGCCTGGCTCGACTACGGCTTCGAGGTTCTGGGTTTGAAGGAGATCGTGTCCTTCGCCGTAACAGCGAACCAGCGCTCGACAGCCGTGATGGAACGCATCGGCATGACGGCCGAACCCGCCCATGATTTCGACCACCCCGGCGTGCCGGACAGCCACCCGCACCTGAAGCGCCACAGCTTCTACCGCATTACCGCGGAAGAATGGGCAAAGAAAAAGGCGGTCTCCTGACCGCCTTTTTTCTTTATGTTGCAATGACCTGCGCACTCCGGCAGTCACCCGAACCCACAGGGTCCGCGACGGCTCACCGGCCGGTCGGGCCGCCCTGTCGCAGGCGTGAGCGAAACGAACTGCCGTGAGATCCGAAAACCGCACTCAGTCCATGCGGATCGTCACGAAGCGCAGTTCACCGCTTTTCGATGCCATCATCAGTAGCGCGTTCTTGCGCCCCTGCTCCTTCAGCGCTGCGATACGGTCCACCACATCGGTGGGGTTCGCCACCGATTCCTGTGCGATCTCGGTGATGACCTCGCCCGCCTGAACGCCGCGCTCGGCTGCGGCGGAATCAGGCGCCACTTCCGTCACGACGACGCCGTTGACGCCCTCGGCAATGCCGAATTTGCTTCGTGCAGCTTCGTCCAGCTCGCCGATGGTCATGCCCAGCACGGAAGCCGTAGCCACCGCCTCGCCCTGCTGGCCAGCCTCGTCATCCTCGCCTTCGGCAACCTTCTCGCTGTCTTCCAGACGGCCGAGCGTGACCTTGACGGTCATTTCCTTGCCCTTGCGCACCAGAACGACATCGACGGCCTTGCCCACCGGGCTTTCCGCCACGATGCGCGGCAGGTCACGCACTTCGTCGATCTCCTTGCCGTCGAATTTCGTGACGACGTCGCCCGGCTGGATGCTACCGTCATCGACCGGACCGCCCTTCATGATGCCGGCGATCAGCGCGCCCTTGGCTTCCTTCATCCCGAGGCTTTCGGCGATATCCTCGGTCACCGGCTGGATACGGACGCCGAGCCAGCCACGGCGGGTTTCTCCGAACTCGCGCAACTGATCCACGACACCGCGCGCAAGCTGGGTGGGGATGGAAAAGCCAATGCCGATGGAGCCGCCTGTCGGCGAGATGATCGCCGTGTTGATGCCGATGACCTCGCCATGCATGTTGAACAGCGGGCCACCGGAGTTGCCCCGGTTGATTGCGGCATCGGTCTGGATGAAGTCGTCATAGGGACCGGAGTTGATGTCGCGGTTGCGCGCCGAGATAATGCCGACCGTAACCGTTCCGCCAAGGCCGAACGGGTTGCCGATCGCCATCACCCAGTCGCCGATGCGCATCTTGTCGGAATCGCCGAACTGCACTTCAGTCAGCTTGTGATCGGCCGGATCGACCTTGAGCAGCGCGATGTCGGTCTTCGTGTCGGTGCCGACGAGCGTCGCCTTCAGCGTCAGGCCATCGGAGAAATTGACCTCGATGTCGTCGGCATCGGCAATGACGTGATTGTTGGTGACGACGAAGCCTTCCTTCGCGTCGATGACGAAGCCCGAGCCCAGCGACTGGACCTTCTGGGAGCCGCCGCCGCGCGAGCCGCCGCGGTCCTTGAAGAATTCGTCGAAGAAGTCCTGAAACGGCGAGCCCTCGGGAAGCTGCGGCATCGGCACCGCGCCCGGCCCGTCCGTTCCCTTGACGGTCTGCGACGTGGAAATGTTGACCACTGCACCGAGCAGCCCCTCGGCGAGATCGGCCACCGATTCCGGCCCAGCGCCTGTCGTGGGCGACGTTTGCGCCGGAGAGTTTGGCGTCGGGGATGCCGGTGCCTTTTGCGCGAGCGATGGCGTCACGGCAGCGGGGATTGCGAACGACAGGACGGTGGCTGCCAGCAAGGTAGTCCGCGCCGCGCGCACAACGGTATGATCGATCATGGACGGGCTCCGGAACGTCTTTGAGGTTGATGCGACATGATGGCATGAAATACGGCGCGTTTGCGACCGAAACCAGAGCATCGAACGGAAAAGTGTATGCGGGTTTGCGATTATCCGTGCCCGCATACAAAACGGCAGAGCGCCGTGCATACGACCCGACGCACGGCGCTCTGACAGGAGCAGATCAATTCTGATCGAACCGGAAAGGGGTATTGCCCCTTGCCGCTGCCGGTCAGCCTCGAACCAGCCACACGATGCCGACACTTGCCGCGATGGCCAGCATGCCGGCCATACGCAAGGCGCCTTCGGGGATCGAAAGTACCTCGGCCGCAAGCCGGCGCGCCAGCCGGGGAAAGCCCCCGTAGACCAGGCCCTCGATAACGAGGACCAGGCCCAGGGCCGCCAGAAAATCCTGCACGGATTACTGGCCGCTGGTTGCCGGCGCAGGCGCCTGACGCACAGGGGCGGCAGAAGCCGGGGCGCTCTGATTCGGATCCCTGAAGAACCGGAAGAATTCCGATTCGGGCGACAGAACCATGGTGGTGCCATCGCCGTTCAGAGCCGTGCCATAAGCGCTCATCGAACGGTAAAAGTCGAAGAACTGCGGATCGCGCAGATAAGCTCCGGCGAAGATCGCGTTGCGCTCGGCATCGCCCTCACCGCGAAGGATTTCGCCTTCCCGCTGTGCTTCGGCAACGATCTCGACGACTTCACGGTCGGCACGGGCGCGGATGCGCTGCGCTGCTTCGTTACCGCGTGCCCTCAGCCTCTCGGCCTCGGCCAGACGTTCCGCCTTCATGCGCTCGAAGGTCTGCTGCGACACTTCCTGCGTCAGGTCGGTACGGCGGATACGCACATCGACGATTTCGAGACCGAGCGAGGTTGCATCGGGCCGCATCTGGTCGCGCACCTCGCGCATCATCTCGGCACGCTCTTCGGAAAGAGCGGCCTCGAAGCCACGCAGACCGTAGACACGGCGCAAAGTCGCGTCGAGACGGGTGCGGAGCCGCTGCTCGGCCAGTTCCACGCTGCCCGAGACGGCAGCCCGGAACACGCGCGGATTGGAGATGCGGTAAGCGATGAAGGCATCGACTTCATAGAACTTGCCGCCCGAAACCTGCACGCGGATGTTGTCGAGATCGAAGCGCAGAACGCGGTTCTCGATCATCTGCACATTGTCGGCGTCGAAGAAGGAGAACGGCATCTTGAAGTAGATGCCCGGCTCGCTCTTGACGTCGACGATCTCGCCGAAGCGCAGAACGATCGCCTGCTGGCGGGCGTTGACCACGAAGATCGACGAATAGATCAGGAACAGGATGACGATGCCGGCAACGGCAATGGCTGGAAGACGGTTTGCCATTATTGTGCGCCTCCGGTCGCAGCGCCGGAGCGCTTCTGCAATTCAGGCAGCGGCAGATACGGCACAACACCCGGCCCGCCGCCCTGCTCCACGACCACCTTGTTCGATCCGCCCAGAACCTTCTCCATTGTTTCGAGATAGAGACGCTTGCGCGTCACATCCGGGGCCTTGGCATATTCGTCGTAAACCGAGATGAAGCGCTGCGCCTCACCCTGTGCTTCCTGCACGACGCGGTTCTTGTAGGCTGCCGCCTCTTCGCGAACCTGCGCCGCCTGACCACGGGCCTGACCAAGTTTCTGGTTGGAATACTGGTTTGCCTGCTCGACGAACCTGTCCTCGTCCTGCTCGGCGCGCTGCACTTCGTCGAAGGCATCAGCCACTTCGCGCGGCGGAGCGGCATCCTCGATCGAAATCGCATTGACGTTCAGGCCCGCGCGGTAACCATCCAGAGTGGTCTGAAGGATCTGGCGCACGGATTCGGCAATGCCCTGGCGGTCATCGCGGAAAATGTCCTGCGCCGGGCGGCGACCGACGGCCTCGCGCATGGCGCTTTCGGCAACCTGCGTCAGCATGCCGTCGGGGTCGGAAACGTCGAACAGATAAGCACGCGGATCGGAGACCTGATAGGCAACGGAGAACTGCACGTTGACGATGTTCTGGTCGCCCGAGAGCATCAGCCCGGAGGTGTCGTTGGAGCGTGCAAGGCCGCCGATATTGACGAGCTGCTCGGAAATCTTGGCGGTCTCGACGGTTTCGACCGGCCACCAGTGGAAATGAAGGCCCGGCTCGGAAAGCTCCTGCTTCGGCTTGCCGAAGCGCAGTTCCACCGCAACCTCATCTGGCTGAACGGTGTAGATCGCCTTGAAGAACCACATGCCCAGCACGATCAGGATCAGGATGCCGAACATGGCCTTGTTGCCGCCGTTCCCGCCCGGCAGGGCGCGCCGCAGCTTGTCCTGCCCGAGCCGGATGATGTCTTCCAGATCGGGAGGATTGCCTTGCGGTCCGCCGGGCCCTCTCGGTCCCTGCCCCCATGGGCCGCCACCGCCGCCACCGTTGTTTCCGCCGCCACCCCACGGGCCGCCGCCGCCGCTCTTGTCATTCCAGGGCATAAATGTCCTTTCGTCCGCAGTCACTCACGCTACGTTTGTGCAGCGCGCAAGCCTTGATCCTCTATAGGGAGGCCAAAGCCGGCTTTCAACGCGCACAGCGCGTAAAACGCCCCTTCTCCATACAGCATTGTGCAACTTTCCGTCATTGCGACGGATAGCAGCTGTCAAACCCGCTTTTCATAGACCACATAGCGTGTTGCGTGGCTGTCCTTTTCTCCCGCAGGAACCTCCTGCTGCTCCACCGGCCGCCAGAGCTGCGGATCGATATCAGGAAAGCGGGCATCGCCGTCTACATCGGCCATTACATGGGTCACATGCAGACGATAGACCATCGGCAGCGCCTGCGCATAAATCTGCGCGCCACCGATGATGCAGACTTCATCGATGCCGCCGGTCGCGGCGACATGCCGTTCGGCGATCCCGATCGCGTCATCCAGCGAATGCGCGATCTCAGCGCCCTCAACCCCGAACGCGCTGTCGCGCGTGACGATGATGTTCAGCCGTCCGGGCAGCAGGCGGCCAATGCTCTCATAGGTCTTGCGCCCCATGATGACAGGCTTGCCCATCGTGTCGGCCTTGAAGCGTTTGAGATCGGTGGAAAGCCGCCATGGCAGGTCGCCATCGCGTCCGATCACGCCATTTTCGGCAATCGCCACATAGATCGCAGTCTTCATCCGTCGTCCCTGTATCGGTCTTCCTGAAGCGGTATCGCATATAGAACCCCGCGCGGCACGGTGGTTTTTGGCATCCGGCCATTTTGACACGGCAGCAGCCACGACCTTGCAGCTCGCGCTGCTGGACAGCGCCGGCCCGATGGGGCAGGAAACCAGCCATGCGCAAGCTTTTCGTCATCGGCATCGGCGCCGGAAACCCGGAACACATGACCGTTCAGGCCATCACGGCGCTGAACAAGGCCGACGTGCTGTTCATCCCCGACAAGGGGGAAGAAAAAAGCGATCTTGCCGCATTGAGGCATGAAATCTGCGACCGATTCGTCACCAATGCCCGGACAAGGCGCGTCAGCTTCGATGTGCCCCGGCGCGCCACGCCCTCCCCCTCTTACGAAAGCACGGTGGGCGACTGGCACGCCGCGATCGCGGCCATCTATAAAGCGCTGATCCGGGACGAGATCGCGGAAGACGGCTGCGGCGCGCTGCTGATCTGGGGCGACCCCATGCTCTACGACAGCGCGCTGCGCATATTGGAGCGGGTACGCCATCGCGGGAATGTGAGCTTCGACACCGAGGTAATCCCCGGCATTACCGCCATCCAGTCGCTGTGCGCCAGCCATCAGATCGCGCTGAACCGCATTGCCGATCCTGTGCTGATCACCACCGGGCGGCGGCTTCTCGGTGAAGGCATGCCGCCAAACGCCGGCACGGTCGTCGTCATGCTCGACGGACACTGCGCCTTCCGCTCGCTGCCCGACAAAAACCTCACCATCTTCTGGGGCGCCTATCTTGGCACGCCCGACGAAATCATCATTTCGGGCCGCCTCGGCGACGTCGAAGATCGGATCGTCGCCGTCCGCGCCGAGGCACGCGCCGCGAAAGGCTGGATCATGGACACCTATCTGCTGCGCCGGCAGGGTGAAGCGCAAGAAGACGCCTCATAACGGAGACAGCCTCCTGCCCCACCGCCTCGGGCGGATCATCCAGCGTCGATCTCAGCCTGAAGCGCCATCATGTGATCCTGTGCGGCAACGGCCGCTGCGCGCTCGATCGCCCGGTAGCGGCTCACCACGGCGAGCCCCACGGGTGTGAGCTGAGCGCCGCCGCCGCGCTTGCCGCCCGTCTGCGCACTGACCAGCGGTTTTCCGAACACCCGGTTCATGTCCTCCACCAGATCCCATGCATGCTTGTAGGACATCTGCATGGCGCGCGAGGCGGCCGAAATCGAGCCGAAGGACGCGATATGTTCCAGAAGCTCGATCTTGCCGGGTCCGATACGCCCATCAGGATCGAGGTTTATCCGCAATGTCAGTGACGGCATCTTCTGTTCCCGCAAAACGGTCTCCCGTACACATAGCGCCTTGCAGAGACTATCGCTATTCCAAAATGGAATAGCGATAGTGCCGGCGTTCACGTCATTGTCTTATCTGGCTGCCACGCCGGCATTGACGGTGTCGAAGCTCACCGTCTTGACCACTGCATACACCGGCAGGCCGGGCGCGAGCGCCAGCGCCTGCCGCGACTGTTCGGTGATCCGCGACAGAACGGACACGCCGTTGCAGTCGATCCGCACCTCCCGCTCGCCACCTGCCCCATCGGCGATACCGTCAATGCGGCCCGCAAGAATGTTCAGCGCACTGAGGCCCTTCGGGCGTTCCGTCGCGATCATCACGTCGCGGGCACGAATGCGCAGACGCACCGGCTGGCCGACGGCAACATCTATGCGCGGAATGTGAATTTCGCCGGCAGCGGAACTCAGCACCGACATGGAAAACGCATCGTCGTGACGTTGCACCACCGTCTCGACCAGCGATCCGCCCTCGCCGCGCTCGGATGCCGGCAAAAGGTCCAGCCGCTGCAGGATTTCCGTGACCGGCCCGGAAGCGGCCACCATGCCCTGCGCCAGAACCACCACGTCGCTCGCCAGACGCGCCACCTCCGCCACCGAATGGCTGACATAGACGATGGGGATTTTCATCTCGTCGCGAAGGCGCTCGATATAGGGCAGGATTTCGCCCTTGCGCGCCTCGTCAAGCGCCGCCAGCGGTTCGTCCATCAGCAACAGCCGGGGACTGGACAGCAAGGCCCGCCCGATGGCGACACGCTGCTTCTCGCCGCCGGAAAGATTCGATGGCTTGCGATCCAGCAGGGCGCCGATGCCGAGAAGATCGACGATCGCGCCCATCTCCATGTAGCGCTCGGCAGCCGGCGTGAACCAGCGCCCATAGAGCAGGTTGGAGCGCACGCTCATGTGAGGAAACAGCCGCGCGTCCTGAAACACCATGCCGATACGGCGCTTGTGGCGCGGCACGTAGACACCAGCCCTGGTGTCGACCAGAACCTTGCCATCCACCTCGATGCGCCCCTCATTGGGGCGGATCAGGCCTGCAATCAGGTTGATAAGCGTGCTCTTGCCCGACCCGGAGGGACCGAACAGCGCCGTCAGCCTGCCCGCGCCCTCGAACCGGGCCTCGACATTGAAGTCACCCTGCCGATGGCGAATATCGACCGAGACCGTCATTCCACATCCATCCGCTTGCCAAGCCGGCGTGCCATCATTTCCGAGGCGATCAGCGCCAGCATAGAAATGATGATGCTGATGAGCGTCAGCCGAAGCGCGCCCTCGTCCCCGCCCGGCACCTGCGTGAAGGTGTAGATGGCCGACGGCAGGGTCTGGGTTTCGCCGGGAATATTGGAAACGAAGGTGATTGTTGCGCCGAATTCGCCCATGGCCTTGGCGAAGGCCAGTATGGCGCCGGCGATGATGCCGGGCAGGATCAGCGGCAGCGTTACGGTTGAGAACACCCACAACGGGCTGGCCCCCAACGTCCCGGCCGCCGCTTCCAGCTTGCGATCCACCGATTCGATGGAAAGCCGTATCGCGCGCACCATCAGCGGAAAGCCCATCACCGCGCAGGCCAGCGCCGCACCCGTCCAGCGAAAGGAAAACACGATGCCGAAATGTTCGGCCAGAAACGCGCCGACCGGCCCGCGCCGCCCGAAGGCGAGCAAAAGCAGATAGCCCGTCACCACCGGCGGCAGCACCAGCGGCAGATGAACAAGCCCGTTGAGCACGGACTTGCCCCAGAAGCGGCCCCTTGCCAGCAGATATGCGATCAGTATGCCCGGCGGCACGGAGGCGAGCATCGCCACCGTCGCCACCTTGATAGAGAGCCTGACCGCCGTCCATTCATCCGGGGTCAGGTCCAGCAACCAGTTCATGATCTGCGTTCAGGCTCAGTTCGCGGCCGGTGCAAGCACCGTGAAGCCCTGTTCCTCGAACAGCTTGCGCGCCTTGTCCGTGTGCAGGCACTTCAGGAAGGCCGGCACTTCGGCATCCTTGGAATCGGCGGTCTGCGCGACCGGGTAGATGATCGGCGCATGGGTTTCTTCCGGGAACGTCGCAATGACCTTCACCCCCGGCTCGGCAACCGCGTCGGTGGCGTAGACGATGCCGGCCGCCGCTTCGCCGGTGGCCACCAGCTTCAGCGCAGCACGCACATTCTCGGCCTGCGCGATCTTGCCCTCGACCGATCCCCAGATATCGAGCGCCTCAAGCGCCGCCTTGCCGTATTTACCGGCCGGCACGGCCTTGACGTCGCCCATGGCGAGCTTGCCATCGCCAATCAGGCCGGCAAGGTCAAAACCCTTCTCAAGATTGGCTTCAGCGGACGAATCCGCAGGCGCCACCAGCACGATGCGGTTGCCCAGCAGCCGTTCCTCGGTGTCGGTCTTGATCAGGTTCTTGTCGGAGAGATATTTCATCCAGTCGAGATCGGCGGAGATGAACACGTCCGCCGGCGCGCCTTCCTCGATCTGCTTGGCCAGCGCCGAAGAGGACGCATAGGAGATCTTCGCCGTCTCGCCGACGTCGGCCTCGCAGGCCGTGTTGATGCCGTCGAGCGCGTTCTTCAGGCTGGCGGCGGCGAAAACGACGAGCTGATTGTCATCTGCCTGCGCGGTGGAAACGGGTGCGACCAGCAGCGCCGAAAGCGCGCCCGCGGTCATCAGTGCCTTCAAGCCGGTTTTGTTGATTCTGATCATTCAGCCTCTCCCTGTCAGATTGTCTTCAAGCTCTTGCCGCCCTGTGCAGCGTCACAACCGATATATACGGACGAATATAACAAGGGAAGCCTTTTGCGCTCCACATGCAACCGTGCTTCACTGAAGCCGGATTAGACGATGAAAAGAAGGGATCACACGATGAAGATCAGCGCCAGAAACCAGATCAGGGGCAAAATCGTCGAGGTGTCGAAGGGCGCCACCACGGCCCATGTGCGCATCGAGATCGGCGGTGGCGCGATCATCACCGCATCCATCACCAATGAAGCGGTCGACGAGCTGAAGCTGCGCGAAGGCGTGGAAGCTTATGCCGTGGTCAAGGCGTCCGACGTGATGGTCGCTGTCGACTGACCCCGGCGCGTGCGCGCGTCGAATTCAGACCGCGATGGGCGCCCTGATGCTCGGATCCGCCACGTAGTTTTCCAGCCGGAAATCCTCGAAGCGGAAGGCAAACAGATCGTCCACCGCCGGATTGATCCACATGGTGGGCAGCGGCTTCGGCTCGCGTGACAGCTGTTCGCGCGCCTGATCGAAATGATTGGCGTAAAGGTGCGCATCGCCCAGCGTGTGGATGAATTCGCCCGGCTTCAGGCCCGTCACCTGCGCGATCATCATCGTCAGCAGCGCATAGGAGGCGATGTTGAAGGGCACGCCGAGGAAAATATCGGCGGAACGCTGGTAGAGCTGGCAGGACAACCGTCCTTCGGCGACATAGAACTGGAACAGGCAGTGGCAGGGCGGCAGCGCCATGGTGTCCACCTGCGCCGGGTTCCACGCCGACACGATCAGCCGCCGCGATTGCGGATTGCGGCGCAACTCGATCAGCAGATTGGCGATCTGGTCGATCTCCCCTGCCGACCCGTTTTCATTCAACGTCGGCCAGGAACGCCACTGACGGCCATAGACCGGGCCCAGATTGCCGTCCTCGTCGGCCCATTCGTCCCAGATCGTTACCCCGTTGTCGTTGAGGTATTTGATGTTGGTGTCGCCGGCCAGAAACCACAGAAGCTCGTGGATGATCGATTTCAGATGCAGCTTCTTGGTCGTGGTGACGGGAAAGCCCTGCGCCAGATCGAAGCGCATCTGATAGCCGAAAACCGAACGCGTGCCGGTGCCGGTGCGGTCGCCGCGATCGACGCCGGTTTCAAGAACGTGGCTCAGAAGGTCGAGATATTGCCGCATAGGCTCCGTTCCGAAGATTTTCTGGCCAGATCTCCATGTGCGCACCCGCACGCACAGCAACGATCTGAATTATAGACAGGGCACCGGAACAGCCGAAAACAGGAGTCCGGTTTTCGGTCCGATGCTTCGGCTGCACTATAGACGCAGACGCGCCCGGAGCACAGATGCGCAAGCCTTGTTCATCCACAGCCGGGATTGGCAAAAGCCCGATCACGTTTTCCGCGACCGGGCTTTAAATCGTGAAATCCGCATCGATATGCCGTTCGGAACCCCGTCCGGCACCAGCGGAAGAAAGATCTCAGAGCGAATCGAGCTTACCGAGTTCCTTTGCTACCAGATAATAGAAGGTCACGCGTCCCTTCGAACGGTCACCCGCCATGGTCTTCGCCACGGTGGCGACGGCGGCCTCCGCTGCGGCAGCGTCAACGCCCAGCTTCTTGACGCCCCAGCTGTCACGAACGCGGTCCAGTTCCTTCTGGTCGGTGGCCGAAACCAGCGAAGAATCGCGATTGCGCAGGGCGATGCCCAGATGCTTCACGATCTTGTTCACCACGGCCTCGTCAGCCTTGGCGTCGTATTTCTGCACGTCGGCGAGATAGTCACTCATGGATAGCCCTCATCGGAGTTTATGTCCCCTGCAATTCACGGACGATCTGCCGATACAACCTGTCGCCGGACGAGATCCCGTACCGTTTGCGAGCCTGCAAGAAATTGCCCTGCCAAGTCAAGTTAAAGCAGCCTCCGCCACAGCCGATAATTGCAACCGGACATCTCTTCCATTTGCCCTGAAGAGTGCCTATATTCGGCCTGTCGGCTTGACCGACTATGGCGATAAATGGGCGATGTAATAAGCCGTTCGGACCCGGGGGCGGTACCCGGCGCCTCCACCAAAAACTGTCGTGACGGACAGCTTTTGCTGGGGGCGAAACAGGATCGACGAAGGTGTAAAGATCGTACTTTTGCCCGGCATTGTACCACCGTCATCGGGCTAACTCAGTAGTTGCAAACGACAACTATGCGGAAGCACGTCTCGCTGCGTAATGCGGTGCGATAGCTTCAAATAAACTCCTGAGGGTTCGCACCTTCAGGCGGGGTTCGGAGGTACCTGGCAACAGAAACCTCCACTTCTCTCCCCTTTTTTCATCTCTTCAGCAGCATGCCGTGTCCGCGCGACGACCTTTTGGTCCGTGCCGTGAGCCGCGCCGTGCCGTTTCCTCATTTCAGCCCGCATACAAAGGGAGCATCATCATGGATGCCAGCCGCTTCATCGTCATCACCGGAGGGCCGGGTTCGGGCAAGACGACCCTGCTCGACGCGCTGCGTGAGTCGGGCCATGCCGCCATGCCGGAGGCCGGGCGCAACATCATCCGCGCCCAGCAGGCGGTGGACGGCCCTGCCCTGCCATGGCGCGATCCGGCCCTGTACGCCGAGCTGATGCTGTCATGGGACATGCGCTCCTATGAAGAGGCAGGGCAAAGATCAGGAACGCTGTTTTTCGACCGGGGCATTCCCGACACAATCGGCTATCTGCGGCTGACCGGCCTCCCGGTGCCTGCTCACATGATGAAAGCAGCAGAAACCCTTCGGTACCATCGCAAGATATTCATCGCGCCTTTCTGGCCCGATATATTCGGGCAGGATGCGGAGCGCAGGCAATCGGCCGATGAGGCGGAGCGCACATGCGAGGCAATGAAAAAGATTTACACCGAACTGGGCTACGATCTGTTGCCGCTTCCCCTTTGTTCGGTGGAAGAGCGGGTGCGCTTCATCCTCTGTGAAACTTCGGCATGAAAAAGGGCCGGCGAACCGGCCCCTCTCATGTCCGCTCCGGTCCGGCTTACTCCGCCGGAGCGCTAACCGCCTTCGGCGCACGCTTCATCCCCAGCGTCACCTGTGCCAGCACGAAGGCGATGATCGCGCATACGGCGATGGCTGCCACCATCGGCAGGGGCGTGCCGTCGAAGAAAATGCCGGCCCCCGCCATCGCCACGGCACCGATGCCGAACTGAAGCGTGCCCATCAGCGCCGAAGCCGTTCCGGCTATCGCGCCATGGTCGTCCATGGCCAGAACGGAGGTCGAGGGAATGACCAGTCCGACAAAGCCGTAACCAATGAACAGCATCGCTGCCAGAACCCAGAGCTGATCGGCGCCGGATGCCATCAGCGCCAGAAGCACCAGCATCGTGGCGGCATATCCCGCCACCGCGACCCGCACCACCCGTGCCAGCCCAAAGCGCTGCGCAAGTGTGCCCGTCAGTTGCGACATGGCGAAGAACGACACCGCATTGAGGGAAAAGTAGACGCTGTAGAGATGCGGCGAGAGCCCGTAGTGATCGATGAGGATGAAGGACGAACTCGACAGGTAGACGAAGAAGGACGAGATCGCGAAGCCGCCCGGGCCGACGAGGCCGAGAAACTTGCGGTCACCAAGCAGATAGCGGTAGCCGGCGAGCGATGTGCGCAGCGAACTGCCGACGCGCGCTGCCGGAGGTCGCGTTTCCTCGATGGAGGTGGCAAGCAACAGGCAGGCTACGAGAGCCGCGCCCGTCACCACCCAGAACACCGCCCTCCAGCCGAAGGCGTCGATGATGAAGGACCCGGTCAGCGGCGCCAGGATCGGCGAGATCGAGAACACAAGCATCAGGAGCGACATCAATTTTGCGGCTTCGACACCCGTGTGCAGATCGCGCACCACGGCTCGCGGTATGACCATGCTGGCGCAGCCGCCAAGCCCCTGAATGAAACGGAAGGCAATCAGCCATTCCACGCTGGGTGAAAGCGCCGCCCCCACCCCGCCGATCATGAAAAGGAAAAGCCCCGCATAAAGCGGGGCCTTGCGACCTGCCATGTCCGAGATCGGCCCGACGGCAAGCTGGCCGACCGCCGTTGCGAGAAAGAAGATCAGCAGGCTCATCTGCACCGCGGCGGTGCTGGCGCCGAGATCTTCACCGATGGTGGGAAGTGCAGGCAGATACATGTCGATGGCGAAGGGACCGATGGCCGACAGCAGGCCGAGCACCACCGCGATGCGGTAGAATTTTGCAGGCATTTCTGGCTCTTTCGTTTGGCGGGCGCGCCGGGTGAGGAACGGCGCAACCCACGGAAAGATCGTCAGGCCATGCCTGAGAGACAAGACGCCGATCTTTATATTCGATATGAAAAATATTTAGACTCGTTTGCCTAAATAGTCAATCAGTGATATATGATTTTTTATGAAACCATTGATCGTTCCTGACACGCTCCCGCCACGCGGCCACGCCGCCAAGCGCAGCTTCATTCTTGAGGCGGCTGCTGAAGTGTTTTGCCGGGAGGGCTTTGCAGGGGCGAACATCGATCTCATCGCCGCCGAAGCCGGCGTTTCGCGACAGACGGTGTACAATCACCACGGCGACAAGGATGGGCTGTTCCGGGCTGTCGTTCGGGACATGACGGAGCGCTCCAACGCGGTCGTCTTTGCCACGCTCGGCACCTTTCCCGATCATCCCGGCGATCTGGAAACGGACCTGACCGACTTCGCAATGCGGATGAACCTCAACTGCATCTGCAACAGGGAGGGAAAATTCCTGCGCAGGCTGATTCAGGCTGAAAGCGAGCGCTGCCCTTCCCTGTTTGCCGACTGGCGCGAGGAAGGCCCCCGGCGCACAATGGCCGCGCTTGCAGCGCGCTTCGCGCGGCTGGCCCATGCCGGTCTGCTGGTCATCGACGATCCGGACCTTGCCGCGCGCCAGTTCCTCTCCCTTGCCAATGCCGATCTTCAACTCACCCTGCTGATCGGAGAAACGCCCTCGGAGGAGGAAGTCAGGGCCGCCTCGGCCAATGGCGTGCGCACCTTCCTGCGTGCCTTCGGTGTCCGCCAGCCGGCCTGAAGCGATGCCATCAGCAAAAACTGACTCAAATCCGGCCGGTTTTCCCCAGAACCGGAATGCAACCCAACCGCACCCTTCACGTGTAACAGGAAGGGCCTGCGCGCAAGGATAGTGGCTAAACACATCCTTACCTTGCTCATCTTGGTCAGGTAGCCCATATCCCGGTTTACGTGGTCGCCAAGCTTGATTACAGCTACTGCGACGATTCAACGGAAATGCTCATGGCCGACGACCATATCAGATACGACATCCTGGCTCAGGAAGCCCTGCGTGGTGTGATGCGCAAGGTTCTGGCCGAGGTTGCACGCACGGGTCTGCCGGGAAACCATCACTTCTTCATCACCTTCCTGACCGGCGCGCCGGGTGTTCGCATTTCGAGCCGCCTGCGCGAGCGCTATCCCGAACAGATGACCATCGTGATCCAGTTCCAGTACTGGGACCTGAAGGTCACGGACAGCGGCTTCGAGGTCGGGCTTTCCTTCTCCGATATTCCCGAGAAGCTGGAAATTCCGTTCTCCGCCGTGCGCGGTTTCTACGACCCTTCAGTGAATTTTGAGCTTGAATTCGACGTCCGCACCGAGCCGGCAGAAGCTTCCGGGCCGGAACAGGAGCAGGAAGAGAAGCCCGCCCCTGCCCCTGCCAAGGTGAAGCCGGCAGCCGCGAAGAAGGCCGCGGAAGCGAAAAAGAACGAGGCGGAAGAAGAGCCTGCCCCCGCGAAGGGCGCCGAAGTCGTTTCGCTCGACGCATTCCGCAAGAAATAAGCAGGGTTTCCCGATGGGCGAGATCGTCAACCTGCGCCAGACCCGCAAGCGGAAGGCGCGGGACGACAAGGAACTTGCCGCCGCGCAGAACCGGGCCCTGCACGGCCGAACCAAAGCGGAGCGGGAACGCGACCGCAAAGCGGAAGAAAAATCCCGCATACTGCTGGACGGGCATTTCCTGAAGCCCGTGCGCCCCTCCGAAGAGGATTGAGCCGGATCGACATTACGACGGCAGGCATGGATATGGATCATGCCCACCCCTCAGACCCTCTCCTGAGGAACCCATCTCGGGTTTCGCTACGCTCGTGGCACGGATTTCCCAATCAAGCCAGAGCATCGGCCATAGCGGACCGACCGATTGAGGCGGCATTCGCCTCGGTGTGCGGCCGGGTTTCCGTAGCGCTCGATCCAGCCCGGAATTGCTTCCGGCCCGCATTGCAGATGACGGAGAAGTCACAACGCGCTGGCCTGGCCTAACGGTCCTTCCCGCCTCGCATGGCCGAGCCGGACGACAATCACCAAAGCCCCCAAATTGATTGCCGCGCGCCCGCCTCGGCGGGCTGTGCATTTGAATGTGCAGGGGGTTCTGGTCGCAAACGGCGCCATCTTTATGGAATGCTTATGCGTGGCGCCGGAATCTTTATCAGATTCCTATTATTCGAGGCCTTGTCCTCTCTCGAACCTATATGCGGTTCACGTCCATATTGCCCGAAATTCCTCCTCCGGCACACGTGCCTGCGCCTGTGAGCGCTGGATGAATTGAAGCTGTGGAAGGCAAGGACGCGCGTCCTGCCCGCCATTGGTATCAACAGAAAATCCCGAGGCGGGAGCAATGGATATTCTTGTGCTGGCAATAGGGTTTGGATTTTTCGCGCTGATGTTTGGCTACATCAAAGTCTGCGAAAAGCTTTGATCGGGAGAATTCACCGATGACCGTGGAATATTTCCTGGGTGCGGCAGTTGCCGCCTGCGTGACCGCATATCTGCTCTATGCCCTCGCTCGCCCGGAGCGATTCTAGAGCACTTCGCAGTCAGACCTGGTCGTCTGACATTGCATGAATGCGGTCAGGATTTGGGGGCTGGAGCGGCGTTCGTCTGAACGCCCGCTGCTCCTGTCAGGGCAAAAGCTCGGAAAGCAACGATCGATGACAATAAACGGATGGATACAGATTCTGGTCTTTCTCGGGATCGCAATCGCGCTGGTGAAGCCGCTTGGTGGATACATCACGCGCGTCATGACTGGTGAGCGCACGATCCTCTCGACCATTTTCGGCCCCGTCGAGCGCGGCCTGTACCGCATTGCGGGAACGAGCGAGAAGGAGGAACAGCACTGGACGACCTATATGGCGGCCATGCTGCTCTTTAATCTGGCGGGCTTTGCGCTTCTCTATCTCTTGCAGCGCATACAGGGCGGACTGCCCTTCAACCCGGCCGGGATGGAGCCGGTCAGCGCCGACTCCTCGTTCAACACGGCGGTCAGCTTCATGACCAACACCAACTGGCAGGGCTATGGCGGCGAAACCACCATGAGCTACCTGACTCAGATGGCCGGCATCACGGTGCAGAACTTCGTGTCGGCAGCGGTCGGCATGGCCGGCGCCATGGCGATCATCCGCGGCTTTTCGCGCGCCTCCGCCAGGACCGTCGGTAACTTCTGGGTCGATCTGACCCGCAGCACGCTCTATATCCTGTTGCCGATCTGCATCGTCGGCAGTCTGGTTCTGGTGTGGCAGGGCGTGCCGCAGAACCTCAACCCCTACACCGTTGCCACGACGGTGGAAGGCGCCCGGCAGACGATCGCGCAAGGGCCGGTCGCGTCGCAGATGATCATCAAGCATCTGGGCACGAATGGGGGCGGCTTCTTCAACGCCAACTCGGCCCATCCGTTCGAGAACCCGACGGCGCTGACCAACCTGATCCACATTCTGGCGATCTATTCGATCTCCTTCGCGATGCTGAACGTGTTCGGCCGCATGGTCGGCAATCAGAAGCAGGGCTGGGCGCTGCTTGGTGCAGTTCTCACCATCGTGGTGGCTGGCATCGGGGTCGTCTATTGGGCCGAAGCCGCCGGCAATCCGATCCTCCATGCGCTTGGCCTCGAAGGCGGGAACGTGGAGGGCAAGGAGACGCGGTTCGGCATCGCGCTGTCCTCGCTCTTCGCCGTCGTGACGACTTCGGCCTCGACCGGCGCGGTCAACACCATGCACGACAGCCTCATGCCACTCGGCGGCCTGGTGCCCCTCTTCAACATGCAGATCCCGCCGCTCGGCGGCATCGGCGCCGGCGTTTACGGCATCCTGATCTTCGCAATCCTGGCCGTCTTCATCGCCGGCCTGATGGTGGGCCGTACGCCGGAATATATCGGCAAGAAGATCGAGGCCCGCGAGGTGAAGATGAGCATCCTTGCGATGCTCGGGCCCTCGCTTGCCATTCTGGCGCTGACCGCGATCGCCGTCGTGGTTCCTGCTGGCCTGTCCAGCATCCAGGACCCCGGTCCGCACGGATTGAGCGAGGTTCTGTACGCCTTCACCTCGGGCGCCAACAACAATGGCAGCGCATTTGCGGGCCTGAGCGCCAACACGCCCTTCTACAACATCGCCATCGGGCTCGCGATGCTGATGGGAAGGTTTTTGCTCATCGTGCCGGTGCTGGCCATTGCGGGTTCGCTGGCCGCCAAGAAGAGCGTGCCGGCTTCCACGGGCACGCTGCCGACCACGGGGCCGCTGTTCATCGGCCTTGTCGTCGGCGTGACGCTCATCGTCGGCGGCCTGACCTTCTTCCCCGTACTGGCGCTTGGCCCGATCGTCGAGCACTTCGCCATGCTGGCCGGCCAGACCTTCTGAGAACCGTGGCAGCGGCCAGATGGCTGAGACCGATCGGATATGTCGTGAACCCCCGCTCCCGTTTCCGGAGCGGGGCCGGCCGGACAGCCGAAGGCACCACGTCATTTTCGGCAGCGCGCAGGTGCTGCAGGCGTGGCGCTCGCTGCAAAGCTTATCCCTGAATTGCTCGCGGCGGCGTGACCGAGCGGTTGGCCCCCAAGAACAAACGCGCTGGAGTTTCTCATGAACCAGTCCAAATCCGCGAGCATGCTGGACGCTCGCATCCTTGTCCCGGCAATCGGCGACGCATTTCGAAAACTGAACCCGAAGAGCCTCGCCCGCAATCCGGTGATGTTCGTCGTCGCGGTGGTGTCTCTCCTGACGACCGTGCTGCTGCTCAGGGACATCGTGACGGGGGCCGAGAATGTCGGCTTCTCGCTGCAGATCGTGCTGTGGCTGTGGTTCACGGTGTTGTTCGCCAATTTCGCCGAGGCCGTGGCCGAAGGGCGCGGCAAGGCTCAGGCGGACTCGCTGCGGCGCACGCGCAGCGAAACCGAGGCGCGGCGCCTCGTGGATGCCGAGGGCCTGGAAGTCGAGTCGGTTCCGGGCACCAGCCTGAAGGTCGGCGACCTCGTTCTGGTTTCCGCCGGCGAGATCATCCCTTCGGACGGCGAGGTGATCGAAGGCGTCGCCTCCGTCAATGAAGCCGCCATCACCGGCGAATCCGCACCGGTCATCCGCGAGTCTGGCGGCGACCGCTCCGCCGTCACCGGCGGCACGCAGGTGCTGTCCGACTGGATCAAGGTCCGCATCACCGCGGCTGCCGGTTCGACCTTCATCGACAAGATGATCGCTCTTGTGGAGGGCGCCGAGCGCCAGAAGACACCGAACGAGATCGCGCTCAACATCCTGCTTGCCGGCATGACGCTGATTTTCGTGCTCGCGGTCGTCACCATTCCGAGCTTTGCGACCTATTCCGGGGGTATGGTTCCGGTGATCGTGCTGGTGGCCCTGTTCGTCACGCTGATCCCGACCACGATCGGCGCGCTGCTTTCGGCTATCGGCATTGCCGGCATGGACCGGCTGGTCCGCTTCAACGTCCTAGCCATGTCCGGCCGCGCGGTCGAGGCCGCCGGCGACGTCGACACGCTGCTGCTCGACAAGACCGGCACCATCACGCTCGGCAACCGTCAGGCCAGCGAATTCCGGCCCGTACGGGGCGTCACCGAGAAGGATCTGGCCGATGCGGCGCAACTCGCATCGCTGGCCGACGAGACGCCCGAAGGCCGCTCGATCGTCGTGCTCGCCAAGGAAAGATACGGCATTCGCGCACGCGACATGGCGAGCCTGAACGCAACCTTCGTGCCCTTCACGGCGCAGACGCGCATGAGCGGTGTCGACGTTGACGGCACGTCGATCCGCAAGGGCGCGGTCGATGCGGTTCTCAAGCATGTGGAGCTTGCCACGGTCGCGACCGGCAGCGCGCGTGCTTCGGCTGAAAGCGTCCGCGAACTGAAGGGTATTTCCGACGAAATCGCCAGGGCGGGCGGCACGCCCCTTGCCGTGGTGAAGGATGGCCACCTGCTCGGGGTCATCCATCTGAAGGACATCGTCAAGGGCGGCATCAGGGAACGGTTCTCCGAGTTGCGCCGCATGGGCATTCGCACGGTGATGATCACCGGCGACAACCCGATGACGGCCGCCGCGATCGCGGCGGAAGCCGGCGTCGACGACTTCCTGGCGCAGGCGACGCCGGAGAACAAGCTGGCGCTGATCCGCGAGGAACAGGCCAAGGGCAAGCTGGTCGCCATGTGCGGCGACGGCACCAACGACGCCCCGGCGCTTGCCCAGGCGGATGTCGGCGTGGCCATGAACACCGGAACGGTCGCCGCCCGCGAGGCCGGCAACATGGTGGATCTCGACAGCGATCCGACGAAGCTCATCGAGATCGTCGAGATCGGCAAGCAGTTGCTGATGACGCGCGGCGCCCTGACGACGTTCTCGATCGCCAACGATATCGCGAAATATTTCGCGATCATCCCGGCGATGTTCCTCGTCTTCTATCCGCAGCTCGGCGCGCTCAACGTCATGGGCCTCGCTTCGCCACAAAGCGCGATCCTGTCGGCGATCATCTTCAACGCCCTCATCATCGTGGCGCTGATCCCCTTGTCGCTGAAAGGCGTCAATTACCGTGCGATCGGCGCGGGCTCGCTGCTGTCCCGCAATCTCCTGATCTACGGACTGGGTGGCATCCTCGTCCCCTTCGCCGGCATCAAGCTCATCGACATGGCGATCACCGCCGCGGGCCTCGCCTGAGGCGGGCCCCGCAAAACAGGCAATCATTCCGCATCCTTGCTGTTGTTCAGCGGCGGATCATTCGGGACAAACAAGATGCTCAATCAAATCCGGCCTGCGATTTTCATGATCATGGCCTTCACAATCATCACCGGGCTTCTCTATCCGCTCGGCATCACCGGGATCGCGCAGGCACTCCTGCCCTTCCAGGCCAATGGCAGCCTCATCGAGCGCAACGGCACGGTCGTTGGCTCCGAACTGATCGGCCAGCAGTTCGCCGGCGAACGCTATTTTCAGCCGCGTCCGTCGGCGGCCGGCTCTGATGGCTATGACGCCGGCGCATCCGGCGGCTCGAACTACGGCCCCACCAGCCAGGCGCTTCGCGATCGCGTGGCCGCCGATACACAGGCTCAACGCGCCGCGAACGGCAATCAGCCGGTTCCCATGGATCTCGTGACGACCTCGGGCAGTGGTCTTGACCCGCACATCTCGCCGGAGGCGGCCTACTTTCAGGTCGGCCGTGTCGCCAAAGCGCGGGGCGCCGACGAGGCCGCCGTGCGTGGACTGGTCGAGCGCCATGTGGAGCCGCGGATGCTTGGCTTCATGGGTGAACCCGTGGTCAACGTTCTCATGCTGAACCTGGCGCTTGACGACGCCAATCTGCGCTGAACGAAGTTGTCAGGACGGCTATAATAGGCATCCTGACCGTTGATCCGGAGCCCATGCGTGCCTGACGATCCCATACGAGAGCAGAACCGGCCATCGCCGGACGCGTTGCTGGAAAGCGCCGAGCGTGAATCGCGCGGCCATCTCAAGATCTTTCTTGGGGCGGCGCCTGGCGTGGGCAAGACGTATGAGATGCTGATGTCGGGCCGCGCCCGGCTGGCGGAAGGCATCGACGTCGTCATCGGCGTGGTCGAGACACATGGGCGGGCCGAAACCGGGGCTCTGGTCGAAGGCTTCGAGGTCGTTCCGCGCCGCCACGTCGCTTATCGGGGGCATGTGCTCGACGAGATGGACATCGATGCCATCCTCGCGCGCAAGCCGGCGCTGGTGCTGGTGGACGAGCTCGCCCACACCAATGCTCCGGGCAGCCGCCATCCCAAGCGCTATCTCGATGTCGAGGAACTGCTCGCCAACGGCATCGCCGTCTACAGCACGCTCAATATCCAGCATGTCGAGAGCCTCAACGACGTCGTCGCCCAGATCACGCGCATCCGGGTGCGCGAGACAGTTCCGGATTCGATCATCGACCGGGCCGACGACATCGAGATCATCGACATCACGCCGGGCGACCTGATCAAACGCCTGAACGAAGGCAAGGTCTATCTGCCAGGGACCGCGAAGCGTGCGACGCAGAACTACTTTTCACCGAGCAACCTGACGGCGCTGCGCGAACTCGCTTTGCGGCTCACCGCGCAGCGCGTCGACGACCAGCTCGTCACCCATATGCAGGCGCACGCCATCGCGGGCCCGTGGTCGGCCGGAGAGCGTGTGCTCGTGTGTATCAGCGAACGTCCGGGCGCCACCGCGCTCGTACGCTATGGGCGCCGGCAGGCCGATCGTTTGCGCGCGCCATGGGCAGCCGTTCATGTGGAGACCAGCAAGGATGCCCGCCTCTCCGAGGCGCAAAAGGACAAGATCGCCAGTGCGCTGCGGCTTGCCGAGCAACTGGGGGCGGAAGCGGTCACTTTGTCGGGCGAGAACGTCGCCCAGGAGATTTTGGCCTACGCCGCCGCAAACAATTACACCCACGTGATCGTCGGCATGCCCACATCGCCGCGCTGGCGCGAGATTTTCGCAGGCTCCGTGTCGCACGATCTCATTCGCGCCAGGACGGATGTGAGCGTCCACGTGATCTCGACCAGCAATGGCGAGGAAACCCGACGTTCCGCGGCTGCGGGCACAAGATCGGCACGGCGCCCGGATCCCGGCCACTATCTGTGGAGCATGCTTTACGTCGCAATCGCGCTGGGCATCGGCACGGCGCTCTCGCGTTTTCTGGATGTGCGCAACATCGCGCTCGTTTTCCTCATGGCGGTTCTTGCCTCGGCCATGAGCGGCGGCCTGTGGCCGGCATTGTTCGCGTCGCTGGTGAGCGCCTTCGTCTTCAACTTCTTTTTCCTAGAACCGCGCTACACGCTGGATATCGGCGATCCGGAAAGTGTCGTCGCATTCGCGTTTTTCCTCGGCGTCGCGGTTGTCGCCAGCAATCTCGCGGGCCGGGTCCAGCGGCAGGCCGTGACGGCGCGTCAGCGCGCCAAAGCCACCGAGGGGCTTTATCTGTTCAGCCGGAAGCTCGCCGGCGCGGGCACGCTGGAAGATGTCCTGTGGGCAACCGTCTATCAGATCGCTTCGATGCTGAAGGTCAGGGTGGTCGTGCTTCTGCCCGAGAACGGCCGCATCGCGGTTCAGGCAGGCTATCCGCCGGACGACACGCTCGATGATGCGGATATCGCTGCCGCCCACTGGGCCTGGGAGCATGACAAGCCCGCGGGCCGCGGCGCGGATACGCTGCCGGGGGCGAAACGCCTCTACCTGCCCCTGAAGACGGCGCGAACGCAGGTCGGCGTCATCGGTCTGGACAATGACAAGCAGGGCCCGGTGCTGGCGCCTGCCGAGCAACGGCTGTTCGATTCCCTTGCGGATCAGGCAGCGCTTGCCATCGAGCGGATCCAGCTGGTGGCGGATGTCGACAATGCGCGCCTTGCCGTCGAGGCGGACAAGCTGCGCTCGGCGCTCCTGACCTCGCTGTCACACGATCTCAAGACGCCTCTGGCGTCGATACTTGGATCTGCCGGCACGCTGAGGGACTATTCGACCTCCCTCACCGAAACCGGCCGGACCGAACTGCTGGCAACGATTGTCGACGAGGCGGAACGGTTGAACCGCTTCATCGCCAATCTCCTCGACATGACCCGGCTGGAATCCGGAGCGGCGGCGGTTTCGCTGACGCCGCTGTTCATCGGCGACAGCGTCGGAAGCGCGTTGCGGCGTGCCGAGAAAATCCTCGTCCACCACCGGACCGATCTTGCCGTGCCGCCCGATCTGCCGATGGTGCGGCTCGATCCGGTCCTGTTCGAGCAGGTGCTGTTCAACCTGCTCGACAATGCCCGCAAATATGCGCCAGCGGGATCGCTGATTTCGATCAGGGGGTGGGCGCAGGATGCCCATGTCATGTTGCAGATCATCGATGAGGGGCCGGGCATTCCGCCGGACGATCTCACCCGGATTTTCGACAGCTTCTATCGTGTCCGCAAGAAGGATCATGTTCAGGCGGGCACCGGGCTCGGCTTGTCGATCTGCAGGGGATTTGTCGAGGCGATGGGCGGAACCATCACGGCGGCCAATCGGTTTGATCGATCCGGTGCCATTTTCACCGTGCGGTTCCCGACCGGGCCGGAACCAGCGAATTTGGAAGGCAGGCCATGAGCACCACAGCGGTCAAGATACTTGTCGTGGATGACGAACCGCCGATCCGCAAGCTTCTGCGTGTGGGATTGACCGCGGAAGGCTATGCCATGGTCGAAGCAAGCAATGCGGAGCAGGCCATTGCGCTTGTCGCCTCCGAAAAGCCGGACCTGATCCTGCTGGATCTGGGCCTGCCCGACATGTCGGGACATGATTTGCTTGAGCGGTGGCGGTCCGAACTGGTCGAATTGCCGATCGTCATCCTGTCGAGCCGCACCGATGAAACGGGCATCGTCAGAGCGCTTGAACTGGGCGCCGACGATTACCTCACCAAACCCTTTGGCATGCGGGAACTGGCGGCGCGCATCCGCGTCGCTCTGCGGCACAGGCTCCAGCAGCACGGCGAACGACCGATATTCCAGGCAGGCGATCTGAGCGTCGATCTGGTGAAGCGGATCGTCAGGGTCGCGGACAGGGAGGTAAAACTGTCGCCCAGGGAATACGACATCCTGCGCGTTCTCGTGCAGCACGCGGGCAAGGTCATCACCCATCAGCATATCCTGAAACAGGTGTGGGGCGGCGTGGCCGATGTCCAGTATCTGCGGGTCTATGTCCGCCAGTTGCGGCAGAAGATCGAGGCAACGCCCGACCAGCCGCAATACATCCTGACCGAAACAGGCGTCGGCTACCGCCTCCGTGAACCGGAGCTGTGATCGGCCACGCTTGCCAACATGCGAGTGCCTTCAACGTGAGTAATCCCATGAACCTGTCATCCGTCATCGCACCACAGGATGTGATCCTCGACCTGTCCGTCCCCACAAAAGCCGTCCTGATCAAAACGCTGGCTGCCCACGCCGCCGCGCGCACCGAGCTTGAAGAGGATGTGATCCACACTGCTCTGATGGGACGCGAAAAACTCGGCTCTACCGGCATCGGGAATGGCGTCGCCATTCCGCACGCACCTGTCGCGGGTCTCGACGCACCATTCGCCACCTTTGTGGTTCTCAGAAAGCCGATCGAATTCGATGCCGTGGACGATCTTCCGGTCGATATCGTTTTCCTGCTGCTGTCCGGAGGGGAACGCACCAGCGAGTACCTCAAGATCCTCGCTGCCGTCGCACGCAAGACCCGCGATGAGCAGGTCCTCGGGCTGTTGCGAAGGGCCCAGTCTCCAGCCGAAGCTTTTTCGACGCTGGCGGACAGCGCCTGACGTGGATCGGAACGCGAAAAACTCCGGATTCGCGACCCTGTGCGGCAATTCCCGCACAAGCACGAAGCGATTTTGCGTTCGGAATTGTTTCAAAACAAACTGCCGTAGTGCTTCTGCGATTCGCAGAAAAGCAAACCTGCTTCAGGAAAGCGGTAGGAAGGGACGCATATGGGTCTGGTGAAGAAGCGTTCCGTCACCATCAACGGGCACCGGACGAGCTATTCGCTCGAAGAGCCGTTCTATGACGACCTCGTTGCCATCGCCGCCGCGCGCGGCATGACGCTTGCCGCATTGGTGGCCGAGATCGACACCACACGCCCCAAGGCATCGAACCTGTCTTCGGCCCTTCGCCTTCATGTTCTGGAGTGGGTCAGGGTCCGGCGGGACTGAAACGTTCGATCCCGCAGCGCTTGCGCCCTCCTTACCCGCCTTCCAGTGAGTTCAGCAGGTTCTGCAAGTTGAATGGCTCGGCCTGCGGGCTTGCGGGCGCATTGTCATTGGCGGGAGGGGTTCCCGGCGATGGCTGCGGCGTGCCGGCCCTGCCCTCGGTCTCACGGCGGATGCGTTCCGCCTCGGCGTCGCGACGGACCCGTTCCGCTTCCGCCTCGTGCGCTTCCTGCTCGGCCCGCAACCGCGCTTCCCGCGCGGCGCGTTCGGCTTCTTCTCTCGCCCTTGCCTCTTCCTCGGCCTTCTGGCGCTCTGCTTCCTGCCGCAGGCGTTCCTCTTCCGCCGCGCGCTCGCGGCGTGCCTGCAAATCGGCATAATAGCGGGCTTCGCGGCGCAGGCGCTGCTTTTCGAGCAGAGCCGCCTGCATCGCTTCCACCCGCTGCTGCTCCTGCTCCAGCGCGCGCTGGGTGAGATACTGGGCCAGCGGTGTGCTGTCGAAACTCGCCGTCATGGCATCGGGAGCGCCGTCCACGGTGAAATTCAGCGTCGGCTCGGAGCCGACCAGCGCGTCCTCGCCCGCAGCATAGGCAATCGAGCCCTGCGCATGCACGGTGCCGGTGGCCAGATTGGCGCTCAGATCTGCCGAAATCCCCGATGTTTGCGACTCAAGCCTGAGCGGCGGCGCACGCAAAATACCGTTCGCGAGCGTGAAGGCGACATCCGTGTCCTTCGCGGCAAAGCGCCCCTGCTTCGCAATGGTTCCCGCAAATTCCGCCGTGCGGCGCGCATCTATGTCGCGGCCGACAGCATCCGCAGCCTTCAGAAAAGCACCAAGCGCATCGGGGTTGAGATCGGAAATGGCGAGCCTCTTCAGCGAAGCCGTGCCGGATCCCGAAAGCGACGTCATCATGCCGTCCACCGACTTGCCGCTGGTGGAAATCGTCGCCGAAAGATCAGTTCGGCCGCTGAGCCCCGCCCCCGGAAAGATGGTGGCGAGATCTGCGTCGGAAACCGCCATCTGGGCATTGAGCAGCCCGGTTCCGGCGGAATTCCTGATCTCGAACATGCCGCTCAGTGCACCGCCAAGCAGCCTGCCGTTGAGATCGGACACCCGCAATCCGTCATCGTCCAGCTTCAGCGACATCGAAGCGTCATAAGCCGTCGCCATATGGCCAGACATCAGCGCGGCAGCCGAAATACTCATGTCGATAGCCGCCGGCGCGCGCCCGGTCGCGGCAAAGGGCGCTGTCGGCCACTCGCCGGAAACAGGCGCAAGTGCCTCGTCGCCGGTAAGCATCGCGACAAACGGATCGAGATAAAGTTCGTCGAGGCTGACCTCGCCGGTCAGGCTGGGCTTATCGCCCTTCATTTCGGCATTGATGTCGCCGGAAACCGCGGTTTCGTTGATGGCGCCCGAAAGCCCCTTCAAAATGAGGACGCCGCTGCCATAGTCGGCCTCCGCGCCAAGCGTGAGCGAGGTTCCCGTTCCCATGCCGGGCAGCGCCACGCCCGCCGTCATCAGCCATGGCTCGATATCGGCCGCTTCGAGGCTGGTGCCGCCCTTTATCGCCGGCCCCTGATCGTCAGCCGATACGGTGCCGTCGAAGGAAAGCCGGAAATCCTCGCCGGTGACGAGCGCCGTGGTGGCCATGCCATCGCGCAGGCTGCCATTGGCGGAAATGTCGGCCACGCCCGGTCCCGTCAGCCCCAGCGGCAGGGCGGGAAGACCGGCGAGCGCCATCAGCACCGTCGCATCGTCGTTGCGAATGCCGAGCGTGACGGAAAGCGGCGAAAGCAGCAGATCCTGCGCCTTCCTCTTCAGGGAGAGGCTGGCGGAAAAGGCAGACCCGCCGGCAGACCCCTGCGCCGAAACGGCCAGGCCCCGGTCGCCGTCATCCTCGCCCGCAGCACTCAGCGCGGCATCAATGCGCGCATCTTCCAGCAGGCCCGGATAGTTTTGCACACGCTGCGCCAGCCCCGAGATGATGGACCCGGCAATCACGGAGTTGTCGCCATGAGCGCCGGCCAGCGCCTCCACCAGCGGCGCAAGGTCGACCGCCACCACCGAAACATCGACTTTCCCTGCCGGTTCCTCCGGAAAACCGGAGAGCCGGCCGGTCGCGCTGAGGGATGCGCCGGCAAGATCATTCAGCGCCAGCCGGTCCACCTCCAGAACGTCGCCGCGCAGGCGAAGTGCCGTCTCGGCCTTTTGCGCAGAGAGGCCCCACGCTTCCACCGGCCCCGCTTTCAGGTCGAGGTCCAGATCCTGCCCGGCAAAGCGATTGTCGCCCCCGGTGCTGACGAAAATCGAGGCGAAGGCGGAAAGGCTCTCAAGGTCCAGCGCGCCGCCGTGAAGCGCGAGGGCCATCGAGGAGCGCGCATCGCCCGGCTGCGCCGCCTCGATCGTGCCAGCGAATTTTGCTCCGCCCAGCACCAGTTCGAGATCGCTGAATTTCTGCCGCGAACGGGTCAGGTCGACACTGGCGCTGAAGCCTGCCGCGGGAAGACGACGAACCGCATCGTCCACATCGCTGGCGAGCCACGCCGCGAAGCCTGACGGCTGGGCGACGGCGAGCAGCATCCTGCCCCGGAAGCCAATGGCATCGCCGGTGGTTAGCAGGCCGCTGGACTCGAATGTGGTGCGGCCGGGCAAGGTCGCGGCCAGTGAATGGATGGTCCAGCCCCCGTCGGCAGGCTCGGCGGAGACACGGACATCGCGAATGGTCGTATCACCCGCTACCACGGCCGGCAGCTGCACTTCGACGGAACCGGGGATCGTCGGACGAGGCAGGCGGCGCAGCGCCTTTTCCAGCCCGGCAAGGCGCGCCTGCGCGTTCGATGCGGTTCCGGTTTCGCCGGACACCGCCTCGTCGAACTGAACCTGTGCGCCCGATGCCTCGATGCGAAAGCGCGGTTCTTTGCCGAAATCGAGCGAGGCGGTTCCATCGGCCGAATAAGGACTTTCCACCGGCCCCGTCTCGAAACGGAATTCGTCGATTGAAAGCCGGGCATGGTTGAGCTGGAACGTGCCGCTGGCGCGATAACCGGGCGCGGCCTTTGCCGGGGTGAGCGAAACCATCTCGCCATCGCCTCCCCTCAGTTGCGCCGGCTGGGCTGCATCCTCGGTCAACCGGAACTGGCCGGCATAGGTGAGAGCGCCATTGCTGATGCGCGCGTTGCCGTCGCTTTCCATCGTGGCGGCATAATCCTGCGGCCGGGCCCTCAGCCGCAGCCGCATCTGGCCGTCATCACCGACGCGCCCGGTGGTCGCGGAAACTTCCGTCGGCAATCCATCGAAAACGAGATTGCCATCGACGCGCCACGGACCAAACAGAGATTTTGCCGATACCGTGGCGTCGATTCCGGAAAGGGTGTGGACGCGCCCGCCCGGACCATGCCGCAGTTCCACCGCACCGTCGGTGACGGTCAGCTTCTCGATCGCGATCTGGCCCGCATCGAATGGCGACGATGGCCGCACGGCCCAGTCAATCGTCCCGTCGTCGGCAACCGCGATTACAGCTCTCGGCCGCTCCAGGCGCATGTCGAAGATCAGCACCTCGCCGCGCAGGAACGGTGCCAGTTCGGCATCCATGGAGAAGGTGTCGACGGCCATCGCCTGCTGCCCGTCCGCACCACCTGATACGACGACATCGGTGAACGTCACCGACGGAAACGGCAACAGCCTTGCCCGTGCATCGCCGCGCACCGTCACCTTGCGGCCGAGAATGATGCTGGCCTCCCGCTCGAACGCGGCGCGATAGCCGGTCCAGTCGATGAAAGGCGGCACCGCCAGCGCTGCAAGCAGCACCAGAACCACCAATCCGCCGATGATCACGAACAGTCGTGCGAGCATGTCCTCACTGCAAATCCAGAGGGCGGACCGATCCTATCCCGATATCGATGACGATAAAGAGGCAATGCCGCACCTGCGCTTCCGGTGTCGTGGAGCATTCCGGTGAAAAAAGAATCGCCCGCAATGCTCCATCTCTTTGTTTTTACGCAATTCCGGACGCAAAGCCGCTCCGCACTTTTGCTGGAATTGCTCTAACCCGCAATCATCTTGCCGGGATTGAAGATATTGTCCGGGTCGAGCGCCTTCTTGATGGTGCGCATGACATCAACGCCATGGCCATGCTCGCGGCGCATGAAGCCGGACTTCCCCTGCCCGATGCCGTGCTCGCCGGTGCAGGTTCCCTCCATGGCGATGGCGCGCTCGTTGAGGCGCGCGACGAAAGCCTCGACCTTCGCCACCTCGTCGCGATCTTCGGGATCCATCAGAACCAGCGTGTGGAAATTGCCGTCACCGGCGTGGCCCACGATGGGCGCGACAAGGCCGTTGGCTTCAATGTCGGCCTCGGTTTCGGCCACGCATTCGGCAAGCCTTGAAATCGGCACGCACACATCGGTGGAAAGCCCCTTCGCGCCGGGCCGCAGCACGAACGAAGCCCAGTAGGAATCGTGACGGGCCTTCCACAGCTTGTTGCGCTCTTCGGCCACCGTGGTCCACATGAAGGGGCCGCCCTGCTGTTCTTCCGCGATCATGGCGAACAGCTCGGCCTGCTCCGCCACGCCAGCATCGCTGCCGTGGAATTCGAGGAACAGGCAGGGGCTTTCGGGATAATCGAGCTTGGAATAGGCGTTGATGGCCTTCATCTGGAGCGCGTTGACCAGTTCGATCCGCGCCACGGGGATGCCCATCTGGATGGTGGCGATCACCGCCTGACAGGCCGCCTCAAGCGTCGGGAACGGGCACACGCCGCCCGAAATGGCCTGCGGAATGCCATGCAGGCGAAGCGTCAGCTCGGTGATGACGCCGAGCGTGCCTTCCGCACCAACCAGCAGCCGGGTGAGATCGTATCCGGCCGAACTCTTGCGCGCCCGGCCAGCCGTGCGCACCACCTCGCCATCGGCCATCACCGCCTTGAGCGACAGCACCGCCTCGCGCATGGTGCCATAGCGCACCGCGTTGGTGCCGGAAGCGCGCGTCGAGGCCATGCCGCCGAGCGAGGCGTTGGCGCCCGGATCGATGGGGAAAAACAAGCCCGTATCACGCAGGTGGCGGTTGAGGTCCTCGCGCGTCACGCCGGGCTCCACCACGCAATCGAGATCCTCGGCATGGACGGCCAGAATGCGGTTCATGCGCGAGGTATCGAGCGAGATGCCGCCACCCGGCGCGTTGACATGCCCTTCCAGCGACGTTCCGGTTCCGAACGGGATCAGCGGCACGCGATGGGCCGCGCAGGCCCGCACGATGGTCTGCACCTCTTCGGTATTTTCAGGGAACACGACGCCATCCGGCATCTGATTCGGCAGATAGGTGGTGGTATGGCCATGCTGCTCGCGAATGGAGTTGCCGGTCTGGAAGCGGTCGCCGAACGCATTGCGCAGAATTTCCAGCACCGCCGCGATGCCTTGTTCGTTGCGTTCCACCACAATCATATCGCCGAGAGCCATGGTTTCTCCTTAATCAGGACAGGCAAGGCCACCGGCTTGCTCTTTGGCGTGGCCCGCAAATAGGATTGGTGATCTGCTTTTCACGCCGATTTGTCCAGCAGCGCAAGGACCTTTCATGCCCCTTTCTTCACCCTTCGTCTCCGGCACCATGGAGATCGAGAAAAACTGGATCGACTATAACGGCCATCTGAACATGGCCTACTACAACGTGCTGTTCGATCGCGGAGCGGAGGAAGTGCTCGACCTGCTCGGCATCGGTTCCGCCTATGCCGCTGAACGCAGGCACACGATCTACACCTCGGAAATCCATGTCTGCTACGTGCGCGAGCTACATCTGGGCAGTCAGGTGAAGGTGAGCTTCCAGTTGCTGGACTCCGACGAAAAGCGCCTCCACGCCTATCAGGAAATCCGCCATGTCGACGGCTGGCTGGCGGCGACTTCGGAAAGCATGTCGCTGCATGTCAACATGGAAGGTCCACGCGTTGCGCCCTTTCCCGAAGATGTGGCGGCAAAAGTGGCGGCATTTCAGGACGCCCACCGTCATCTCCCCCGGCCGGAGCGTGCAGGCCGCACCATAGGCATCCGCAGGCGCGGCAGCGCCGATATTAACCTTAAGAAATGAATAAGGGTGGATAGGCTGCCTGCTCCGTTGCAACGAATCGCGCCAGCAGCCAATCAGGCTGTATGGCTACGCAGAACAACCTGCCGCCTTCTGTCGAAAAGGCTGGCACAGCACGCAGCGTGAAAATGGAAGCCGAAAGGCTGGCCGCCGACCCGCGTGTGTCGGACTATGACTTCTGGCGATCTCTGCGAAATGTCGACAACCGGATTTTCGAGATTTCAGCGAAGGGCCAGCCTATCCCCTTCGGCATGGTGCGCTGGCGCGCCATCCTCAAGCAGGCCCGCTCACGGCGCGGATACGCCTGAACTTTCCGGCCGGCACTCTTAAAAAATCAAAATCTTACGCCTGATTTCCGATTCAGAATATCAGAAAGCGTAGGCGATGGTTGAGGCCACGCCCATGACGGCCGCAACCACGATCAGGAAGGCATAGACGCGCGGAAGATCGAACAGGATAGCATAGCCGGCGATGTAGGCCGAAAATGCAGCACCCAGCGCCAGCAGAAAGCCATTCCGGTCGCCGACAACCAGATTTGCCGCCATCAGCCCGCCAAGAAGCAGCGCTCCGAAAACGATGATGACCGCAATGCCGGCCTTGTCGAAATTATCGTCCATCATTCATTCCCTGCAATCACTCGCCACATCCGGGACGATTCCGGAACAGCCATTGGCTACAGACTTAACCGAGCGCGCGGAAGGGGCAAGGGTAAACTGACCCCTGCCCTTGTGAGAAATCGGCAACTGTGGATTTAGGGAGACGGTTCGCCGTCTCCCCTGCTGTTGCCGGCCTACTGCTTCGGCAATGTCCATGCCATGACGTAATCGCCTGCCCTGGTTCCGATCGAGCCGTGGCCGCCGGCCACGATCAGAACGAACTGGCGCCCATCTTCCGTCGTGTAGGTCATCGGCGTCGACTGTCCGCCCGCCGGAAGGCGCGCCTTCCACAACTGCCTGCCGCTGGTGAGGTCGTAGGCGCGCAGATAATCGTCGACGGCCGCACCGAGGAAGGCCACGCCACCTGCGGTGATGATCGGCCCGCCGATGCCCGGAACGCCCACCTTGAGGGGAAGCGGCAGCGGGGTCATGTCGTAGACCGTGCCGTTGCGGTGCTTGTAGGCGATCTTGCCGGTGCGCAGGTCCGCGCCCGCCACATAGCCCCATGGTGGCGACTGGCAGGGAATGCCGAGCGGCGACAGGAACGGTCCCATGATCACGGCATAGGGCGCACCTTCGTTGCGGTTGAGCCCCTGCTCGCTGCCGCGTGCCTCGGCATCGGCCGGCGGCACCTGATCGCGCGGAACGAGTTGCGACTTGAAGGCCAAATAGGTCGGCATGCCGAACATCACCTGCCTGACCGGATCGACCGCCACGCCGCCCCAGTTGAAGGTGCCGAAATTGCCGGGATAGACGAGTGTTCCCTGAACCGAAGGCGGCGTGTAGCGCCCCTCGTAGCGCAACCTTGCGAACTCGATGCGGCAGGCAAGCTGGTCGAACGGGCTGACGCCCCACATGTCCGCGCCCGTCAGCGGCTTCGGCATGAAGGTCAGGTCCGACACAGGCTGCGTCGGCGCGGTGAAATCGCCTTCGATCGCCCCGCCCGGAGCCGGCACCTCATTGACCGGAATGACCGGTTCGCCGGTTTCCCGGTCCAGCACATAGATGTCGCCCTGCTTGGTCGGGCCGACCAGCGCCTTGATCGTCCCCGCATCCGTGGTGAGATCAATGAGCGATGGCTGCGCCGGCACGTCCATGTCCCACAGGTCATGATGCACCGTCTGGCGCACCCAGCGCACCCTGCCGGTGTCGAGATCGAGTGCGGTGATCGAGGACGAATATTTTTCCACATGCTCGCTGCGGCCCATGCCGAGCTGGTCCGGGGTCTGGTTGCCGAGCGGCACATAGACCAGTCCAAGCTCCTCGTCGGCGCTGGCGGTCGACCACATGTTGGGCGAGTTCGCCGTATAGGTTTCGCCGTCGCCGAGCGGTTCGGTGCGGTCGGGATTGCCCGGATCCCACGCCCACACGACAGCGCCCGAACGCGCATCGAAGGCGCGGATCACGCCGGACGGCTCTTCCGTGGAGTAATTGTCGTTGACCGCACCGCCCACGATGATCTTGTCGCGCGCGATCAGCGGCGCCGAGGTCGAATAATAGTAACCCGCCTTCGGATGCGGCATGTGCTCCATCAGGTCCACGGTGCCGGCATTGCCAAATGACGGACAGATCTGGCCGGTTGCCGCATCGAGTGCGATGAGGCGCGCATCGGAAGTCGGCAGGTAGACGCGTTCCGCACAGGCTTCGCCGGCAGCGATCGACGCATCCTTGTAATAGGAAACGCCGCGGCAGGTCTGGTGCTGGCGCTGGTTCTCCGGCCCGATCTGCGGATCGAAGCGCCACTTTTCCCTGCCGGTCGCCGCGTCCACAGCAATGGCGAGGTTGTGCGGCGTGCAGATGTAGAGATTGTCGCCGATCTTGAGCGGCGTCACCTGATAGGTGGTTTCAGTGACGTCGCTGGGCAGACGCACATCGCCGGTCTGGTAGGTCCAGGCCAGTTCGAGTTTGTCGACATTTTCGACCGTAATCTGGTCGAGCGGCGAATAGCGCTGACCATAGGGGCTGCGCCCGTAGAAGTGCCATTCACCCGCCGGGAAGTTTGCGCCGAGGGCGCCCTCCGGCGTCACCTTGTCCGTCGGCAGGGTACCGGCAATGTCGTGGGGATCGGTGGTCATGGAATATCCGGCGACGCCGAGCGACGCCAGAACCACGAGGATCAGCGGCGCACGGCCGTCCGTGCCGGAAAGCCTGCGCCAGATGACCGGCATCAGCAGCCAGATGGCAAGCAACACGAGCAAGCCACCGCGCGCGCCGAGCGACCACCAGTCGAAGCCTGTCTCCCATATGGCCCACACGAGGGTCGCCAGCAGGAAGGCGGCATAAAGCCAGAGTGCGGCCATGCTGCGCCGGTAGAGCAACCATGCCGCAATCAGGAAAACCACGCCAGCGACGGCATAATACCAGCTGCCGCCAAGCGTGATGAGCCACAGGCCGCCTGTGCCAAGCCAGGCGCCGAACAAGGCGAACAACAGTGAAGTGATGATGATGGCCAAAGCTGATCCCCCAACTTCGAGTGCCGGAATGAGTAATCAGGGATAATGGCGCGGGCGCCGCAATGTTCCCTCCATCAACAGGCTTTCCTTGCAGGCGCGCGCCGACAGGGCTAAGCCATGCTCAGAAAACAGAACAAAACGGCGACACTTCTGGTCTTTCGGGACCGAATCACTACATTCGGGAACAATGTCCGGCTTTTCCGACGATATGCCCTTCTTCGACGAACCGGGCGCACGACCTCCGGCTGCCTCCGGCAGCGCCGGTGCGCCGTCCGGCATAGCCGCGCGTGCCATGGCCGCGCGACAGGCGCAGAACGGCCCGCCCGACTATCTCAAGGGGCTCAATCCCGAACAGCGGCAGGCGGTGGAAACCACCGAAGGGCCCGTGCTGGTTCTGGCCGGCGCCGGCACCGGCAAGACGCGGGTGCTCACCACCCGCATCGCCCATATCCTTGCCACCGGCCGCGCCTTCCCCTCGCAGATCCTTGCCGTGACCTTCACCAACAAGGCCGCGCGCGAGATGAAGCAGCGCATCGGCCTGCTGGTCGGCGAAGCGGTCGAAGGCATGCCATGGCTCGGCACCTTCCACTCCATCGGTGTAAAGATATTGCGCCGCCATGCGGAACTGGCCGCCCTGCGCTCCGATTTCAGCATTCTCGACACCGACGACGTCATCCGTCTCATCAAGCAACTCATTCAGGCCGAAGGTCTGGACGACAAGCGCTGGGCGCCGCGCACCTTCGCCCAGATGATCGATGGCTGGAAGAACAAGGGCCTCGGCCCGGAAGAAATTCCCGAAGGGGATGCGCGTTCGTTCGGCAACGGGCGCGGCCGCGAGCTCTACCGCGCCTATCAGGATCGGCTGACGACGCTGAACGCCTGCGATTTCGGCGACCTGCTCCTGCACCCGATCCGCATCTTCCGCGCCCATCACGATATTCTGGCCGAATACCACAAGCGCTTCCGCTACATTCTGGTGGACGAGTATCAGGACACCAACACCGCGCAATACATGTGGCTGCGCCTTCTGGCCCAGCGCCCGCGCGCCAGCTCTGCCCAACCGGCCGAAGACCGGGCGCGCGACGGCGCGCCGGGCGACGTTTCGCCCGCTCCCGCGGAGGGCCAGCCGCCGCAGGTGGCGGTGCGGCCCGTGAGCGAAAACAAAGTCAATATCTGCTGCGTCGGCGATGACGACCAGTCGATCTATGGCTGGCGCGGCGCGGAAGTGGACAACATCCTGCGCTTCGAGAAGGATTTTCCGGGCGCGACGGTGATCCGGCTGGAGCGTAACTACCGCTCCACCGCCCATATCCTTGGCGCTGCCGCCCATCTCATCACCCACAATGAAGGACGGCTCGGCAAGACCCTGTTCACGGACAGCCCCGATCCTGACGACCCCAAGGTCAATGTCCATGCCGCATGGGATTCCGACGAGGAGGCCCGCGCCATCGGCGAGGAGATCGAGGCGTTGCAGCGCAACAATCATGCGCTCAACGACATCGCCATTCTGGTGCGCGCCTCCTTCCAGATGCGCTCCTTCGAGGATCGCTTCATCGAGATCGGCCTGAACTACCGGGTCATCGGCGGCCCGCGCTTCTATGAGCGGCAGGAAATCCGCGACGCCATGGCCTATATGCGCGTCGTGGCCAATCCGGGCGACGACCTCGCCTTCGAGCGCATCGTCAACGTGCCGAAGCGCGGCCTTGGCGAAGCCGCCATCCGTCAGGTGCATGACACGGCCCGCGCGCTTGGCGTGCCGATGCTGCAGGCGGCCGCCACGCTTGCCGAAAGCGACGAGCTGAAGCCGAAGCCGCGGGCAGCGCTGCGCGAGGTCGCCGCCAATTTTGCGCGCTGGCAGGATCTGCTGGAAACCACTCCGCATACGGAACTGGCCGAGACCATCCTTGAGGAAAGCGGCTATACCGACATGTGGAAGAACGACCGTTCGGCCGATGCGCCGACGCGGCTCGACAACCTCAAGGAGCTGATCCGCTCCATGGAGGATTACGAATCCCTGCGTGCCTTCCTCGAACATGTCGCGCTGGTCATGGATGCCGACAAGAACGAGGACCTCGATGCCGTTTCGCTGATGACGCTCCATTCGGCCAAGGGGCTTGAGTTCGAGACCGTGTTCCTGCCCGGGTGGGAGGAAGGCCTGTTCCCGCATCAGCGCGCGCTCGATGAAGGTGGGCGTTCCGGTCTGGAAGAAGAGCGCAGGCTCGCCTATGTCGGGCTCACGCGCGCCAAGCGCAACCTGCACATCTGGTTCGTCTCCAACCGGCGCATCCACGGCCTGTGGCAATCCACAATCCCCTCCCGCTTCCTCGACGAGCTGCCGGAGGCCCATGTCGAGGTGAGTGAAAGCGGGTCAGGCTTCGGCGGCTACGGCAATCCCTATGGGGCCTCGCGCTTCGACAATATCGGTTCGCCCACCGGCGGATATGCCAAGCGCGGCGATCAGGGCGGCAGCGGTGGCGCCTTCTCCAATACCTATGCGACACCCGGCTGGCAGCGCGCCCGCCAGAACCGCACGGAAGCGACGAGCCGCAACTGGGGCACGCGTTCGGGCCATGCGGTTGAGCGCATCGGCTATGGCGAAGCCGATTCCGGCTATGGCGCGGGGCGTGGTTCGGTGAAAAGCCGCACCATCGAAGGCGAGTTGGTGGCGAAGTCGGTCGCGGACACCCCATCCGCTTTCAGCGTCGGCGACCGCGTCTTCCATATGAAATTCGGGAACGGCAACGTCTCGGCTGTCGAAGGCAACAAGCTGACCATCGATTTCGACCGCGCCGGGCAGAAAAAGGTTCTGGACAGCTTCGTCACCGCGGCCTGACGCGCGACGCATCGGCAACGGCCCGTTTTGGACCCTGGAGAATCGGACCGAAAAGCGGAACCCGATTTTCGGTTATTCCGACGCTCTATCAATAACTTAGATCGTCCTTCGTGCGTCCGAATGGACGCAAGGCGATCTATGTCCGGCTGCGCATCGCCTTGAGCTTTTCGGCGGCGGATGCGGCGAGGTCGTCGAAGCGTTCTTCCAGTTTTTCCGCCGCCTCGATCACGGAAAAGTCGTGGCCGAACTTTTCCAGCGTCTCGCGCAGGCCCTCGACGAATTCCGCCTGCTTGTCGAGTTCGTCGAACAGCGCTCTCACCTGCGCTTCGGTGACATGCGGGCTGCCAAGAATTCCCGGCACTTCACGGGCCATTCTTTGGCCGGTTTCGGTCTGTTTGCGCAGGATTTCAATCCAGTCTGCCACGGTGTTCCCTTGTTGTAGCCGGCAAGCATGACTGCTTGAACGAAAAGGTCAATCTCCGGCCCGCTGCTCCCCCTTATTCCGCCTCCGCCCACCGGGACGATTCACGGCCCGCTCACAGGCGCTGCGGATCTTCTCGACCTCGGTTTCGGTCAGATGCTCGATGCCGATGAAACGGTTGTTGGCCTTGCTGATGCGGATAAGCTCATCCAGCTTCGCCTGCATGGCCGCACCATCCCTGTTTTGGGTGTTCTGGATCAGGAACACCATGAGAAAGGTGATGATCGTCGTGCCCGTGTTGATGATGAGCTGCCATGTGTCCGAAAAGCCGAACAACGGGCCACTCACAGCCCAGATGATGACAACGGCCACACAGAGAATGAAAGTCATAGGCATGCCAGTGACATAGGCCACGGCATTGGCTGCCTTGGTGAAGGGTTTTTCCAGCATGTCGGGTCCTCGCTTGACGAAACAACCGCCATGGCGACGAACGGTTCCGCACTCGTGGCTATGCACAACTTTACACAACCATAAGGTGTAAAAATAAGTAATTACACCTTATAGCAATTGAGCCACAGTTTCCATGCAGGCAATGATGCCTGCTCCTTCCGCTTCAGCGGAACCTCCGGCCCCTTCCGCCTCGCCACCCCCGCACGGCGGAAGGGGTCCCGGAACCGGGAGAAGCGGGATGGTGAAGAGGCCGAAGCGGAGGCGGCAATTGACCCATACGGTTTCCTTTCCCGCGCTGGCTCTTGCTCTTCCCGCCCTCGGCCTCTCCTGCCCAGCGCTGGCGGATCAGGCGGGCCCGAAAATTTCCGCCTCACTCGAACGCCACTGGACCAGCAATGCGCTGGACAGCGAATTCGCGATTGCCGACTGGTACACGCTGTTGCGAGGATCCCTGCGTCAGGATGTGGGCGATGACGAAGCCAACGCCGGCATCGCGGCCGAGTTCCAGCTTACGCGCCATGACCGCATCGTGATCGAGGACGATCGCAGCATCGCCGTGTCGGCGCATGCCTTCCGCCGCATCTCGCCAAGGCTGGAACTGCGCGGCACGCTGACTTATTCGGCAGTCAGCAAGGGCGACCATCTGGAGATCGGCCCTGTTGCCATCGGCACAAGGGCACTGAAGCAGGTTGCTGCGGCACAGACGCAGGCCGGCATCGCGCTGGATGAAGCCACTGCGCTGGTCATCGACGTCTCGAACGTTTTCGAGACGACAGGCCGCACGCATTTCGAGGAAGGCATCATCGGGCGGGCGCGGCTCGATCCCGATGTCAACAAGGTCAGGCTTGCCGCGCGCGTCATGCGCTCGATTGGTCCCGTTGCCGTCGGCGGATCGCTTTCAGCGCTGTTTGCCTCGGTCGAGAAGCTCGGTTCACCGCCCGTGGCCCTGTCTTACGCGCTCTACGGCGCACAGGGTCAGCTCGAAATGCGCACTGAAGCGGGAATGACGGTTGGACTGGCATTGGGCGCGGAATCCCTGCGCGGCGCGCACGGCATCTATTCCGGGATCAGACCTGCATGGCAGGTGAAAGCCGCAATACCCCTGCCCCGCGATTTCGAACTGCGCGGAAGCTGGTTCGGACGCTACGAAACCGGAGACAGCGACGACCCGCTCGCCTCATGGCTTCATCGGGCGGAAGCGGAACTCGGCTGGAAAGTCACGGAACGGCTTGCCCTGTCGGCCGGTGTCTATCGCGAGGTGAAGCAGAACCTTTTGATGGAAAACGAGGAACGCGGCAGCGGCTTCTATGCCGAGGCCAGCTATGCGTTCAGCAAGCCCCTCAGCGCCGTTTTCCGGGTGGACGTCACCAGAACCTTCAAGACCATTCTCGATATTCGCGAGCGCACGACAGACGTGTTCCTCGGCTTGCGCGCGCAGATATAGCTGTGAACATCTCACCCGCCTGAACCGCGGCGGCATATTCAGAATTTTGGGCCGCTTTCAAACGGTGCGGGCAGGAAGGACGCGAACCCTCCTGCCCGCTGCCGGATCCGGAATCCGACTTGTTGGATCAGCGGCGCTTCTTCACGGAATAGGACGAGTTGCCGTTGCCGCTGTTGTAGTTGTTGCCGCTGTTGTCGGTGTAGCTGTTGCCACCGCCGGCGATGCCGACGGGCGAGTTGGCCGAGCCTGCGCCGACGCCCAGAATGCCGAGCCCGATGCCGCTCAGGATGCCATTGCCGAGCACGGTGTTGTTGCCAGACAGGATCGGCGACTTGTTGAGAATGGAAAGGCCATTCAGCAGCTTGATGTCGCCGAGCGCCACGGCCGGCGCCACATTGATCAGACCGCCACTGGAATTGTTGTTGTTGCCTTTGGAACCCCATCCGCCGGCATGAGCACTGACTGCGGTGAAAGAAACGACTGCGGTTGCAAGAATAACGGTGAACTTGTTCATGACACTCTCCTCTGTTGTTCCGTTTGTACTTGCGCCTCAGATGAGTACCTCCGATGTCAGGATATGAATTTCGGAAAGAAACACAACCATAGATTGCCAGTATTCATGGAAACAACCTATAAACCGAATCTTAACGCTAATGTTTTACGTTAAGGGATATGGTTACCGGCGCAGATGCCATGTCAGCTCTGCGGATCTTCCCAGCGCCTGAGAAAGTCTTCGATCGGCATCGCCTGCATGTCGGGAACCGCACGCCCGATCTTCCCGGCCGGCCAGTCCCACCAGGCCAGCCGTTCAATGCGCGCGGCAATCCCCGGAGCGAAACGATAGCGCAGCCGCCGCGCCGGCGATCCGGCCATGATCGCATAGGGCTCCACATCGCGCGTCACCACGGCGTTGGCGCCAATCACCGCGCCATTGCCCACTTTCACGCCAGGCAGGATCACCGCACCGTGTCCGATCCACACGTCATGGCCGATCGTGACGTGCCTTGCCTGCCGGCGCTCGCGAAAAGCAGCGTCGACGCCGAGATAGCGGAAATATTCGTTCGGCCGGTAGCTGACCTTGTGCTGGGTGATCCGCTCGATCGGATGTTCCAGCGCATTGATGCGGGTGTTGGCGGCAACCGAGCAGAATTTGCCGAGCGTCGCGTAGATCGCTTCGGAATGGCGCTCGAAATAGGTGAAGGCGCCCACCATCACCTCGCGCAGCACCACCCGCTCGCCGATGGCCACATAGGGCTCCAGCCGGCAGCCCTTCAGTTCGGCCGTCGGATGGATGCGCGGCTGCGGTTCGCGCGGCTCGGGATTTTGCGGATCGTCCATCAGGCGGCTGTACGACGCCCCCCGCCCTTCGGCAAGCCTTCGCGCGCCCGGCCCCTTATTGCGGCTTGCCCTTCGCCCACTCCACCTGCTGGCCATAGAGGGGAATGGTGGTGATCGCCATCTTGGCCGAGCCGTCCTGGACCTGCTGCGAATGGGCCAGATAGATCAGCGTGTCATTGGCCTTGTCGTAGATGCGCTTCACCACCTGCTTCTTCCAGATCAGGCTGATCGACTGGCGAAACACCTCTTCGCCGCCCTTGCCGAGGTCGATGTCGCCGATCCTGATCGGTCCGGTCTGCTGGCAGGAAAGCGCTGCGTTCGACGGGTCCTCGAACCAGTTTCCCTTCTGGAGGCGGTCGATGACGCCACGGTCGAAATAGGCCAGATGGCAGGTCACGCCCTCCACCTTCGGGTCGGTCACGGCTTCGATCTTGATGTCGTTTCCGAACCAGTCGACGCCGATCTTGCCGACCTGCTCGGCATGAGCGGAACCGGCACTTGCGGCGATGGCGGCGGCGGTTGTCAGGCAGGCTATGGTCTTGCGCACGTCTGTCTCCGTCTGCGGCAGGAATTTCCTGCAACGTGGGATGCTGCAACCGGCTTTGCAAGCACGACGATGTGAGCGCTTCGACCTTGCGGCAATGGGCCCACTTTGACAGTGTGCGCCCAACCATTAGAACCGAATATCAGAACTGGTTCATCTGTTCACCGATGCGGCCCGCGCCGCCTGAAAGCGGACTATCCTCCCATGCGCAAGATTCTCGTCGGCCTTCTCATCCTCATCGCCGCCGGCATTGGTTTCATAACCTTCAGCTGGTACAATCAGCGCCACGGCGGAGAACCCTTCGGCGCGCCTTTCGCGCTTACTGACCAGAAGGGCGAGCCGATCACCGAGGCGGCTTTCCGCGGCCAGCCCACGGCCCTGTTCTTTGGTTTCACCCATTGCCCGGAAGTCTGCCCGACGACGCTGTTCGAGCTCGCCGGCTGGCTGAACGCGCTGGGCGACGAGGGCAAGGACATCCGCGCCTATTTCGTGTCGGTCGATCCCGAGCGCGACACGCCCCAGATCCTGAACACCTATATCAGCAACTTCTCCGACCGGATCATCGGCATCACCGGCGAGCCCAATAAGGTCTTTGATATGGCCAAATCCTTCGGCATCTACTGGAAGAAGGTGCCCACGGAGGACGGCGATTACACGCTCGACCACACCGCATCGATCCTGCTGCTCAATTCGCAAGGTGACTTTTTCGGCACCATCGCTTATGGCGAGAGCCCCGATACGGCCAAGGCAAAGCTGAAGCGCCTGGCCGCCGGTAGCTGACACCAACAGGTTCCCGACCTCATGACCCAGACGCGCCTCCACTTCACCACCTCGAAGGACGAGGCCGAGCGCATTTTTGCCAGCCTCGAAACCGCCTTCGAGGACGATGGCTGGCCGATTGCCGTTCTGGAAATCGATGAGGATCGAGATATCCACGAGGTTTCACTCTATGCCGATGGCGACATCGACCAGGCCGAGACCCGCCTGCGCGCTGTGTTGTCATCCCTCTCCGCCGATCCCGAAATCGGGCGTGAGGAACTGCCCGACATCGACTGGGTCACCCGTTCGCTCGAAGGGCTGCAGCCGGTGCGTGCCGGCCGCTTTTTCGTTCATGGCGCGCATGACCGGGACCAGCGCCAGGAAGGCGACATCGCCATCGAGATCGAGGCCGGCCTCGCTTTCGGCACCGGCCACCACGGCACCACCGCCGGCTGCCTCGAAATGCTGGAACAGGTGGTGGCTTCCGAACAGCCCGCCAACGCGCTCGATCTTGGAACCGGAAGCGCGGTTCTGGCGATTGCGCTGGCAAAGCTGTCCGCCATCCCGGTTCTGGCCACCGACATCGATCCGGTCGCAACGGAAGTCGCGGCAGAGAACGTGAAGCTCAACGGCGTCGCCGGTCATGTCGATGCCGTGACGGCGACGGGGTTCGATCATCCGGTATTCGCCGAGCGCGGCCCCTTCGCGCTGATCGTCGCCAACATTCTGGCCGGACCGCTGATCGAAATCGCCCCGCAGATGGCCGCACATGTGCGCCCCGGCGGCTCGCTGGTCCTGTCCGGCATTCTCGACCGCCAGCATGACGCCGTGGTGGAAGCCTATGTGGCTGCGCGCTTTGCCCACATCACCACGCTGCACCGCGAAGGTTGGGTCACCATCCATCTCAAGCCTGCGGCCTGATCAGGCCTGCCCTGCCCGCTGGCGCATTGTCAGCATGGCGCGGGAGGGCTAGGTTCCGGCAAGTTTCATTTCCGGGAATTCCTGACATGTTCCAGTCGTTCGATTCGTCCAGCGATCCCTCGCTTGCCTCGCCGCGTGTTGCCGCCCTTCGCGCATGGCTGGCCGAAAACGGCATCGACGGCTTTCTGGTGCCCCGCGCCGACGAGCATCAGGGCGAATATGTGCCGGCGCGCGCTGCCCGTCTGAAATGGCTGACCGGCTTTTCCGGCTCTGCCGGCGTGGCATTGGTGCTGGCCGACAGCGCCGTCATCTTCGTAGATGGCCGCTACACCCTGCAGGTGCGCAAGGAAACCGATCCGGCCATTTTCAGCTATGACAGCCTCGTCGACAATCCGCCGGCGAAATGGATCGGCCCGAACCTGAAATCCGGCACCCGTCTCGGCTTCGACCCGTGGCTGCACACCACCGGCGAGATCGATACGCTGAAGGCGGCGGCAAAGAAGGCCGGCGTCGAGCTGGTGCCGCTGGAAACGAACCCGGTCGATGCCGTCTGGGAGGACCAGCCGGCAGCGCCCGTTACCCCGGTGGAAATCCAGCCCCTCGCCTTCGCCGGCGAACTGGCGAAGGACAAGCTGGTGCGGCTGGCGGCGGCCATCGAGGCCGACGGCGCAACGCATGCCGTTCTCACCGACCCCTCCTCCATCGCCTGGGCCTTCAATATCCGCGGCAACGACGTGCCACACACGCCGCTGGCGCTCGGCTTCGCCATTCTGGCGGCGGACGGCTCGCACCAGTTGTTCATGGACAAGGCGAAATTCTCGCGCGAAGTCGAGGCCTATCTCACCCAGCTTGCCGAACCGCACCAGCCCGTGGACTTCGAGCCGGCAATCGCTGAACTCGCCGGCAAGGGCGCGCGCATCGCGCTCGATCCTGTGCTGGCGGCAGAGAAGCTGCGCATGGTGATCGAGGCCAATGGCGGCACGGTGGTCGCGGCCACCGATCCGGCCCGCATTCCGCGCGCCACCAAGAACAGCGCCGAGCTGGAAGGCAGCCGCGCCGCCCATCGCCGCGACGGGGCTGCGGTTGCGCGCATGCTGTGCTGGCTGGATAGCCAGAAGCCGGGCGCGACTGACGAGATCAGGGCCGTCAAGGCGCTGGAAAATTTCCGCCGGCAGGCGGGCGAGGAAACGCAGATGCCGCTGCGCGAGGTGTCCTTCGAGACCATCTCCGGCTCAGGCCCGAACGGCGCCGTCATTCACTATCGCGTCTCGCACGCCACCAACCGCAAGCTCGGTGACGGCGAGCTGTTCCTGCTCGATTCCGGCGCGCAATATCAGGATGGCACCACCGACATCACCCGCACCGTTCCCATCGGAACCCCCACCGAGGAAATGCGCCAGCGCTACACGCTGGTGCTGAAGGGCATGATCGGCATTTCCGTCCTGCGCTTTCCAGCCGGTACACGTGGCGCTGACATCGATGCCATCGCCCGCATGGCGCTGTGGACGCATGGCCTCGACTACGCCCACGGCACCGGCCATGGCGTCGGCTCCTATCTCGCCGTGCATGAGGGACCGCAGCGCATCGCCAAGACCGGCATGGAGAAGCTGCGCGAAGGCATGATCCTTTCCAACGAGCCCGGCTACTACAAGGAAGGCGCCTACGGCATCCGCCTTGAAAACCTGATTGTGGTCGAAAAGGCCGCTGAGATCGAAGGCGGCGACGTCGCCATGCACAGCTTCGAGACGCTGACGCTCGCCCCCTTCGACAGGCGCATGATCGTTTCCGATTTGCTTTCAACCGAAGAACGCAACTGGCTCGACGCCTATCATGCCCGCGTGCTGTCCGAGATCGGCCCGATGGTCGATGGTGAAGCGCTGGCGTGGCTGGAACAGGCCTGCGCGCCGCTCGACTGAACCTCAGGCCATGAAATGGCGGGCAAGAAGCAGCACGGCCGCGCCCGCTATGAACATGCTGAGCAGTCCGCCGCGCAAGGCCACCAGCCCCGCAATGATCAGCGCCAGCCATTCGGCCGGGCCAGCGGTCAGCACGGCAGGCGCCACCAGCGTGGTGAGCACCGCCGCCGGAACGGCGTTGAGGCCTGCCTCGACGCGCGGTGGAATGCGTTCCAGCCGCGAAATCACCAGATGCCCGCCGATGCGCGTCAGATAGGTGGCGATACCGCCGGCCAAAATCACCCAGAAAGTGGTGCTCATGCCTGATTCTCCACGGGTTGTGCCGGCGTTACGTCAATGCCGCTGCGCGACGGCGGCAGGATGGCGGCAAGGGCGACACCCGCAATTGCGCCCAGCAACACGTGCCATGGCGAACCGACGAAGCGAAACGCTATGATCGAAGCCACGGCGCTGACCGCCACCACCGGCAGCCAGAGCGGCCGCTTGCGGAAATCCATCATCAGGCCGAGGAAATAGATCGGCAGCAGAAAATCCGCGCCGATGGCGCTGGTGTCGGGAATGAGCCTGCCGAAGATTGCGCCGAGCACCGACATCCCGACCCAGACCAGATAGCCGGTGAAACCCGCACCCATATAGCATGCGAAGGTGAGCTTGCGCCCTCTGTGCATCTGGCTTTCAGCCAGCGCATATTGCGCGTCGGTCAGCAGGAAAAAGGCGATGGCCTGCTGAGTGCGCGGCCAGCCGGCCATGTGGCGACCGAAGGCCGCCGAATACAGCACATGACGAAAATTCACGGCAAAAATGGAGAAAGCGATCAGCCATGGCGCAACCTTCTGGCCAAACAGCTCGATACCGACCATCTGGCTGGCCCCGCCGAAAACGCCGGCACTCATGAAGAATGCTTCGAAAACCGAAAGGCCATTTTCCACGGCAAGCGCCCCGAACAGCAAGCCGAAGGGCGACACCGCGATACAGACCGGAAGCCCGAAGCGTACGCCGTACAGATATTCGCTCACAATCGAGCGTTCGCCTGCCGCCTGTCCTGCCATGGACCTCTCCCGGAAAAAGATTCTATCTATTTAGCCAGCCGCGTGCTGTCACATGAATTCGCTTGAGCCAGCAGATCAGCAAAACTGGATGACGGGCGGGAATATTATTCCTTGCCCACACGTGCGAACCACGCATCCTCGTCGATCACTTCGATGCCGAGTTCCGATGCCTGCTTGAGCTTGGAGCCGGCACCCGGCCCGGCTACCACCAGATCGGTTTTCTTCGACACGGAACCCGCAACCTTGGCGCCAAGCTTTTCGGCCATCGCCTTGGCCTCGTCGCGCGACATCTTCTCCAGCGCTCCGGTGAACACAACCGTCTTGCCGGCAACCGGCGAATCCGTCGTGCCGACCGGCTCCTCGTCCACCGGCGTCACCTCTTTCAGAAGCGCGTCGAGCACCTGCCGGTTGTGATCCTCGTTGAAGAACTCAACCACCGCACCGGCAACGATGGAGCCGATGCCGTTGATGTTGTTCAGTTCCTGCCAGGCGGCATTGCCGGGATCGCCCTTGCCCTCGGGCATCACAGCTTCCTCGGCCAGCTTGCGGAACGCCTCGAATGACAGGAAATGGCGGGCGAAGCGCTTCGCATTGGTCTCGCCCACATGGCGGATGCCCAGCGCGAACAGGAAGCGGGAAAACTCCACCCGCCGGCGCTCATCTATGGCCGCGAACAGCTTCTTCACCGAAACGGCGCCAAAACCGTCGACATTTTCCAGCTTGGTCAGCGAATCGCGCTGGCGCTCCTTCAGCGTGAAAATATCGGCGGGCGAACGCACCTGAAGGGCCGGATCATCCGACTGGAAGAAGAACTCGATCTGCTTTTCGCCCAGCCCCTCGATGTCGAAGGCGTTGCGCGACACGAAATGGCGCAGGCGCTCCACTGCCTGCGCAGGGCAGATCAGGCCGCCGGTGCAACGGCGTACCACCTCCCCTTCCTCGCGCACGGCATGGCTGCCGCAGGCGGGGCATGTGTGCGGGAACTCATAAGGAACCGCATCGGCTGGACGCTTCTCCAGCACCACGTCGACGATCTGCGGAATGACGTCGCCGGCCCGCTGGATGATCACCGTATCGCCGATGCGAATGTCGCGGCCCTCGCGGATCGGCTGGCCACTGTTGCCGATGCCCCGGATGTAATCCTCGTTGTGCATGGTAGCATTGGTGACGACCACGCCGCCCACCGTCACCGGCTCCAGCCGCGCCACCGGCGTCATCGCGCCCGTGCGGCCGACCTGAATGTCGATGCCGTTCAGCACCGTCATCGCTTTCTCGGCGGCAAACTTGTGCGCGGTCGCCCAGCGCGGGCTGCGCGAGCGGAAGCCCAGCCGCTCCTGAAGATCGAGCCGGTCGACCTTGTAGACGACACCGTCGATGTCATAGGGGATTTCAGCGCGTTCCGCCTCGATGCGGTGGTAATGCTCCAGCATCGCCTCGACCGTATCGCAGCGCGTCATCAGGCTGTTGACCTGAAAGCCCCACTCGCCAAAGCGCTTCACGACTTCATATTGCGTTTCGCCAAGCGGCGCGGAGGCATCCCCCCATGCATAGGCGAAGAAGCGCAACGGGCGCTGGCGCGTCACCTCCGGGTCGAGCTGGCGCAGGCTGCCGGCGGCGGAATTGCGCGGATTGGCGAAGACGCGGCCGGTTTCGGCCATGCGCTGGTTGAGCGCGAAGAAATCGTCACGGCGCATATAGACTTCGCCGCGCACCTCCACCACCTCAGGCGCATCCGCCGGCAGCGTTTCGGGAATCTCGGCGATGGTGCGGATATTGGCCGTCACATTCTCGCCGGTGGTGCCGTCGCCGCGCGTCGCCGCCGTCACCAGCCGCCGGTTCTCATAGCGCAGCGACATCGAAAGCCCGTCGATCTTGGGCTCGGCGGTGAACACCAGTTCACGATCCGCCGGAAGGGCCAGGAAGCGCCGCACGCTGGTCACGAAATCGCGCACGTCCTCATCCGAAAACACATTGTCGAGCGACAGCATCGGCACGGCATGGACCACTTTGCCGAACACGCCGGAAGGCGCGGTGCCGACCTTCAGCGAGGGCGAATCCTCGCGCACCAGCTCGGGAAAGCGCGCCTCAATGCTGGCATTGCGGATGCGCAGCGCATCATAGTCGGCATCGGAAACCGTCGGCGCGTCTTCCGCGTAATAGCGCCTGTCGTGCCCGGCGATCTCCTTCGCCAGCCGTTCCAGCTCGGCAGCGGCCTCGCTCTCGGTAAGCAGATCGACGGGTTTCTCGGACATGGCGGAATCTCTCATGGGCGGCAGGTTGACCTGCGCGAAGATGATGTATGTAGCGCGCGCAAAGCCGAACGGAAACAGGCGCATGCGCCTCTCTCCTGAATCATCTTGTCAGTTGTGGACAGACAGGTTCGGCCCGGAGCATCCGACCGGAAAGTGGACTCCGGTTTTGGTTGTTCCGTTATCGGTTCAATAATTCAGATCGCCGCCGCCGTGTTCTCGCGCAGAAGCCGCTCCGCCGCCGCCCTCGCCTCGTCGGTGATGGTCGCACCGGCCAGCATGCGGGCGATCTCCTCCTGCCGGGCATCGATGTCCATGGCGACGATGCCGGTGGCGACACGGTCCGCTCCACCCGACTTGGAGATCAGGAAATGGGTGGAGGCGCGCGCCGCGACCTGCGGGGCATGGGTGACGGAAAGCACCTGCACGCCGCCCTTCGCCAACCGGGCAAGACGCTGGCCGATGGCATCGGCCACCGCACCGCCCACGCCCGTGTCGATTTCGTCGAACACCAGCGTCGGCGCGGAACCACGATCTGCCAGCGCCACCTTGAGCGCCAGAAGGAAGCGCGACAGCTCGCCGCCCGAGGCCACCTTCATCATCGGGCCGGGGCGCGTGCCGGGGTTGGTGCGTACCCAGAACTCGATCTGGTCGATGCCCTCTTCCATGCGATTGTCGGGCTCGCTCGACATTTCCACGATGAATTCGGCCCGTTCCAACTTAAGCTCGGGCAGTTCGGCCATCACCGCGTCGCGCAGCCCTCTGGCAGCGGCCTGTCGAAGATCGGAAAGGTGCGCAGCGCTCTGATCATAAAGGTCGCGCGCCTGCTTCGCCTGCTGCACCAGAACCCCCAGCCGCTCTTCGCCGGCATCGAGGTCCGCCAGATCAGCAGACATTGTGTCACGCAGCCGGGCCAGATCATCGACCTGCACATTGTGCTTGCGCCCCGCTGCCCTGAGCGCGAACAGCCGCTCCTCGGCCTGCTCCAGCCGCTGCGGATCGTATTCCGTGGCGCGCAGGGCCGCCTCGACCCCGGATTGCGCGGCATCGAGGGAAAGCATCGCCTCATCCAGCGACGTCACCACATCGTCGAGCAGACCCGGAACCTCCGCCGCCTTGCGTTGCAGGCGGCGCAGCAGGCTTGCCAGTTGCGGCAGGGGCGAGGACGGACCGGACAGAACGTCCTGCGCATCACTGATCTCGGAAGCGATCTTTTCCGCGCGCATCATATCCGTGCGCAGGGCTGCCAGCTCGCTTTCCTCGCCGGGCTGCGGATCAAGCTGCACGAGTTCGGCGACGGCGGCCCTCAGATAATCCGCCTCGCGGGCAGCCGCCTCCACGCGCGCCTTGTGCCGCGAAAGCTCCTGCTCGGCACCGCGCCACACGCGCCAGGCTTCCGCCGTCTCGCGCACGGCGCTGGCATGGCCACCAAAGGCGTCGAGCACTTCACGATGGGCGCTGGCGTCGACCAGCGCGCGCTCGTCGTGCTGGCCGTGGATTTCCACCAGCGCATGGCCGATGGTGCGCATCAGCGCCACGCTGGCCGGCTGATCGTTGACGAAGACGCGCGTGCGCCCGTCCGCCGTCTGGATACGGCGCAGGATGATGTCGCCATCATCGTCTATGGCATTTTCGGAAAGAATGTCGCGCGCGGGATGGTTGCGCGGAACGTCGAACACCGCCGTCACCTGACCCTGCGCGGCACCATGGCGCACCAGCGAGGCATCGCCGCGCGCGCCGAGCGCAAGGGAAAGCGAATCGAGCAGGATCGACTTGCCGGCACCAGTCTCGCCCGTCAGCACGGAGAGACCGCAAGCAAAGTCTATGTCCAGCTTCTCGATCAGAACGATATCGCGGATCGACAGTCTGGAGAGCATGGCAGCCTTCAGCCGGTAATCAGCTTCCCGGCCTTGGATATCCACGAGCCGGCATTCTCACGCGGTGTCAGCCCGCCGCTCTGCAGCAGCTTGTAGGAATCCTTGTACCACTGGCTGCTCGGATAGTTCTGGCCGAGAACAGCGGCTGCGGTCTGCGCCTCGTCGGTCAGGCCCATCGCATAATAGGCCTCGACCAGACGCGCCAGCGCCTCTTCGATATGACGGGTGTTGGAATACTGCTCGACCACGGTGCGGAAGCGCTTGATCGATGCCAGATATTCGCGCCGCTCCAGATAATAGCGGCCGACCTGCATCTCCTTGCCGGCGAGCTGGTCGTTGGCGAAGCGGATCTTGGTGCGGGCATCTTCCGCATATTGTGAATCGGGCCAGCGGTTGACCAGTTCCTGCATGGTCTGCACGGTCTGGCGCGCTTCCTTCTGATCCTGTGTCACGTCGCGGATCTGGCGGAAATAGCTCAGGCCGGCGATATAGACGGCATAATCGGCGTCCTCTGACGTCGGGTAGAGATTGAGGTATCTCTGCGACATCTGGATGGCGTCGTCATACTTACCCTGCCGGTAATTGGTGAAGGCGCCCATCACCATCGCCTTGCGGGCATATTCCGAATAGGGATGCTGGCGGTCGACGGCGGCGAATTTCTTGGCGGCTTCGCCGAGGCGTCCGGCATTGAGGTTGGCGAGGCCCTGATTGTAGAGCACGTCCGCAGGTTCGGTCTGCTCCACATAGGTCGAAAGGTCGAGATCCTTGCCCGAGGCCGAGCAGCCGGCAAGAACCATCGGCGCGACGGCAACCGACAAAGCCAGGACAACCCACCCCAGGGGACCCTTCGCTGGTGCCATCGATCGATCAGCCCGTGTGAACATCATGATTGGGATTCGCCCTTTCGGCACCGTTTCCTCGGTCAGCGTGCAGCCATAGACCATAACAGCCACGCGCGGCAACGCTATCCGCCGCCAATCGCACATTTTTGTGGCAAGCGTCGCTCTTCCCGGCATATGCGGGAAAAATACCTTCGTGAAAAGATCTGGTATCGGAACCGCTCAAGCGCTCAGATCATCCAGGGCGCGAAAACCGGGCCGCTGACGGCGCTGATCTCCGCGATACGGCCGCGTTCATACCGCGTGGTTTCGACGATCTCATAGGCGCTGCGGTCCGAAAGCAGCCGTCGCAGAGCGGCCGCGTTCAGCCTGTGCCCACCGCGATAGGAGCGGAAGCAGCCGATGAAGCGCGCGCCGGCCAGCGCCAGATCGCCCATGGCATCCAGCGTCTTGTGACGCACGAACTCATCGGGATAGCGCAGGCCGCCCATGTTGATGACGCGGTTGTCGTGGCCGATGACCACGGAATTCTCCAGCGAAGAGCCAAGCGCATAGCCGGCGGCCCACAGGCGCTCGACATCCTTGAGGAAACCGAAGGTGCGCGCCCGCGCCACTTCGTTGCGAAACGATTCGCCGTTCAGATCGATCGCGAACTGCTGGCGGCCAATGGCCGGGCTCTCGAAATCGATCTCGACCTCGAAGCGCGTTCCCGTGTGAGGGCGGAATTCCGCCCATGACGCCCCGTTCTCGATGCGGACGTCCCTGAGTACGCGGATGAAGCGGCGCTTCACGGCCTGGGTCTCGATTCCGATCCGGTCGATGGCTTCCACGAACACCGCGGCACTGCCGTCGAGAATGGGAACTTCATTGCCTTCCACCTCGATGACGAGGTTGTCGAGGCCCACGCCGAGAACAGCCGCCATCAGATGCTCGACGGTCGCGACATGCGCGCCGTCGGGGTTGCCGATCATGGTGGAGAGGTCGGTCGCGCCGACCTCGGAAACCAGAGCGCGCAACTCCTTGCCGGGCTCGCGCCCGTCGACAAAATGGAAGATGATGCCCGTGTCGGGATCGGAGGGAGCGAACGTCACCGAAACCGGCTTGCCGCTGTGAACGCCTGTGCCTGCAAGGGTCACGCGCGATTTTATGGTGGTCTGATAATCGTTCAAAACGATCCCCGTATGCCCGCTCGTTCCGTTGGCTTCCAACTACCGGTCAACGGCGTTTCAGATACGGCAAGAAGGCAATTCCCCCAACCTGCAGGCCGCGCAAACTATGCTGCCGGCGAAGATAGTGACGCGCCCCACTTCATCCAAATCACGCTTTTTTACCCCATGTAACAGCCAGCGTCATCCGCAGATGCGCGATAAATGCCTGTTTTTGCGGGACATCAACAGGAAAGAAAACAGCAGAAAGGGGCAGCCCGTTTCCCGGCTGCCCCTTTGAAATCATGGCGATGTTGCGGCGGTCAGTTGGCCTGACGGCGCAGGAAGGCCGGAATCTCCAGCTGGTCGTCATCATGCGCAGCACGCGGCTGGGCGACAAGGCGACCCTGATCGTCGAGCTGGCCACGGCGCGGCGCGTAGAGCTGCGAATCATGGCTCGGCGCCCGGCGCACTTCCGGAGCCGCCTGACGCAGCTTCGGCTCGCGCGGCTGTGCCGGCTGCAGACGGGCAGCAGGCTCCTCCTCGCGGCGCGTCAGACCATTGGTCAGGCGCTTCAGGAGACCCATCGGCCCACGCTCTTCATGGTCAACCGGGTTCTTCTTCGCTTCCACTTCCGCACGCACGACCGGCGGGAAATCCTCAACCCGCGGCATGCGCTGCGGAGCGGGCTGATGGTGCATCTCGCGCGGCTGCGGAGCAGGCTGCGGCGCAGGCTGCATCTGCAGGGCTGCCTGCTGGGTCACGACCGGCTGCTGGAATGGCTGAACAGGCTGGTGGGGCTGTGGCTGCTGGAAGAGCTGGCTTTGGGGGCGAAAGCCATCCGCACTCTGACCCGCATTGTGGGACCCGGCATTGTGAGACAGGGCTGCGGCGTTCTGCTCGGCCATCTGGAATGCTTCGGCAACCGGATCGGCAGCACGCGGTTCCTGAACAGGAGCCGGCTGCGGCGCGGGCTGGACAGGACGGGCCTCGGCAGCGGGGCGAATGACCGGCTTCGGCGGCTGCGCCGGACGAATGGCGATCGGAGCCGCAGCAATGTCCTCGGCCGACTTGTCGATGCCGGTGGCGACGACCGACACGCGGATGACGCCTTCCAGCTCTTCGTCGAAAGTGGCGCCCAGGATGATGTTGGCGTCCTGATCGACTTCCTCGCGGATGCGGGTTGCGGCCTCGTCCACCTCGAACAGGGTCAGATCCCTGCCGCCGGTGATCGAGATCAGCAGGCCCTTGGCGCCGCGCATGGAGGTCTCGTCGAGCAGCGGGTTGGCAATTGCCGCCTCGGCAGCAGCCATCGCGCGGCCCTCGCCGGAAGCCTCGCCAGTGCCCATCATGGCTTTGCCCATCTCGCGCATCACCGAGCGAACGTCGGCGAAGTCGAGGTTGATCAGGCCTTCCTTGACCATCAGATCGGTGATGCAGGCAACGCCCGAGTAGAGCACCTGGTCAGCCATGGCGAAGGCATCGGCGAAGGTGGTCTTGTCATTGGCCAGACGGAACAGGTTCTGGTTCGGAATGACGATCAGCGTGTCGACGGACTTCTGCAGCTCCTCGATGCCGAGGTCTGCCGTCTTCATGCGGCGCTGACCCTCGAAGTGGAACGGCTTGGTGACGACGCCGACCGTCAGGATGCCCTTTTCGCGGGCAGCGCGGGCGACGACGGGGGCCGCACCCGTGCCGGTGCCGCCGCCCATGCCGGCGGTGACGAAGCACATATGCGTGTGGGACAGATGGTCGTTGATCTCGTCGATGCACTCTTCAGCGGCAGCGCGACCGACCTCGGGCTGCGAGCCCGCGCCCAGACCTTCGGTGACATGCGCGCCCAGCTGAATGAGACGCTCGGCCTTCGACATGGTCAGCGCCTGAGCATCGGTGTTCGCCACCACGAACTCGACGCCGCGCAGGCCTGAGGTGATCATGTTGTTGACAGCATTGCCGCCGCCGCCGCCGACACCAAACACGGTGATGCGGGGCTTCAGCTCGGTGATGTCCGGCTTTTGAAGATTGATTGCCATTGTCCTCGTCCTTTTGCCTTTCCCGCCGCTTCGCCGTAGCGGCCGTGTATGGGGCTGTCCCCGTCAAACTCTAGAAACTGTCTCTCAACCACTGACTTACGCGATACAGGCGCCCGTCGGTGCCGGTCATCTTGAAACCGGCAATCCCCTTCGACGGACGGCTTTCGAAATTCGCCACCTGCGGATAGATCAGAAGTCCAACCACGGTGGAGAATGCCGGCCCCTTGGCTGCCTCCGGCAGCCCCGCAACGCCCAGAGGGCGCCCGGCGCGCACATTCCGTCCAAGAATGCGGCGCGCCGCTTCCGGGAGGCCCGCCAGCTGGCTGGCTCCACCCGTCAAAACGATTCGCTTGCCGATGGCGCTGCCATAGCCTGATTTGCTGATGCGGTCGCGCAGCATTTCGAGCGTTTCCTCGACCCGCGCGCGGATGATGCGCGTCATCACCGAGCGCGGAATCTGCATGGGCGCACCATGGTCGTCGCCGATCGGATGAATGGTGACCAGATCGCGGTCGTCGGCACTGCCGGGCAGCGCCGAACCGTGCATGACCTTGAGCCGCTCCGCCGCCTCGATGGTGGTGGAAAGGCCCTTGGCCAGATCCAGCGTCACATGGTTGCCGCCGACCGGAATGGCGTCGCCATGCACGAAATTGCCTTCCGAGAAGATCGAGATGGTGGTGGTGCCGCCGCCCATGTCGATGCACGCCGCGCCCATTTCCAGCTCGTCGTCCACCAGCGCGGCAAGGCCGCTTGCATAAGGCGTCGCCACCATGCGCTCGACCGAAAGATGCGAACGGTTGATGGCCAGCTCGATGTTGCGCAGGGGCGCTGCATCGCCGGTCAGCACATGCATGTCCACGCCCAGCGTGTCGCCGACCATGCCGCGCGGATCGCGCACGCCGCGTTCCGCGTCCAGCGAGAAGCCGACGGGCAGCGAATGCACAACTTCGCGCTCGGATCTCAGCGCCTGCCGCGCGCCGGCGGCCAGCACGCGCTTGATGTCGCTTTCGTCCACCTCATGACCGCCGAGATTGACGGTGGCGGAGAAGATATCGCTCTTCAGGCGACCTGCGGTCATGTTCACGATCAGCGAGTCGACCGTCAGCCCCGCCATGCGCTCGGCCGAATCCACGGCGAGCCGGATGGCATGCTCGGCACGCTCCAGATCGATGACCACGCCGGACTTCATGCCCTGCGACTTCTGATGACCGATGCCGATGACCTGAATGCGGTGGGTGCGCCCACGCAGCAGATTGCCATCCTCGCAAGGCTTCAGCTTCGCGACGACGCAGCAGACCTTGCTGGAGCCGACATCGAGAACAGTCAGGATGCCTGAACGCCGCGACGAAGCATCGCCATTTTTACGCAGCCAGTTCATATGCTGCTCCCCGCCTTGCGCGCGCCGCCCTTGGCACCTTTCAGTGCCGCCAGACGCGCGCTGGAAGCATCCGGAGAAAGCTCGAGAGCAACCCTGTCGGAGATGCGCAGATCGACCGCCACGATATCGCGTCCGAGCAGACCCTGCTCGCGATCCATCAGGGCAAGCCGTTCAAGCGCAGTGTCGACATCAAGCTCGGGAAGCTTAACCTTCACACCATTGTCGAGATAGAGATCCCAGCGGCGCTCGCCGATGCGCACATAGCCCTTCACACGACCAGCCAGTTCGGGAACCTGCGCGATCCGCGCAACCAGCGACGGAGCGTTCTCAGGCGCGCCCATGCCGACGATCAGCGGCAGCGCCGCCAGACGTCCGCCGGTGAATGGCGCAATCACCCGTCCCGATTTTTCGATGACGCTCAGCGACTGGCCCTGCTGCCAGATCGCGAATGGCTCACGCTCATCGATCCGCACTTCCAGCGTGTTCGGATACACCTTGCGAACGGTCGCATGCTGAACCCATGGCAGAGCGGAGATGCGCTCGCGCGCATCGATCACATCGAGACCCACCAGCGCAGTCCAGCCATTGAGGTCGAGGCGGTCGAGAATATCGATTTCCGACGTATGCTGATTGCCCACAACCCTGATCTGATCGACGGCAAAACCGGTGCGGGCGGTCACGCCCTGCACGAAATCATCAAGCTGGCCGCCGATATAGGCGCCATAGGTCGCGCTGGACGACAGCAGCGCAACGGAAAGGATCGTAGCGGCAAAGCGCGGCACCGTATAGGCACCCTCGCCCAGCCTCGAAAACACGCGCAGAGGACGGCGCAGCCAGCGCGGCAACACGGGACGAGCGAGCGGCGACAGGCCCGCCAGCCTTCCCTCAACCATCCGTCCCGACCTCAACGAAGACACGAAGCGTCCTCCACCATCCAACTCAACAGATCGCCGAACGAATGCCCTGCGTGCGCGGCGATCTCAGGCACCAGAGACGTCGGCGTCATGCCCGGCTGAGTGTTAACCTCCAGCCAGACGATCTCTCCATTTTCGGAATGGCGATCGTCGTAACGAAAGTCAGACCGGGACACGCCCCGGCAGCCGATTGCTTGATGAGCCTTAAGCGCCAGTGTCTGTATTTTTTGGTAAATATTCGGTGAAATTTTTGCCGGAGTTTCGTGTTTTGAGCCGCCGGGCACATATTTGGAATCATAATCGTAGAAGGCGTGGCCGGTCGGAATGATTTCACACACCCCAAGCGCCACATCGCCCATCACAGCGCAGGTCAGCTCCCGGCCATACACATAGCGCTCGACCATGACAGCCTCGCCGTAATTCCATTCGGGCGACGAGACGATCTGCGGCGGATGCGACTGATCCTCCCTGACAATCACCACACCGAAACTGGAACCCTCAGCCACCGGCTTCACCACATAGGGCGGCACCATCGGATGCTCGCCACCAATATCAAAGCGATTGATGACCTTTGATTCCGCTACCGGAATACCGGCGGCACGGGCAACCCTCTTGGCCTGCTCCTTGTTCATCGCCAGAGCGGAAGCCAGCACGCCGGAGTGGGTGTAAGGGATCTCCAGATATTCAAGCACACCCTGAATGAGGCCATCCTCGCCATAAGGGCCGTGCAGCGCATTGAAGGCGACATCCGGCTTCAGTTCAGCCAGCACCGCACCGACATCGCGACCCACATCGACACGCGTGACCCTGTAGCCTTCCGCCTCAAGCGCATCGGCGCACGCATTGCCCGACGAAATGGAAACCGGCCTCTCGGACGAGAATCCCCCCATCAGAACAGCAACGTGCTTTTTGGTCATATCCCGTCATCCCCTCGGCGGGCTTCCATCTCTGTTTCCCGACTCAGAATCCGAGCCCGCACCGCGACCCACCGGGGATCGCGACCTACGCGCCGAACGACTCAAATCAGGAAACGCTTAAGGCCAAAGAATCAGAGAGTTGATTCCGTGACAAGCCCTTAGGATTCCAAGAGATTCAATTTCATCAAATTTGAATGAAAATTTACCCTTGTGAGTCCTCAGAGCAACTGTCCGAGGAACTCCTGAACTTCCTGCCCAGGACGGAATGCACCCAGACGGCGAATTTCCCAGTGCAGGCATATGCCGGAATTTTCCAGAACGCGCGCGCGCACCGTCTCACCGAGCGTTTCGAGGTCGTAACCGGTGGCCAGCCCGGTGTTGATCATGAAGTTGCAGTGCATGGGCGACATCTGCGCCCCGCCGATCATCAGGCCGCGGCATCCCGCCTTGTCGATTTCCTTCCAGGCCGAAGTGCCTTCGGGATTCTTGAAGGTGGAACCGCCGGTCTTTTCGCGGATCGGCTGCACCGTCTCGCGATGATGCTGCACCTCGTCCATCGCCGCGCGGATCACATCCTTGTCCTCGGCATAGCCTTCCATGACGACGGAGGTGAAGATCAGATCTTTCGGGGCCGAGCAATGCCGGTAGGCATAGCCCATGTCGGCATTTGAAAGCATATGGACCTCGCCCTTGCGGTCGAGCGCCCTTACCTCCACCACGCGCTCGCGCGTCTCGACGCCATTGGCGCCGGCGTTCATGCGCAGCGCCCCGCCGATGGCGCCGGGAATGCCGTGATAGAAATGAAAACCGCCGATGCCGGCTTCCAGCGCAGCTGCCGCTGCCCGCTTGTCGGGCAGTGCCGTACCGATGCGCAGGCGTGTCGGCGACATCGTCTCGACGTCGCCGAAACCCTTGGCCGAAAGCCGGACCACGAAGCCTGCAAGCCCGCCATCGCGCACCAGCAGGTTCGAGCCGACGCCAACCACCATCACCGGAACCTCTTCCGGCACCGCCTTCAGGAAAGCAGCCAGGTCTTCCTCGTCGGCCGGCTGGAACAGGGCGTCAGCCGGTCCGCCGGCGCGGAACCATGTAACCTTGTCCATGCCGGCGTCGGGGGTCATGCGGCCACGCAGGCCCGAAAGCCGGTCGCCCAGACTGTCGAGAAGTGCCTGGCCCCTGCTCATTTTGCGTCCCCGCTCAGTTCGCGCGGCAGAGCATAGGCCCATTGCGTGATGTTGCCGGCACCGAGAAACACGACGAAATCGCCCGGCTTCGCCAGTTCGCGCACCAGGGGCGCCACGGCTGCCGCATCGGCGATATGGCGGGCATCGCGATGGCCGCCCGCGCGCATCTTCGACACCAGCGCCTCGCTGGAAACGCCATCGATCGCATCCTCGCCCGCCGCATAGACGGGCGCCACCATGACCGTGTCGGCATCGTTGAAGCACACTGCGAAATCGTCGAACAGATCGCGCAGGCGCGTGAAACGGTGCGGCTGGGCAATGGCAATGACACGCCCCTGCGTGGCGTCGCGCGCCGCCTTCAGCACCGCCTTGATCTCCACCGGATGGTGGCCGTAATCGTCGAAAATCTCGACGCCGTTCCACGAACCCGTATGGGTAAAGCGCCGCTTCACGCCGCCGAACGACGACAGGCCCTTCCGGATCGCTTCAGCAGTCAGGCCAAGCTCATGGGCAACGGCAATCGCCGCCGTGGCGTTTGAAACATTGTGGCGGCCGGGCATCGGCAGGCGAAGGTCACTGATCACGAGCTGCTCGCCGCTCTTGCGGTTGCGGATGGCGACATCGAACACCGACACCGCGCCGTCCATGCGATGGTTGGTGAAGCGCACATCGGCCTGCGCGTTCTCGCCATAGGTGATGACGCGACGGTCGCCAATGCGGCTGACCAGCGCCTGCACTTCCGGATGATCGATGCACATCACGCCGAAGCCGTAGAACGGCACGTTCTCGACGAACTGGCGGAAGGCATCGCGCACCTTGTCGAAGCTGCCATAGTGGTCGAGATGCTCGGGATCGATATTGGTGATGACGGCGATGTCGGCCGGCAGCTTGAGGAAGGTGCCGTCGCTCTCGTCGGCCTCCACCACCATCCATTCGCCGTCGCCCATGCGCGCATTGGTGCCATAGGCGTTGATGATGCCGCCATTGATGACGGTCGGATCGAGCCCGCCGGCTTCCAGGAGCGTCGCCACCATGGAGGTGGTCGTCGTCTTGCCATGCGTGCCGCCGATGGCGATGGCATTGCGGAAGCGCATCAGCTCGGCCAGCATCTCGGCCCGGCGCACAACCGGCAGCAGCTTCTCACGCGCCGCCACAATCTCGGGATTGCTGTTGCGGATCGCGGTCGAAACCACGACCACCTCGGCCTCTCCAAGGTTTTCAGCGCGGTGCCCGACGAAGCACTCGATGCCCTTCTCGCGCAGGCGCTGGACATTGGCGCTGTCGTTCTGGTCGGAGCCCTGCACGTGATAGCCGAGATTGTGCAGCGCTTCGGCTATGCCGCTCATGCCGATGCCGCCTATGCCGATGAAATGCACGAGGCCAATCGTCTGCGGCATCTTCATGCTTGAATTTCCTTCCTGAACGCGTCGGGTGATTTGCCCGACGCAATAGCCTCTGTCAGATCGGCGAGCAAGGTTGCGGCATTCGGACGGCCAGCCGAACGCGCTGCCGCAGCCATTGCCTTCAGCCGTTCCGGCTCGCTCATCAGCCCGCCGATCAGCTCCGCCAGACGCCCGGCATCGAGCGAGGATTGCGGATGCACCTCCGCGCCGCCAGCACCTGCAAGGGCCGCTGCATTGGCCGCCTGATCGTGATCGAGTGCATAGGGATAAGGCACCAGCAAAGCCGGCCTGCCGATCACCGCGACTTCCGAGACAGTGGAAGCGCCCGAGCGCGAAATGACGAGATGCGCCCGCGTCATGCGCTCGGCCATGTCGGTGAAGAAGGGCGCGATGTCGGCCGGCACGCCGAGTTCGGCATAAGCCTGCGCCACCCGCTCCGCATCGTCCTTGCGCGCCTGCTGGGTCACGACGAGGCGTTTGCGCAGAGGCTCGGGCAGCAGCGCGACAGCAGCCGGAATGGCATCGGAAAAGAACTGCGCGCCCTGGCTTCCGCCGAACACCAGCAGATGGAACGGCTCATTCTCGCCCGGCACGCTATAAGGCACCTTCGCCGCCTCGATGACGGCTGGCCGCACCGGATTTCCGGTGGTGATCGTCTTACGCCCGGCAGCACTGGCGTCCTCCGGCAGGAAGCCCCCGGCAATCGCCGTCACCCGCGCCGCCAGCGCCCGGTTGGCGCGGCCCATCACCGCGTTCTGCTCATGGATCAGCGTCGGCCGGCCGCGCCGCGTCGCTGCATAGAGCGGCGGCAGGGTCGGATAGCCGCCGAAGCCGACGACCGCCGCCGGCTTCACCCGCGCGATCACCCCGGAAGCGACGCGCACGCCGCGCCACAGCTTGAAAAACGTCTTCGCCAGCGCCAGCGGATTTTTGGAACCGATGGTGGCGGAGGGAATCGGATGAATGGCATCGGCCGGAAACTGCCCGGCAAAACGCTGGGCGCGGTCGTCGGTCGCCAGATGCACCTGCCAGCCACGCGCCTTCAGCTCATGCGCCAGCGCCTCGGCCGGAAACAGATGGCCGCCGGTGCCCCCGGCAGCCAGAAGAATGGTGCCCTTTGACATTATTCCGCCGGCAGGATCGAGCTGGAGAAGCCATAGGCGAGCGGCTTGCGCTTCTGCGGCTTGCGCCGGGTCAGCGCCAGCACCATGCCCATGGAAACGGCGATGGCTATCTGCGAGGAGCCTCCATAGGAGATGAAGGGCAGCGTCATGCCCTTGGCCGGCATCAGCTGCAGGTTCACGCACATATTGATGACCGACTGCAGGCCGAACACCGTCACCAGCCCGCCGATTGCGTAGCGGGTGAAGTCATCATGCTCCTTCAGCGACACCGAAAGGCCGCGCAGCACGATGAAAGCGAAGATGGCGGCGATCACCATGCAGGTGATCAGGCCGAATTCCTCGCCGGCGACGGCGAACACGAAGTCCGCATGGCTGTCGGGAATGAGGCGCTTGATGGTGCCCTCGCCCGGCCCCAGCCCCAGCCAGCCGCCATTGACCAGCGCTTCATGACCCATATCGACCTGAAATGTGTCGCCCTCCCCGGTCAGGAAGCGATCGATACGGCCGGCAACGTGCGGGAAGATTTCATAGGCGGCGAACAGGCCGGCAACGCCAAGGCCGCCAAGCGCGATGATCCACACCCACGACAGGCCGGCCATGAAGAACATCACGCCCCATGTGCCGACCACCAGCAGCGTCTGCCCCATGTCAGGCTGCGCCAGAAGCAGCGCCAGAACGAGGCCGAGCAGGATCATGGCGAACAGATTGCCGGGGATTTCCGGCTGGCGCTTGTGCTCGGCGAACAGCCACGCGCAGATAACCACGAAGGCGGGCTTGAGAAATTCAGACGGCTGGATCGACATGCCGGCGAAGGAGAGCCAGCGCCTTGCGCCCTTCACCTCGACGCCTATGTAAAGCACCGCCACCATCATCACCAGCATCAGACACAATATGCCGAGCGCCAGACGCCTGATCTGGCGGGCATTCAGGAACGACACGGCAAGCATCACCCCAAGTGCGGGAATGCTGAAGATGATCTGGCGGGTGGCGAAATGGAATGAATCGAGGCCGATGCGCTCCGCCACCGCCGGGCTGGCGGCAAAGGACAGAACGATGCCAAGGCCAAGCAGCGACAGGAACGCGGCAAGGAACCAGCGGTCGATGGTCCACCACCAGTTGGAAATCGGGCTGGTATCGAGACGGCTCTGCATTATCGTGTCCCTCCGATGGGCTCGATGCCATCAATCGCATACACGGCTTGCCTGAAGGCTTCGCCGCGCAATTCGAAATTCCTGAACTGGTCGAAGCTGGCGCAGGCGGGCGACAGAAGCACCACGGCCTCGCCCGCCCCGCTGGCTGCGGCATCGGCCGCTGCATGTTCCACCGCCGCTGCAAGGGTGCCGGAAATCTCATAAGGAACCGCTTCGCCCAGCGTCGCGGAAAAAGCGGGTGCCGCCTCGCCGATCAGATAGGCTTTGGCGATGCGCGGGAACAGGCCCCTCAACGAACCGATGCCGCCTTCCTTGGGCAGGCCGCCGGCGATCCAGTAGATGTGCTCGAAGCTCGACAGCGCCGGTGCCGCCGCTTCCGCATTGGTCGCCTTGGAATCGTTGACGAACAGCACATATCCCCTGCGGCCCACCTGCTCCATGCGGTGAGCCAGTCCCGGAAAGCTCCGGAAACCGTCCTGTATTTCCTCAGCCGTCAGGCCGGCGCTGAGACAGGCGGCAAGGGCTGCAAGCGCGTTCTGGGCATTGTGCTGGCCGCGCAGCGAGCCGATGCCGTCCAGCGAGGCAATGCGGGTGCGGCGGCCGTCCGCCGCTTCGATCAGGTCGCTTCCTTCAGCGAAATAGCCGTCGCTCAGCGGCAGGCGCTTGGAGATGCGCACCACCTTCGCCCCGGCCCGCTCCAGCCGCTCCGCGATCTGCACGCAGAAACTGTCATCGACACCGATGATGGCCGTGTCGCTGCCCGCCACCAGCCGTTCCTTGATTTCGGCGTAGTGCTGCATGGTGCCGTGACGGTCGAGATGGTCCGGCGTCAGATTGAGCAATATGCCAGCGCTCGGGTTGAGCGAGGGCGCAAGATCGATCTGGTAGGAGGAACACTCCACCACGTAATGCCTTGAAGGCAGCGGCGGGTCGAGCGTCATCACCGCGCGGCCGATATTGCCGCCCATCTGCGTGTCGCGTCCGGCCGATTTCAGGATATGCGAAATCAGCGCCGTCGTCGTCGACTTGCCGTTGGTGCCTGTGATGGCGATGAACGGCGCATCAGGCGCATGGGCGTTGCGTTCGCGCACGAACAGCTCGATGTCGCCGATGACCTCGACGCCGGTCGCACGCGCCAGTTCCACGCTCCAGTGCGGCTTGGGATGGGTCAGCGGCACGCCCGGCGACAGCACGAAAGCGGCAAGGCGCGACCAGTCGATGCCGCGCAGATCGACGGTGACGATGCCTTCCGCCTGCGCCTTCTCCACGCTTTGCGGATTGTCGTCCCACGCCAGCACCTCGGCCTCGCCGGCGACCAGCGCATGCGCCGTCGCCAGTCCGGAGCCGCCAAGCCCGAAGAGCGCTACCTGCCTGCCTGCGAAGGAACTGGCCGCAATCATCTGGCGCCTACCGCAGCTTGAGGGTCGAGAGCCCGATGAGGGCGAGAATGACGGCGATGATCCAGAAGCGGATCACCACCTGGCTCTCGGTCCAGCCGAGCTTTTCGAAATGGTGATGAATCGGCGCCATCAGGAAGACGCGCTTGCCGGTCATCTTGAAATAACCGACCTGAATGATGACCGACAGGATCTCGACCACGAACAGGCCGCCGATGATGGCCAGCACGATCTCGTGCTTGGTGGCGACCGCGATGGTGCCGATCAGGCCACCCATGGCGAGCGAGCCGGTGTCGCCCATGAAAATGGCCGCCGGCGGCGCGTTGAACCACAGGAAGCCGAGCCCTGCCCCGATCACCGCACCCAGAATGACGGCCAGTTCACCCGTGCCGGGCACGAAGTGGATCTGCAGATAATCGGCGAAGATGGCGTTGCCCGACAGATAGGCGATGACGCCGAAGGACGCGGCCGCGATCATGATCGGCACGATGGCGAGGCCGTCGAGTCCGTCGGTGATGTTGACGGCATTGCCTGCCCCCACCACCACGAAGGCGGCGAAGGGAATGAAGAACCAGCCGAGATTGATGATGAATTCCTTGGCGAAGGGGAAGGTCAGCGAGGAGGAGAACGGCTCCTGCCCGTAATGCATGATCACCCAGGCGGCGATGCCGGCGATCAGGAATTCAAAGGTCAGGCGCGCCTTGCCGGAAAAGCCGAGATGCGACTGCTTCGTCACCTTCAGATAGTCGTCATAGAAGCCGATGGCGCCGAAACCCAGCGTCACCAGCAGCACCACCCACACATAGACGCTGGAAAGGTTGGCCCACAGAAGCGAGGAGACGACGATGCCAGTCAGGATCATCAGGCCGCCCATGGTGGGCGTGCCTGCCTTCTTGAAATGGGTCTGCGGCCCGTCGGCACGGATCGGCTGACCCTTGCCCTGCCGCAGACGAAGCGAATCGATGATGGCCGGACCAAAGATGAAGACGATCAGGGCCGAGGTGATCAGCGCGCCGCCGGTACGGAAAGTGATGTAACGGAAAACGTTGAAGACCGTGATCCGGTCCGCGAATTCCACGAGCAGCGTCAGCATACTTATCGTCCCCAGAGGCCCTCAGGCCCGTTCATCAATGGCCGGCGTGAGCCGGAAATCTGTTCAGCAGCGCGGTAACGATCCTTGAGAAGCCGATCCCCTTCGACGACTTCACCATGATCACGTCATCCGGCTGCACCGTGTCGATGAGCAGCCGCCCGAGATCCTCGGCCTCGTCGCGATGGACGACGGCGACGTCGCTCGGCAGCACCTCCGCCAGCGCCTTCATGTGCGGCCCGCCGAGCAGCACATGGCTGATGCCGGTGCCGACGATCAGTTCGGACAGGTCTGCGTGCAGCTTCTCGGAATGCGCGCCCAGTTCCAGCATGTCGCCGAGCACCGCGATGCGGCGGCCGTCGCCCTCCAGCGGCGTGGCGTCGAGCAGATCGAGCGCCGCCTTCATGGAAGCCGGATTGGCGTTGTAGCTCTCGTCGATCAGCGTGAAGGAACCGCCGCCATGGGCAAGCACATGGCGCTGGCCGCGGCCTTCCGGTGCAGGCAGGGTGCCAAGCGCCAGCGCCACGCGGTCGATGTCTGCGCCCACAAGGTCGGCAGCCCCAAGAACCGCCAGCGCGTTCTGCACCATGTGGCGGCCGGGCGCGCCGATGCGCGCCACCACCTCGCGACGCCCGATACGGGCGGTCATGGTCGAATGGTCGGCATTAAGAACGCAGTTGATCAGCCGGTAGGTCGAGCGCTGATGCTCGCCGAAGCCCAGCACATGCTCGACGCCGGCCTCACGCGCCAGCTTGCCCAGCATGTTGGCGCGCGGGTCGTCGCGATTGAGAAGTGCCGCTCCACCCGGCTCGATGCCTTCGAAAATCTCGGCCTTGGCTTCCGCGATCTCGTCGAGGTCGCGGAAGAAGCCGAGATGGGCAGCAGCCACCAGCGTGATCAGCGCCACATGCGGGCGCACCATCTTCACCAGCGGGCGGATTTCACCCGGATGGTTCATGCCGATTTCGAAAACGGCATATTCGGTATCTTCCGGCAGGCGGGCCAGCGTCAGCGGCACGCCCCAGTGATTGTTGAACGACTTGTCGGACGCATGCACGGAGCCGACCGAGCCCAGCACATGGCGCAGCGCCTCCTTGGTGGTCGTCTTGCCGACAGAGCCGGTCACCGCGATCACCTTGCCGCGCGAGCGGACGCGGGCGGCCATCGCCAGCTTTTCCAGCGCCGCCAGCACGTCGGGAACGACGATCATCGGCGCGGTCAGGCGGCCGAGCGCGGGCAGCTTGCCTTCGGCGACGATCAGAACGGCAGCGCCCGCCTTGATTGCAGCCGTGGCGAAATCATGCCCGTCCATCGTCTCGCCCCTGATGGCGAAGAAGGCGTCGCCAGCCTGGAGCGTACGGGTATCGATGGATATGCCGTGAATGCCCGCCGGCATGTTGCCGAGCGGACGCCCGCCCATGGCGTCGATCAGCGCTTCGGCGGTCCAGAGATAGCTCATTGCGCAACCTCCTTCAGCGCCATGCGCACCTCGTCATGGTCTGAAAACGGCAGCGTCTCGGCTCCAACGGTCTGCCCTTCCTCATGGCCCTTGCCGGCCACGATCAGCGTATCGCCCGCCCGCAGCATGGCCACCGCCTCGTGGATCGCCTTGCGGCGGTCGCCGATCTCGATGGCGCCCGGCGCCGCCGCCATGATGGCGGCGCGGATCTCGGCCGGCACTTCGGTGCGCGGATTGTCGTCGGTGACGATCGTCACATCGGCCAGCCGCGTGGCGATCTCGCCCATGATCGGACGCTTGCCGCGATCGCGGTCACCGCCGCAGCCGAACACAACAATCACCCGCCCGGTGGTGAAGGGACGCACGGAGGCCAGAACGTTCTCCAGCGCATCCGGCTTGTGGGCATAATCGACATAGACCGGCGCGCCGGCGGCGGTCGCACCCACCAGATCGAGGCGGCCCGGCGCACCTTTCAGCTTCTCCAGCGCGGCCATCGCCGCCGGAGCCGATGTGCCGGTGGAAATGGCGAGGCCGGCGGAAACCAGCGCATTGGCGATCTGGAAATCGCCGGCCAGCGGCAGGTCGATCTCATAGATGTCGCCGTCATGGACGATCTCGGCGCGCTGCTTCGCACGCTCATGTTCGACACGGTTGAGCTTGAGGAAATCGCCCTTGCGGCCAACGGTCAACACATGATTTCCGGCCGCCCTTGCCGCGTCGATGGTCGCCTGCGACCACGGATCGTCGGCGAAGATGACGGCCGGCGCGCCTTGCGGCAGCAGGCCGCGGAACAGGCGCAGCTTGGCCGCGTGATAGTCCTCCACCGTGGGGTGATAATCCATATGGTCGCGGCCGAGATTGGTGAAGGCGGCAGCGGCAAGGCGCACGCCGTCCAGCCGGTGCTGGTCGAGCCCGTGGCTGGAAGCCTCCATCGCGGCATGGCTGACGCCTTCGCCGGCCAGTTCGGCAAGCAGCTTGTGCAGCGCGACCGGATCCGGCGTGGTCAGCGAGCCATATTCGTTGCGGCCGGGCGCCACCACGCCGGTGGTGCCGATGGAGGCCGCGGCAAAGCCGGCATGCTCCCAGATCTGACGGGTGAAGGCGGCAACGGAGGTCTTGCCGCTGGTGCCGGTCACGGCAACCATGGTCTGCGGTTGCGCGCCGTAAAATTTCGCGGCAGCCAGCGCCAGCGCGCGGCGCGGATCATCCACCTCGATCACCGGCACGGACAGCCCGCCGTTCGTACGGCCCTTCGCAGCCACCACCGCGATCGCACCGCGGCTGGCGGCGTCAGCAGCGAAATTTGCGCCATCGGCCTTCGCGCCCGCGAGCGCGAAAAACAGCATGCCGGGCCGGATGGCACGCGAGTCCGACGACAGGCCGGCAATCTCCGTATCGGAGGGAAACGCCTCGTGGAGAGGCACTATGCCGGTCAGATCATCGGGTCTCATATATCTACGCTCACCTCTTCAGACTGCGCGGGATTGCAGCAGAATCACTCAATAGGATGCCAGCGTTGCCGCCTTTTCTTGGCCAAATTCCGGCTCGACGCCAAGCAGGGCCGCCGAACGGCGAATAATGCTGGAAACGATCGGTGCCGCATTGAAGCCCGCGGTCGCACCCTGCCCCGGCAATGCCTGCGGCTCGTCGATGACCGACAGAACGATGTATTGCGGATCGTCCATAGGGAATGCGGCGAGGAAGGCGTTGAAGCGCTTGCCGCTGACATAGCGCCCGTTCACCACCTTTTCGGCGGTGCCGGTCTTGCCACCGACGCGGTAGCCGGGAACCGTGGCGCGCCGCCCCGAGCCGCCCGGCGCCGTGGCGTTGAGATTGTAGAGGTAGCGCATGTCGGCGCTGGTCTTTTCGCTGACCACGCGCGTGGCGTCCGCCATCGCTTCCTCGACGGTCCTCGCAAGGAATGTCGGATTCATGAGATGGCCGCCATTCATCAGCGCGGCGGCTCCCACCGCCGTCTGCAACGGCGTGGTGGTGAAACCGTGACCGAAGGATGCGGTGATGGAATGAACTTTCTTCCACACTTTCGGCTCCACCGGCCGCGCCACTTCCGGCAACTCGGTCTTCATCCGTTCAAGAATGCCGAGCCTGTGCAGGAACTCGCGATGGCCTTCGATACCGACGATGTCGGCCTCGCGGGCCGAGCCGATGTTGGAGGAGTAGATGAACACCTCCGGCAACGTCAGCACCCGGCCCTTGCCATGAAAGTCGCGGATGGTCTGGCGCCCGATGGTGATGGGGCGGGTGGCGTCGAAGGTCGAGTTCAGGTTGGCCTTGCCGGAATCCAGCGCCATGGCCGTGGTGAAGCTCTTCACCGTCGAGCCCATCTCATAGAGGCCCGCCGACATGCGGTTCAGGCGATCCTTATCCTGGGCGTTGACCGGATTGTTGGGATCGAAATCCGGCACCGAAGCCATGGCGACGACCTCGCCGGTCTTGGCGTTGAGCACGACGGCGCCGGCGGCGATCGCCCTGAAGCGCTCCATGGCCGAGCTGATTTCGTCATGAACGATATGCTGCACGCGCAGATCGACCGACAGGCGCACCGGAGCCAGATCCTTGGGCAACGCCAGACCGCTCTGCTGAAGATCGGCAAGCCCCTGCCCGTCGATGTATTTCTCAAGGCCGGATATGCCCTGATTGTCGATATTGGTGAGACCGACGATGTAGGCCGTGGTCGCGCCTGCCGGATAGAAGCGCCGCGTTTCCGTGCGGAAACCGATGCCGGGAATGCCGAGCTGCATGATCTCCGATTGCTGGCGCGGAGTAAGCTGGCGCTGCAGCCACACGAAGCCCGCACCGCTCTTGAGCTTGTTGTAGGTCTGCTCGTAGTCGAGGTTCGGCAGCACCGTCGCCAGCTTCTCGATCGCCTCGTCGGCGTCGACGATATGGCGCGGCTCGGCAAACAGCGAAGACGTCTTGATGTCGGTCGCCAGCACCTCGCCATTGCGGTCGATGATGTCGGGCCGCGATGCGGTCACCCGGCTTGCCGGCGCGCCCGAAGGCACGGGATCCTGAAAGCCCAGATAGACAAGACGGCCGCCAATCGTGGCATAGATGCCGAAGAAAACCGCCATGGTCATGATCACGCGGTTGCGCGTGCGCCCGCCGGTGGACTTGCGGGCGGAGTCCATGACGATGGAACTGTCATCGCCGGATTGGCGGATGCGCCGGAACGGGTTGATCCTGCCGATCATTCGACGGCTCCGGTCTGGGTCTGATCGATCAGCCGTCCGGCCGCATCGGCGGCCGTGATGTCCTCGATGGACAGGGGCCGCTGCGGCAGGCTGTCGATGCGCGCGAACTGGTAGGGATTGACCTGTTCAAGGCCGAGTTGCTCCTGATAGCGCTCCACCAGCCGCTGCAACCGCGCGGGCTGAGTAAGCAGGCTCCAGTCGGCCTTCAGAAGATCGATGGTTTCTTCCTCGGTGCGGATCTGCGTCTGAAGCTTGCGAACCGTCGCAAGCTGCTCGCCGGCGTCGCGCTTGATCGAATAGGTCATGGCCGCCGCGGCCACCATGACGCCTATCAGAACGATGTCGCTGGTGCGGAACATGCTCTCACCTCTCTCCCGAAATGGCGGGAAGTCTTGGAAGCCCGAAAACCGAAAGATCGTCGCCGCGCGGCGGTGCGTCGGTGCGTATTGCAGCCCGGAGCCGTGCGGAGCGCGCGCGCGGATTGCGTTCCACCTCGGCCTCGCCGGGCGTGATTCCGTTGCCGGCGCGGCGGAACGTGGCGGCCCGCTGCACGACCTGCGGCAGATGGCGCGATCCGGCCGTCGTCTCGTCGCGATCGGCAAGGAAGCGCTTGACGATGCGATCCTCAAGCGAATGGAAGGTCACGACGACAAGCCGTCCGCCGGGCTTTAGCGCCCGCTCAGCCGCGACCAGCGCGCGCGACAACTCGCCCAGTTCGTCATTGACGTAGATGCGCAGCGCCTGAAACACGCGCGTGGCAGGATGGATCTTGTCCTTGGGCGAGCGCCCGACCAGCGTCTCGATGGCGTCGGCCAGTTCCAGCGTACGGGTGAAGGGCCGCTTCTCCCGCCGCGCCTCGATCATGCGGGCGATGCGTCCGGCATGCCGTTCTTCGCCCAGCAGCCCGAAGATGCGGGTCAGATCGGAAGTCTTGTAGGTATTGACGACGTCGGCGGCGCTCAGGCCCGCCTGCGCCATGCGCATGTCGAGCGGCCCGTCGGCGCGGAACGAGAAGCCACGCTCGGCCTGATCGAGCTGCATGGAGGAAACGCCGATATCCAGCACGACGCCGTCGACCTGTTCGACATGTTCGTCCAGCAGCGAAAACGGCGCATGAACGAGGCGCAGGCGCGCCTCATGCTCTGCTTCCAGCGCCCTTCCCGCCGCGATGGCGTCGGGATCGCGATCGATGGCGACGACCGATGCGCCGGTGCCGAGAATGGCGCGCGTGTAGCCGCCGGCCCCGAATGTGCCATCGACGATCACGTCGCCGGGCACCGGCGCCAGTGCTTCGATGACTTCATCGAGCAGAACGGGAATATGGGGCGCTGCGGTGTCGGAACCGGCCGTCATGGCGTCTGCCCCCCGATGGTGGCACCGGCAGCCGCCTGCCGCAGCCTCAGAAGCCTCTCGCGCACCTTCGCACCATGCTCCGCCAGCCGGCCCGGTTCCCAGATCTGGAAGAACTGCCCGCGACCGACGAAGGCCACCTCCTGAGAGATGCCCGTATGCGCGCGGATGAAGTCCGTCATCATGATTCGCCCGTCCTGATCCAGCTTCAGGAACGTGCCGTCGCCATGGCAGAAGAAGGACATGTCGTCCGCCGTCTGCTGGAAAGGGTCTTCCTGCGCAATGCGCTGTTCGTAGCGGTCGAGCAGGTCGAGCCCGCCAACATCCATGGCCGGCGTATCGAGCCCCCTCAGCGCATAGAGTTCGGAGTAGCCGCGCTTCAGCACCACCGCGCGAAAGGGCGCAGGTACCGACACCCGCCCCTTGGCGTCGATCCGGTTCACTGAGCTTGACAGAAAACGGTCCATGATGTGCTGCAGCCGCTTGCGCCGCCGCACCCCTTTCCATCGTCGCATCCACGCCGCCGCGGCGCGGTCCCTCGTTCAGACCCCTGCCATTGAGCTTACAGGCGCACGCCATCACGCGAGCAGCCGACGCGGCCGCCCGTCTGGCAAACGCATAACCCTGAAACGAAACAAAGGCTTGAATCTGCAAATGGGATAACATGGGGTTTTATGGGCGTCAACGGGAACACATTGCACGATCACCTCTCCACCCTCCGTCCCGGCGGAGAGTTTTGCGGTACCGTTCTTTATGATCCATTAAGCCTAACGAAACCTTACCCGGGCGGTACTCAGCATCCCGCTTGCGCCGCCTCCGGCACCGCTGTCCCGCGACATGAAAACCGGCTGAATCCGCCATTCAGAGCGGGTTCATGGCCCTGCCGGCAAGGTGTCATCGTCATCAACGGGAGGAGCACACCATGACCATCGCAACCCTTGCCAGACTGGCCGTCGCCGCCGGCGTCCTGACCGCCTCTGTCTCCGGCGCCTACGCCTATACGATCCACTACAAGGACGGCAGATACAGCGTGACCTGCGAGAATGGCGACAGATGGACCCGTGGCAACGGCACCCAGCAGATCAGCCATGCGGATGCGGCCAACATCTGCGCCAAGCGCGGCAGCGCCATCATCGACAGTTCCGGCGCCGGCGGCTCCAGCCCCGTCAAAGGCGCGAAGAAGTCTGTTCAGGCCATTCACAAGGCAAACTGAACCCAGCAAAACCCCGCTCCGGCGGGGTTTTCCTTTCAGGCGGCATGGGATGGTCGCTCGCCTCACGGGCGGGCCACAGGCGACAGAAACCGGAGAAAAATGCCAGCCGGCCTGTAAGCCGGGTTTTGTATGGCCTCCGCGCCTTGCGGCACGGAAACGTGGCGGCCATTCATCTTGGACGCCTGTTGCCAGACGCCTCACGCAACCTACCCGGACGGTGGGCCGGAAACAGCCCCCGGGGTTTCCCCCGCACCGCCCCTATTCGGTTTTGCTCCCGGTGGGGTTTACCGTGCCGCTTCCGTTGCCGGTCGCGCGGTGGGCTCTTACCCCACCCTTTCACCCTTACCGCGCACGAGGCGCGGCGGTTTGCTTTCTGTGGCACTTTCCCTGGGGTCGCCCCCGCCGGCTGTTAGCCGGCACCGTGTTTCCATGGAGCCCGGACTTTCCTCACCCGCAGCCTTTCGGCTCCTGCTGGTGCGGCCGCCCGGCCGGCTGGCAGTTGCGTATAAAGGTGTTCCGCCGCCAAAACGCAATAGAAAAGCAGCCTCTTCCCCGTTAACTCGACGGCACCAGCGAAGCCATGTGCACCTTCACCTTGCTGCAATAGGCCGAGGAAACGGGATTCATGCGCTTGGCGGCATGGCCGGCATTGTATTTCAGGATCGTGCCACAGGTGGTTCCGCCGCCGAGGCTGTGCGCCATGGCCAGATATTTCATCCCGTATTTTATGTTGGTTTCCGGGTTGAAAAGCCCCTTCGACGAGCCGCTGTAACCCATCATGCGCGCGGTTGAAGGCTTGATCTGCATCAGGCCGACCTCGCCGGAACTGCCCACCACATTGGGGCGATAATTGCTTTCCACCTTGATGACGGCATGCGCAAGCGAAACCGGCACGCCATAGCTGGCGGCATATTTGCTGATCAGCGTGGAATAGCTGGTTCCCGAAACCGCCGCGGCCTTGCCTGCCTTGCGGGCGGAGCGCTTCTTTCCCGTAGAAGGTTTTGCCCTGGTGGAAGCAGCCTTCCGGGGCGTTTCGCTGTTCTCTGCTTTCTTTACGAGAAGTCCGCGCCCTCCCAGTTGCGGATCGAAACGGTCGGCCTTTACCGGACCAGAAGCAATAGCGAGCATAGCGGCAGCAACAGCCGCCGTGAAAACGGTTATTTTTGTCATTTTATCCTGTTCAGTATCGGCGCACGAAGAACAACGTGCGCACTGGATATGATGCGACCGGGAGTTATTTTCCGGGAGGACCGATCAGCTTGGGCATTCCTCTGAAGGGCGATGCCGGAGCAAAAATGGCAAAGTCGTTCAATTAAAATTACACTATATTACGAAGTGCAATTTATTATAATCTAATCAATACCTTGCGCGATGGAAGCGAGCAGCCGCTCTAGCGTCCTCAAAGTGGAACCATCGGCAATTCCGTCGACAATGCGGCGGCGGAAGTGGCGCTGGAAGGCCTCCACGACGATGCGCGTCTGCGCGTCGTAGATCCCGGTGATCTCCACGCCATAGCCGTAGAGCGCCAGCATGGATTGCAATTTCTCGACATCCGGTCCTGCATCGCCCTCGGCAAGCACCGGGCCGGCGCGCACCGGCGAAGGCGGCACCAGATGGCCGACGCCTTCCCCGAACAGCCGCTTCCACGGAAATTTCTCGCCCGGATCGACCTTGCGGCCGGGAGCGATGTCGGAATGAGCGAGCACTCGTTCCGGCCGCACCTTGTGGCGCTGCATGATGCCCCTGCACAAGGCGATGACGGCATCGATCTGCCGCTTCGGAAAACGCGGATAGCCCAGCGCATGGCCCGGATTGACGATCTCGATCCCGATGGAGGTGGAATTGATGTCGCTCACGCCCCGCCACGAGCTTTTGCCGGCGTGCCAGGCGCGGTCGCTTTCGCGCACCATCTGCACGATGCGCCCATCCTCATGCACCAGATAATGCGATGAAACCTCGCTCTCGGCATCGCAAAGCCGCACCTCGGCCGCATGGCCGCTCTCCATGCCGGTATAGTGCAGGATGATCATGTCAGCCCGCATCCCTTCGCGCCGCGGGCCGAAATTGGGCGAGACCCTGATTTCGGCACCGGCATGATCGGGGGCGAAACCGCTCATGCCGCCTGCAGGCTCCGCTCGATCAGCTCATAGGCGGCATTGATTGCCGCCAGCCGTGTGGTGGCGATGGCTATGAACTCCTGCGGCAGCCCCCGGCCGATCAGCCTGTCGGGATGATTCTCCGCCACCAGCTTGCGGTAGTGCCGCTTCACCTCGGCCAGCGGCTGCCCGCGTTCGATGCCCAGCACGATATACGGATCGGCCGTTCCCAGTTCGACATGGCGCGACAGGATCGTCTGGTAATGATCCTCGGCGATGCTGAAAATCTCGGCCACCCGGCGCAGAAAACCTTCCTCGCGCTCGTGCAGCACCCCATCAGCGGTCGCGATGTGGAACAGCCCGTCGAGGATGTCTTCCAGCATCATGCAGTTGGGGCCGCCACTGCCGCACAGCCCCGCCATCTGGCGTGCATAGACCTCGAAGCCAGCGGTATCCTGCTTGGCCAGATCATAGAGACGCGCGACATTGCGCGCTTCCTGCGGCGGCACCTCGAAAATCGCCTGAAAGGCCCGCACCTCGTCCTGCGTCACCACGCCGTCCGCCTTGGCCATCTTGGCCGAGAGCGCAATCATGGCCACGGAAAAAGCCACCTTGCGCCGTAGCTCGGGATCACCGGCGAACAGGGTACGGACGGCCTCCACCATGTCGGCCACGCCGTGAGCCGTAGAGGAGGAAAGGCGCTGAATGAAATCGCCGATGCGGTTCCAGATGGACATGGTGGCTGTTTAGAGCCTTTCGCGCGCACAGGGAAGCATGCTGTTTCCCCTTATGGCTCCCATGACCACCCTGCCCGACGAAAAAGGGCCGGCAACGCCGACCCTTTGCAACCGTAACGGTTGTGGAAATATTATTCGGCCGGCGCCGGCATCACGGGATCAACCTGCGAACCGCTGTCGCTCGGGGCCGGAGTAATGCTCTGCGTGGTGGAACCGTCCGTGGCGGGCGGCGGCGCGGCAGGCGCGGTCGCATCAGGCGCAACAGGCTGCTCGGCGGCCGGCGGCGTGGTGCTCTGGGTGGTGGTCGCATCGGAACCGCTGTCACTGCAGGCGGCAACGCCGAAAAGCGCCACGGCGGAAATCGATGCAAGAACGAGCTTCTTCATGTTTCAGTCTCCTTACAAACACCCCCGCCTTCCCTGGCGGTTGCGAATGTAATGCCGAAAGGCGCTATCTGTTTCATAACGTTGCGTTTCGTTCTGTAACAGCGCTCCCTTTCTCCGCGCTCTCTTCATCCATCGTCACGTGCCTGTCATTGCCCTGCGATACCCGCTGTGCCCACAACCACAGGGGAGAATCTTTTCATGACCGACGTTTCAGGCGAACTGGTTTTCCGGCGCGGCAAGGAAGTTGGCAAAGCCGTTTGCCGAAATGGTGCCCTCTCCCGCGACGGCCTGTCGGAGCGCCTGTTCGCCCTGCTGTTTTCCGGCCTGGTCTACCCCCAGATCTGGGAGGATCCCGAAACGGACATGGAGGCGATGCAGCTCGGTGAGGGCCATCGGGTCGTCACCATAGCCTCCGGCGGCTGCAACATCCTCGCCTATCTCACCCGCTCCCCGGCCAGCGTCGAGGCGGTGGACCTCAATGCGGCCCATGTCGCGCTGAACCGCATGAAATTCGCCGCGGTCCGCCACCTTCCCTCCCATGGCGACCTGTTCCGCTTCTTCGGCGAGCCGGGCAATGATCACAATGCTCACGCCTATGACGCCTTCATCGCCCCGCATCTCGATCCGGCCAGCCGCCAGTACTGGGAAAAGCGCAACTGGCGCGGCAGGCGGCGCATCGAGTTGTTCAACGGCAATTTCTACAATGCCGGCCTGCTCGGCTTCTTCCTGTCGGCCGGCCATCGCATCGCCAGATGGCAGGGTGTCGATCCAGCCGAAATCATGCAGGCCAAAACGCCTGAAGAGCAGCGCCGCTTCTTCGAGGGGCGGCTCGCTCCCCTCTTCGACCGGCCGCTGCTGAAATGGATCACCTCGCGCAAATCCTCCCTGTTCGCGCTCGGCATCCCGCCCGCCCAGTACGACGCGCTGCTCGCCTGCGGCGACGGCTCGATGGCCGGGGTGCTGCGCGCCCGGCTTGAAAAGCTCGCCTGCGACTTTCCGCTGAAGGATAACTACTTCGCCTGGCAGGCCTTCGCCCGCCGCTATCCCGCCGCTGGCGAAGGTGCGCTGCCCGATTATCTGGTGGCAGCCCGCCACGAGGTGGTGAAACGCAACATCGGCCGCGCCAGCATCAACCATGTCAACATGACCGACTATCTGGCCGCAAAGCCGGATGGATCAGTCGACCGCTTCGTGCTGCTCGACGCGCAGGACTGGATGACCGACGCGCAGCTCAACGCGCTGTGGGCGCAGATCACCCGCACCGCGGCACAAGGCGCGCGCGTGATCTTCCGCACGGCCGCAGAACCCAGCGTCCTGCCCGGGCGCGTGGCTGCGGAACTGCTCGACCAGTGGTCCTATGAAGAAGAAGCGTCCCGCGCCTTCTGCAGGACCGACCGTTCGGCCATCTATGGCGGCTTCCACCTCTATGTGAAGGACGGGCAGTGAGCACCGGCAGCCATGCCGCGCTCATGGACGGCATCTACCGCCGTCAGCGGCACATCTATGACCTGACCCGCAAATACTACCTCCTCGGCCGCGACCGGCTGATCGAGGGGCTGGACGCGGCACCCGGCGACACCGTTCTGGAACTTGGATGCGGTACGGGACGCAACCTTGCGGTCGCGGCCACACGCTATCCGCAGGCGCGCTTCTTCGGCCTCGACATCTCCGCCGAGATGCTGTCGACCGCCAGCGCAGCCCTTGCGCAGAAGGGGCTGGCAAGCCGTGTCACGCTGGCCGTTGGCGATGCCACCGACTTCGATCCCGAAAGCCTTGTCGGCTCCGGCCGTTTCGATCGCATCTTCCTCTCCTATTCCCTCTCCATGATCCCCGGATGGCAGCAAGCCATCTCCGCCGCGCTCGCGGCGCTGGCGCCGGGCGGCTCCCTGCACATCGTGGATTTCGGGCGTCAGGAACGCCTGCCCCGCTGGTTTCGGGCCGTCTTGCGCAACTGGCTGGCCCGGTTCCACGTCACGCCGCGTGATTCTCTGCGCGAAGTTCTGGAATCGGAATCTGCGAAGCGGGGCGCAAGCCTCTGCTTTGAAAGCCTTTATCGCGGCTATGCCGTGCGCGCGGTGGTCACTGCACGTCACCTGCCGTCGTAAGCGCGGTCGCAAGGGCGGCCACAAGCAGCTCGGAGCCATACCCGGCTGCCCTCGGCGTCAGCCCCATGCGCACGACCACCATGCGGCGCGACGGGATGACGGCAATTGTCTGCCCGTCATGCCCCTTCAGCCAGAATGTGTCGGCGGGAACACCCATCCGCGAGCCATTGCCGCCCGGTGCCTCCAGCCACAGCTGCCCCCTGCCATAGACGCCGTTGGACGCGGGCGCGGGCTCTCGCATCCACGACACGAAGCCGGCGGGCAGGATCCTCTCGCCGCTCCACACGCCATCATCGAGCAGGAACTGCCCGAACCGCGCCCAGTCACGCGCCGTGGCATAGATGTAGGAAGATCCGACGAAGGTGCCCCTTGCATCCGCCTCGATCACCGCGCTCGACATGCCGAGCGGCCCGAACAGGGCGCGGCGCGGCCATTGCAGCGCCTGCTGCGGATCGTCCTGCGCCTGCTGCCACAGCCGCGACAACAACACCGAGGTGCCGCTCGAATAGGAGAATGTGTCTCCCACGCGCCCGCCGAGTTCCTTCGTGGCGGCGAAGCCTGCCATGTCCGGCTCCAGATAGAGCATGCGGGTCACGTCGGCGACGGCGCCATAATCCTCATTGAAGACGAGCCCGCTCGACATCGCCATCAGATCGGCGATCGTGATGTCCGCCCGCCCGTCGCCGTCCCAACCGGAAAATAGATGGCTGGCCTCCACGCGCATCCGTCCCTCCCTTATCAGGGTGCCTATGATGGCGGCGTTCACCGTCTTGGACATCGACCAGCCAAGCAGCGGCATCTTTTCTGAAAAACCCGCGCCGTAGCGCTCAGCCACGATCTTCCCGTCCTGCACCACGACGATGGCACGCATTCCCGGCCCCGCCAGATTGTCGTCGCCCACAATGGCGGCGATTTCGGGCAAAGCCGGCCCGGCCCCCTCCCCCGCAGGCCACGACGCTTCCGATGCCGGCGGCGCAACCGGCTCCTGCGTCAATTGCACGGCGCGCGCCTGCTCCAGATCGCCATCCGGCACGCTCGCGCAGCCCAGTCCGTCGCGCGCGATGGCGGTGCTTTGCCCCAGAACGCCGAGCAGACCGGCCCTCACCGTCTTTGCATCGCGATCGACCGACACCCGCATCAGCTTCAGCAGCGGATGGCCGGGCGCCTGCACGTCCACCTCCAGCACCTCGTCCGGTTCACGCCCGGCGATGAACACGTTCGAGCAGACGATCTTGGCGGCATAGCCGGAGCCCACCCGGATCAGTTCGGGCGGCGCTGCATAGAGCCATGCGAACATGCCGGCAACGACAAGCACGGCGAGCCCCGCCACCGCTTTCAGGAGCCTGATGAACAACCGCATCGCCTTCCCCTCGATTCGCCCTGAACACGCACGCATATTTGCGGTTCTGCACCGCCCCATCAACCGAATATAAACCATGTCCGGGCGATGACCTGAGGAAGAGTTCATTCCGTCGGGACGGGGAAGCGCTGCGGGATGCCCCGGCGCCTGCACCTGCCATTGCAAACGGGTTTGGGGTTACAAATGCGCCGACTGGCATTCATTCTGGGACTGTCCCTGCTCGGCGCCTGCTCCACCACGCTGGAGGACATGGCCCCCACGAGCGTGCCGTCCACCACCGCCCCCTCATCTGTCTCCGGCAAAGCTCCACGCTTTGGCGACAGCAACCCGCATGACTGGCAGGGAACCACGCCATGGCATTATGCCGTGCACGGAACCGACGTGTCCAAATACCAGACCTCGGTCGACTGGGCGCAGGCGAAGGCCGCCGGCATTTCCTTCGCTTTCATCAAGGCCACGGAGGGCGGCGACCGCGTGGACGACTATTTCCAAGAGCACTGGCGCGGCGCAAAGGCCGCCGGCGTGCCGCGCGGGGCCTATCACTTCTACTATTTTTGCCGCCCGGCCATCGAGCAGGCGCGCTGGTTCATCCAGAACGTGCCGAAGGACCCGTCGGCAATGCCGCCCGTGCTCGACATGGAATGGAACCCGCAGTCTCCGACCTGCAAGCTGCGCCCGCCGCCTGAGACGGTGCGAACGGAAATGTCGATCTTCCTGAAGACCATCGAGAACCACTACGGCAAGAAGCCGATCATCTACACCTCGATCGACTTCTTCGACGACAACAGGCTCGCCACCTTCCATGGCTACCCCTACTGGCTGCGCTCCGTCGCCGGCCATCCGTCGAACCGTTACGGGCCGCACCCCTTCACCTTCTGGCAATATACGGGCACCGGCATCGTGCCCGGCATCAGGGGCAAGGCCGACATAAACGTGTTCAACGGGACACAGGCCGCCTGGCAAAAATGGCTGAAGCAGAACACCCGTTGACAGCCCTGAGCCAATGACATTCATGGTTCCGGCCATGGCTCCTGCCCGCTTTTCGACATAAGCGGTTGCCATAGAGCGCCCTTTAAGGATGCCTTTGAGAATCCCGTCGAGTCCGGAAGGAAACCCATGCGTACGCCTGTTCTTGCCTTTGCTACACTGATGACGGCCTTGTCCAGTGCGGCCATTGCCCAGGAATGCGGCACGGATTTCGATGCATGGAAGCAGGGCGTGGCTGAGGAAGCCCGGGCCGCCGGCGTTGGCGAAACGGGCCTGCGCGCTCTTGAGGGCGCCGACATCGACACCCGCGTTCTGGCACGCGACCGCTCGCAGGGCGTGTTCTCGCAGACCTTCATCGAGTTCTCCGGCCGCATGATCTCCGATTACCGGCTGAAGCACGGCGCAACCAACATGCGCAAATACGCCTCCGTCTTCGACCGGGCCGAGCAGGACTATGGCGCGCCCGCCTCGGTGATCACCGCTTTCTGGGCGCTGGAAACCGATTTCGGTGCCGTGCAGGGTGATTTCCCCACACTCAACGCGCTGGTGACGTTGGCGCATGACTGCCGCCGCCCGCAGCTCTTCCGCCCGCATCTGGTGCCGCTTCTCACCCTCATCGACCGCGGCGTGCTGCCCGCCGACGTGAAGGGCGCATGGGCCGGCGAGATCGGCCAGACCCAGATCCTGCCGGCGGATTACCTCAACAACGGCGTCGACGGCGACAATGACGGCATTGTCGACCTGCGCAACAGCGCGCCTGACGCCATCATGACCACCGCCAAGAAGATCCAGTCGCGCGGCTGGATCCCGGGCCAGCCCTGGATCGAGGAAGTCCGCATCCCCGACGATCTGCCGTGGGAGCAGACCAGTCGCACCAACAAGCTGTCCGTGGCCCAGTGGAACCAGTGGGGCGTCACCCGCCGCGACGGCAGCCCGCTGGCCGACAATGGCCAGACCGCCGGCCTTGCCCTGCCGATGGGCCGCAAAGGGCCGGCCTTCCTCACCTACGATAATTTCGAGGTCTACCTGAAGTGGAACCAGTCCTTCACCTACGCCCTCACGGCGGCGGTGCTGGCCACCCGCCTCGACGGTGCCCAGCCCTATGATCCGCGCTCGCCCGAACAGGGGCTCAGCATGGAGCAGATGAAGGATCTGCAGCGCAAGCTTCAGGCCCTGAATTACGATGTCGGCAATGTCGACGGCATTCTCGGCACCAACACGCGCGAGGCGGTCAGGCAGGAGCAGATCCGCCTCGGCATCCCCGCCGACGGCTGGCCGACAATGGATCTTCTGTCCCGGCTTTGAGGCCCTTTCGCAAAAAGCGCAGGGCCGGTTTCGCGAAGCCCACATGCGTCAAGGCAGCTATTGAGGGCGCAGGCACCGAATCCCTGCGCCGGTTTTCGTCATCGCAGGCAGCACAACCTGCATGGCGTCATCCGGGATTTCCCCTCGCCACAGGTTGCACCGTCATAATTTATGCACAAATGTTAAACCGGTTTTACCTTGCAAATTCAGCGAGTAGGCAGAAACCTCTCCACAAATCCGCCGCAATGGCGAAAATTTTTTGCTTGTCTGCCGGCAAAATGCTTCTAGATTCCGTGAATAGCTTTTCAGAAGGAGGCTATTTATGGGACTTACGAGGCCTATCAACGCATTGATAATCTGCGCCGCTTTCGCGTTCGTCGGCGCTCTGATCATAGGCGTCCTTCCCTGACCTGAAGGTCACGGGGGCCAGTAATACAGAACCCACAACCTGAAAGCAGAGATCAAACAGAAAGGCCGGGCACAGAGCCCGGCCTTTTTTGTTTGTGGTGTTTGGCCTGTGGCCGTCTCGTCAAGCGGCCACGCTCGCTCCGTTTCCGTTGCGCGGGCGAATGCCGATCATATGGCACACCGCGAAGGCGAGATCGGAACGGTTCATCGTGTAGAAATGAAAATCGCTGACACCACGCTCGACGAGATCGTGCACCTGCTCGGCTGCCACGGCGGCGGCCACCAGCGCATGCGTCTGCGGATCGTTCTCCAGCCCGACAAAGCGCTCGCGCAGCCACAGGGGAACATGCGCGCCGGCGCGGGCCGAAAAATTCACGACCTGCCCGATGTTGTGAACCGGCAATATGCCCGGAACGATGGGGATATAGATGCCCGCACGGCGCACGCGCTCGACATAGCGCTCATACACGTCGTTGTCGAAGAAGAACTGGGTGATGGCGCGCGTCGCGCCGTTGTCCACCTTGCGCTTGAGCATATCGATATCCGTGGCGAAGTCCGGGCTTTCGGGATGCTTTTCGGGATAGGCCGAGACCGAAATGTCGAAATCGCCCTGACGGCGAAGCGCCGCCACCATCTCCGCGCCATTGGCATAGCCGTCAGGATGCGGCCGGTAGCCGGTGCCGGCACCCGCAGCGGGATCACCGCGCAGGGCCACGAAACGCGTGACGCCAAGCTCCACGAACTGCCGGATCACGGCGTCGACTTCCTCGCGCGAGGCATCGATGCAGGTCAGGTGGGCGGCAGGCGCAAGGCTGGTCTCGCGGATGATGCGGGCAACGGTGCGCGCCGTGCGCTCGCGCGTCGAACCGCCCGCGCCATAGGTCACCGACACGAAATGTGGATGCAGCGGCTGCAGGCGCGTAACGGTTTCCCAGAGCCGCGTCTCCATATCGTCCGTCTTGGGCGGGAAGAACTCGAACGAGACACGGATGCTGTCTCCCAGATCGGCACGCCGGGAAAAACGATACTGGTTCATCAGGCGACTTCCCCGATTCGTACTGCATGGGAGGTTGGGATGGGATCGGCGATCAGCAGGCGACGGTCGCGACCGAGCCAGAGCTTGACGGTCAGCCTGCCGCCGCTGTTGCCCTGCGGCTCGAATTCCTGGCTGCTTTCCAGATCAAGCCCGGACTCCGCAAACCACTCGCCGATCTGGCGGTCGGAAAAGCCCAGTCTCTGATGTGCATGCTCTTCGCGCAGGAATTCCAGCGAATGCGGCGCGAAATCCACGATGATCAGCCGCCCGGACGGGCGCAGCAGCCGCGCGGCCTCGGAAATGGCGCGGGCCGGATCATCGAGATAGTGCAGGACCTGATGAATGGTCACGAGGTCATAGGCATCACGCTCCACCGGCGGCGCGAAGATATCGCCCTGCCGCACCTGCGCATTGGTGACGCCGGCGCGCTCAAGATTGGCACGCGCAACGGCCAGCATCTCGCGCGACATGTCGATGCCGACGCCACGCCGGTAGAGCGGCGACAGGATCTCCAGCACACGCCCGGTGCCGGTGCCAAGGTCGAGCATGGACTGGAATGGACGCTTGCCGACCAGTTCCAGAATAGCCGTCTCCACCGCCTTGTCGGGCACATGCAGCGAGCGAATCTCGTCCCAACTCGCGGCATTTTGCGAAAAATATTCGGTCGCCCGCTCCTGCCGGCGCCGCTTGACCGTCTCCAGCCGCTCCATGTCGCGCTCGATCTGCGGATCGGCGGCATCGACGCCGGCGATCAGCCGCATCACGAAAGCACGCGACATTTCCTGATCCGAGAGCCGGAAAAAGGCCCACGACCCCTCCTGATAGCGGCCGATCAGTCCCGCTTCGAGCAACAGCTTGAGATGGCGCGAAACGCGCGGCTGCGACTGGCCGAGAATTTCCGTGAAATCGGATACCGTCAGGTCGCCCTGCGCCAGCAATATCAGGATGCGCAGCCGGCTGGATTCCGCAGCCGCCTTCAAGGTATCTACCATCGTATCGAGGGTGACGTTCATGCCCAGCCTTACCCAGGGTGACATTCAAAAAAGATATAAAGATATGTTTATGTCATTGTCGACAGATTTGCAACGGGTGATTTTTATCCTACCCGTTATGTGAAAATCCGGAGTGCAAGAGCATGTTTGAACAACGTCACGACGAGCTGAAGCTGACTGAAGACCCCGCCGGGATGGAGCCTGACGGGCATGTCGTCTTCATCGGCCGCATGTCCTCGCCATGGACCCTGCGCGAGGAATGCCCGAAGAACATGCGGCAGGCGCGCGAGCGTGACGCACCGGCAAGGCTGGTGCTTGAACCCGCTTACCGCGAGGGGCTTTCCGGGCTCGAAGGCTACAGCCACATCCACATCCTGACATGGCTGCACCATTCGCCGCGGAATCTGATTGTGCAGAAACCGCGCCATGCGACTGAAGCCAAAGGCGTTTTCGCGATCCGCTCGCCGGCCCGCCCCAACCCCATCGGCCTGCACACCGCGACCATCCTCCGCATCGACCGGAGTTCTGGAACCATCGATCTGGACGCGATCGATGTGCTGGACGGCACGCCTGTCCTCGACATCAAGCCCTATTTCCCGTCCGTCGATGCCATCGCGGACGCGAAAATCCCGAACAAGGAGCGGACATGATCCGCTCCACCGGGCGCCAGAAGGCGATCGCGAAGGCAATCACCACGCTTCTGCCGATGGCGCCCTACGCCGATATCGAGAAGATCAGGGCCGATGCCGGCGCGCCGCATCTGAAAGCCCTGCCCGCCTCCATCGCCGTCTGGCTGGCAACGGTCGCCCATATCCGCCATGCGCACACGGACTACGAAAAGCTGCTGGCCGAAGGCTATGACCGGGATTCGGCCCGGTTCTTCGTGGTCGACGAGATCAATGCATGGCTGACGAAATGGCGGGCCACGCGCCTCCTCGACCCTGACGAGGACGACAGCTGAGCAGTTTCAGTCCTTGCGCACGGCCACGATGAACAGGCGCGGAAAGCGCAGCAGCACCTTGCCATCGGCAGCGGCCGGATAGGCAGCCGCGATCTTTTCCGGATAGCGCGCAAGGAACACCTGCCGCTCATCCTCTTCCAGAGGATCGACGAAGGGCTTCAGCCCGGTCGATTTCAGCCACTCGACGATGGCATCCGGCCCGGCCAGCGGGTGGTTGTAGAATGTGTGCCAGATGTCGAGGCTCGCGCTCAGCGGCGTCAGCAGGTCGTAATAATGCTGCACGGGCGGCAGCGGATCGCGCGCCGCATCGGCGATCTTCGCCGCGAACGGCATTTCGGCAGCCGTTTCTCGCATCAGCCGATGCGAGGGCTCGCCCAGATTGTCGGGCATCTGCACGGCCAGCGTGCCCCCCGGCGCAAGCTGCTCCATCAGCCGCACCAGCACCTGCGGGTGATTGGGCAGCCACTGGAACACGGCGTTGGCGAACAGCACGTCCGCCTTCTCCGCAGGCGACCAGCTTTCGGCATCCGCCAATTCAAAACGAAGGTCCGGAAGGCGCTTGCGGGCTTTTTCCAGCATGTCCGGTGACGTATCGATGCCGGAAACCTCCGCATCCGGCCAGCGCCCGGCCAGCAGCTCGGTCGAATTTCCCGGTCCGCACCCGATGTCGACGACGCGACGGGGCGACACGGCCGGCACCTGCGCCAGCAGGTCACGCGAGGGGCGCGTGCGCTCGTCCTCGAACTTCAGATATTGTGTGGCCGACCAGTCTTTCATGGCTCCCCCAATGGCTTACTCGACAAAACAAAACGCCCCGTTTTTGGCGGGGCGTCGTTTGAAATATCAGCGGGTCAGGCGCTTGTAGGTCATGCGGTGCGGATTGACCGCATCCGGACCCAGCCGGCGGATCTTGTCCTGCTCGTAATCCTCGAAGTTGCCCTCGAACCATTCGACATGGCTGTCGCCCTCGAAGGCCAGGATATGCGTGGCCAGACGGTCGAGGAACATGCGGTCGTGGGAGATGATGACGGCGCAGCCGGCATAGTTCTCCAGCGCATCTTCAAGCGCCGCCAGCGTTTCCGTGTCGAGGTCGTTGGTCGGTTCGTCGAGCAGCAGAACGTTGCCGCCGTTGCGCAGCATCTTGGCCAGATGCACGCGGTTGCGCTGACCGCCCGAAAGATTGCCCACCTTCTGCTGCTGGTCCTGCCCACGGAAGTTGAAGGACGAGCAGTAGGCGCGGGTGTTGGCTTCGAACTTACCGAGCTTGACGACTTCGGCACCCCCCGACACCTCTTCCCACACGGTCTTGTTGGGATCGAGCGCATCGCGGCTCTGGTCGACATAGCCGAGCCTGACCGTCTCGCCGACGCGGATCGAACCGGCATCCGGCTTTTCCTGCCCGGTGATCATGCGGAACAGCGTGGTCTTGCCCGCGCCGTTCGGACCGATGACGCCGACGATGCCACCCGGAGGCAGCTTGAACGACAGGTTCTCGATCAGCAGTTCGTCGCCGAAGCCCTTGGACAGACCTTCGACCTCGATGACCACATTGCCCAGCCGCTCGCCATGCGGGATGACGATCTGGGTATCGGTCGGGCGACGCGAATCCGCTGCGGTGAGCAGATCCTCGAACGCCTTGATACGGGCCTTGGACTTGGTCTGGCGGGCCTTGGGGCTGGACTGGATCCACTCGCGCTCGCGGCTGATGGCGCGCTGGCGGGCGTCGTCCTCGCGGCCTTCCTGCTTGAGACGCTTGGCCTTGGCTTCCAGATATTTGGTGTAGTTGCCCTCGTACGGAATACCGCGGCCGCGGTCGAGCTCCAGAATCCAGCCGGTGACGTTGTCGAGGAAGTAGCGATCGTGGGTGATGAGCAGCACCGAGCCCTTGTAGGCGCGCAGGTGCTTTTCCAGCCACGAGGTGGTCTCGGCGTCAAGGTGGTTGGTCGGTTCGTCGAGCAGCAGAAGATCGGGCTCTTCCAGCAGCAGGCGGCACAGCGCCACGCGGCGGCGCTCGCCACCGGAAAGCTTGGTCACGTCCGCATCCTTGGGCGGGCAGGCCAGCGCATCCATGGCCATCTCGACCTGCTGTTCGAGATCCCACAGGTTCAGGCGATCCATCTCGTCCTGAAGCCTGGCCGACTCGTCCGCCGTCTCGTCGGAATAGTTCATCATCAGTTCGTTGTAGCGCTCGATGATGGCCGTCTTCTTGGCAACGCCGTCCATGACGTTTTCGAACACGGTCTTTTCCGGGTCGAGATCCGGCTCCTGCGCAAGGTAGCCGACCGTGGCACCCTCGGCCAGCCAGGCTTCGCCGGTATATTCCTTGTCGAGCCCGGCCATGATCTTCAGGATCGTCGACTTACCGGCGCCGTTGGGTCCCAGAATGCCGATCTTGGCGTCCGGGTAGAATGAAAGATGGATATTCTCCAGCACCTTCTTGGTGCCGTAGGCCTTGTTCAGGCCGGCCATGTGATAGATGAACTGGCGTGCCACGCGCTCTTCCTTGAACAATTCGTGATCGGAGGTTGGCCGCTATGTAGGCGAAAGACCGGCTGGGGGCAATGCCCCTGCTCCCCCTGCCGGGCCGGCCTGATGGCACCTGTCAGGGCTTTATATAGGTGTAGCCCTGCTGTTGCAGATGACTGAGTTCGGCAACGCCGGAGGGAACGATGTCGTCGTCGAAGACCTCGAACAGCTCCGATTCGAAATCGATGTGACGGCCCGTCAGCGTGTTGTTGCACACCAGAAAGGAGACGTTCTGCGTCTTCAGGCTGGTCACCGCCGACTGCAGCGTGACATCGTCCTGCGCCTGCATCAACAGCTTCAGCCCGTCGCCGTGAAGAACGATCTTCACCTCTATATTCTCGCGCCCCACCGCGTTGACGTGGTTCTGCACATTGGTCAGCGCCGCCTTGTAGAGCTTGCCCTCGGGACCACCATCGCCATTGATGTGATAGACAACCTTCTGCTGGCCGTAGCGTTCGCCCGCGCCGGCGGGGCCTGATGTCGAAAAAACAGCCATTGCCATCATGACGATTGCGATCCCAAGTCTCAACTTCATCGATATATCCTCCCTGAAAGACATATCGATATATCATGTTTATTGCATATAATACCCGTAACCGTCATTTTGCCCGGACCCGTTCATAAAACAAGGTGACAGCTGTACACGGAAACTGATGCTGCAGCCCCCGGAGCGTCTTGCCAGACACGCGAAGGGTGCCCCCACAGGTGCGGCCTGATCCGTTCAGTCGCCGCGCGCATCATTCCATCTGAATTCATCATGACCCGTCTGAAGCTGTTGCACGTAAAAGCTTTCTGTGCAGCCATGCGGCTGGCGCTCCCTTGCCCGTAAGGACATCGGACCCGCGCCAATCGTGCAGTTTTCCGGTGGGCGGGAACAAAGATGAGCTTCAGCGACCGACAAACGCTTTCGACCAGCAGCGGGGCAACGCTGAACCTGTATGTCGAGCCTGCCTCGGCAGTGCCACGCGGCGTCATCCAGATCAATCACGGCCTTGCCGAACATGCCGCCCGCTACGCGGCTTTCGCAAAATTCCTGTCCGCCCACGGCTTCCACGTCTATGCGCACGACCATCGCGGCCACGGCTTCACCCGCGCGCCCGATGCACCCCCCGGCCGCTTTGCGGCCCCCGATACGACCAAAGGCCGGTTTGCCGGCAAGGATGGCGTTGACAAGCTGATCGCCGATGTCGATGCCGTCCACGACCTCATCGCCCAAAAACATCCCGGCCTGCCGGTCGTGGTTTTCGGCCATTCGATGGGCGGCATGATCGCGCTCAACTATGTGATGCGTCACTCCGGCCGCATTCATGCCGCCTCCGTCTGGAATTCGAATTTCCAGTCCGGCCTTCCCGCACTCGCCGCACGGGCAATCCTCGCCATCGAGCGCTTCCGCCTCGGCTCCGACGTGCCTTCGCGGCTTCTGCCGAAGCTGACCTTTGAAGCATGGGGCAAGGCGGTTCCCGGCCATCGCACGCTCTTCGACTGGCTGTCGCGCGATCCGGCCGTGGTCGATGCCTATATCGCCGACCCGCTCTGCGGCTGGAATGCGTCGGTCTCGCTGTGGATCGACCTGTTTCGCCTTGCCGGCAACGGAGCCGACAATGCGCAATTCGCCGGCATCCGCCGCACCCTGCCCTTTTATCTGGTCGGCGGCGAAAGCGATCCTGCAACGGACGGCGGCAAAAGCATGCGCCAGCTTGCCTCGCGCATGAAGACCATGGGCTTTTCCGACGTGACCACGACCATCTGGCCGCAGACCCGCCATGAGAGCCTCAACGAGATCAACCGGGACCAGATCATGGCCGGCTTCATGGCGTGGCTGGAAAGGGTCTGCCCCACCGGATCTGGCCCATCTCACGCGGCGTGACAGCATCGGAAAGCCTTGCTACCACCTCTTCAACCTTCATTTCAAAGCAGTGAGCAGACCATGGCCCCTCCACCACTCCAAGGCATCCGCGTCATCGAACTGGCCCGCATTCTGGCCGGCCCATGGGCAGGACAGATGCTGGCCGATCTTGGCGCCGACGTCATCAAGGTGGAGAGCCCGCAGGGCGACGATACCCGCAAATGGGGACCGCCCTTCGTCGAGGGCAAGGACGGCGAGAACCTGTCAGCCGCCTATTACCATTCCTGCAACCGCGGCAAGCGCTCCATCGCTCTCGATTTCTCCACGCCGGAAGGTGCTGAGACCGTGCGCCGGCTGGTGGCCGATGCCGACATTCTCATCGAGAACTTCAAGCTTGGCGGCCTGAAGAAATACGGCCTCGACTACGAAAGCCTGAAGGCGGTCAATCCGAAGCTCATCTACTGCTCGATCACCGGTTTCGGGCAGGATGGCCCCTATGCGCCTCGCGCCGGCTACGATTTCATCGTGCAGGGCATGTCCGGCCTGATGTCGATCACCGGCGAACCGGACCGCGAACCGCAGAAGGTGGGCGTCGCCGTCACCGACATTTTCACCGGCCTCTATTCGGTCATCGCCATGCAGGCGGCGCTGCGCCATGCCGAGAAGACAGGAGAAGGCCAGCACATCGACATGGCCCTGCTCGACACGCAGGTGTCGGTTCTCGCCAACCAGAACCTGAACTATCTGGTGTCCGGCACCGCGCCCAACCGCATGGGCAACGCCCATCCCAACATCGCGCCCTATGAGGTGCTGCCGGTCAGCGACGGGCATTTTATCCTGGCGGTCGGCAATGACAGCCAGTTCGCCAAGTTCTGCGCCGTCATCGGCCGCCCCGAACTGGCCGAAGACCCGGCATTCGCCACCAATTCGGCACGCGTCGCCAACCGCCATGCGCTGCGCGGACACACGGTGCCCGCACTTGCCCGTTTCGGCCGTGCCGAAATCCTTGCCGCACTGGAACAGGCTGGCGTGCCGGCCAGCCCGATCAACGACATTTCCCAGACATTCGCCGACCCGCAGGTGGTGGCGCGCGGCATGCGGCTTGATCTGGACGACGGCCACGGCAACGCCCTGCCATCGGTGCGCGCGCCGATGGTCATGTCGGCCACGCCGCTCGCCTATGAGCGCCCGTCGCCGCGTCTGGGTGAACACACTGAGGAAATACTCGCAGAGCTGGAGGAGCGTAAGTCGCGATGAAAACCGGAGGACAACTGATCGTCGAGGCGCTGGAAGCCAACGGCACCGACCGCATCTTCTGCGTGCCGGGCGAATCCTATCTGGCCGTGCTCGATGCCCTGCATGATTCCGACATCCGCACCATCGTGTGCCGGCAGGAGGGCGGGGCCGCCATGATGGCCGACTGTCAGGGCCGCCTCACCGGCCGGCCCGGCGTCTGCTTCGTCACCCGCGGCCCCGGCGCCACCAATGCCTCTGCCGGCGTCCACATCGCCATGCAGGATTCCGTGCCGATGATCCTCTTCATCGGCCAGATCGCCGGCCACGCCAAATATCGCGAGGCGTTTCAGGAGGTCGATTACCACGCCTTCTTCGGCGACATCGCCAAATGGGTGGTCGAGATCGACGACGCTGCCCGCATCCCTGAACTGGTGACGCGCGCCTTCGCCGTCGCCACTTCCGGCCGCCCCGGCCCCGTCATCGTGTCGCTGCCGGAAGACATGCTGGTCTCCGAGGTCGAGGCCCCGCAGGCCCTTCCCTTCACGCCGGTCGAGACCCGGCCGGGCGATGCGGAGCTGAGCCAGCTCGAAAAGCTGCTCGGCGAGGCGAAGCGCCCCTTCGTCATCCTCGGCGGTACCCGCTGGAGCGAAGACGCGGTTGCCCATATGCGGCGGATCGCGGAGGACTGGGCCCTGCCGGTCGGATGCTCCTTCCGCCGCCAGATGCTGTTCGACCATTGCCATGAAAACTACGCCGGCGATGTCGGCATCGGCCTTAATCCGAAGCTGGCGACAGCGATCAGGGAAGCTGACCTCATCCTGCTCGTCGGCGGCCGCTTCGGCGAGATGCCCTCGTCCGACTACACGCTGATGAAGAGCCCCTATCCGGACCAGAAGCTGGTCCATGTCCATGTCGATGCCAATGAGCTCGGCCGCGTCTACCGGCCGACCCTTGCCATCAACGCCTCGCCTTCCGCTTTCGTCGAGGCCTTCGCCTCCCGCAAGCCGAAGACCGCACCGGTCTGGGCGAGCGAGACGAAGCAGCGCCATGCCGATTATCTGGCATGGTCCACCCCGCCGAAGACAGGCCCCGGCGCGGTGCAGATGGGTCCGATCATGGATTATCTGGAGGGCGTGCTGCCGCAGGATGCAATCATTTGCAACGGCGCCGGCAATTTCGCCACCTGGATGCACCGTTTCCACCGCTTCCGGCGCTTCAACACGCAGGCGGCCCCGACCTCCGGTTCCATGGGCTACGGCGTGCCGGCAGGCGTCGGCGCGAAAAGCGTGTTTCCGGATCGCGAAGTGATCGTCTGGGCCGGCGACGGGGATTTCCTGATGCACGGTCAGGAGTTTGCGACCGCCGTGCAGTATGATCTGCCCGTGATCGTCGTCATCCTCAACAACGGCATCTACGGCACCATCCGCATGCATCAGGAGCGCGAATATCCGGGCCGCGTTTCCGGCACCAGCCTGAAGAACCCGGACTTCGCCGCCTATGCGCGCGCCTTCGGCGGCTATGGCGAAACGGTGGAAACCACCGACGCCTTCGCCCCCGCCTTCGAGCGGGCACGGTCAAGCGGCAAGCCGGCGATCATCGAGGTCAGGCTCGATCCCGAAGCGATCACGCCGGCGCGCACGCTGAGCGACATCCGCGAGAAGCGGTAGCCGGCTTTCCGCCTGCGGGAAGGCAAATGAAAGCAGGTGGCCGGTTTATCGCGAGATTGCCGGCCGCGTCTCTCCTTCACAGGAGCGCGTATCGAAACTACATCTGGCAGCAACTCCAGCGCTGGCCGTCGAAGTCGCTCCAATCGCTGGAGCGTGGGGCGAAATACGCAGACCGGCCAGATTTCGACGCCGTGCTTATGTCGCTCTCTTCGCGGGAGCGTGAATCGAAATCAGTTCTTCCGCTTCTGCATCACCGGGGAAAACCAACTACCGCGCCCGCTCTCACCGGCGCGGCGGTTGATGCCTTTGCGAGAAACGCTGAAGCCGCAAAGGCTCTCCCAAACTGGCGAACCCTTGCGGCAATCAGGCCGCGGCCAGCGCCTGCTCCAGATCGGCAACCAGATCGTCGGGATGCTCGACACCGATCGACAGGCGGATGGTGGTTTCGAGCACGCCGATGCGCTGGCGCACCTCCAGCGGCACACCCGAATGGGTCATCGCCGCCGGATGGCTGGCCAGCGATTCCGTGCCGCCGAGACTGACCGCCAGCTTGAACAGCAGCAACGCGTTGAGGAACGCAAAAGCTGCCTTCTCGCCGCCGCGAATGTCGAAGGAGAAGGTCGAGCCCGCCCCCGTGCACTGGGCCTGAAATACCTTGGCTTCCGGGCTGCCAGCGTCGAGGAATGGCAGGTAATGGACCTTTTCCACCTTGTCATGGTCGCGCAGGAATTGCGCCACAACCTTCGCATTGGCATCGGCCTTCTCCATGCGCAGCGCCAGCGTTTCCAGCGAGCGGCCGAGCATCCAGCAGGAATGCGCGTCGAGCTGGGTGCCGATGGCGCCGCGCAGCGCCTTGATCGGCTTGATGATGTCCTTCGGCCCCATCGCGGCCCCGGCGATGAGATCGGAATGGCCGCCGACATATTTGGTCAGCGAATAGAGCGACACGTCCGCGCCGAGTTCCACCGGGCGCTGGAAGACCGGCCCGAGCATGGTGTTGTCGCACATCACCACCGGGCGGTGGCCCTGCGAACTGCCAAGCTCATCCGCCACCTGCCGCATCAGCGCGAGATCGATGACGCTGTTGATGGGATTGGACGGCGTTTCCACCAGAATGATCGACACCCGCCCCTTTGCGGCGGCGTCTTTCGCCGCCTTGCGAACCGCCTCGCCATCCACGCCATTGGAGAAGCCGACGGCCTGGATGCCAAGCCCGGCCAGCGTGCGCGCCAGCAGTGTTTCGGTACCACCATAGAGCGGCTGCGAGTGCAGGATGACGTCACCCGGCTTCGCGTAGGCGAGGATCGCCGTCGAGATGGCGGACATGCCGGACGAGAACAGCACGCAGTTGTCGGTGTTTTCATAAACCGCCAGCCGGTCCTCGACGATCTCGCTGTTGGGATGGTTGAAGCGCGAATAGACCAGCCCTGCGCTGGTGCCCTGCGGCGGCTCCTTGCGGCCGGAGGTGTAGTCGAAGAAATCGCGCCCCTCCTCGGCCGAATGGAACACGAAGGTCGAGGTCAGGAAAACCGGCGGCTTGACCGCGCCTTCCGAAAGCAACGGGTCGAACCCGTAGCTCAGCATCATCGTCTCGGGATGCAGCTTGTGATTGCCGATATGGGTTCTGGAGGGTTTTGGCGCGGTCATGACGGCTCCCGGAAGCGGCCTTGCGGCCCATTTTTCAATCCTTTGCGCAATCTAGCCAAAGAATGACGTGCAGTCCTTGCTATTTTAAGCTGATTGTGACTGAAACACCGCAATTCATGCCCACGGACAGCCAAAAATGACGCAAAAAATTGCCGATGAGTTCGACCGGAAAATTCTCAGCCAGTTGCAGGCGGATGCGCGCCTGCCCAATATCGATCTGGCCGAAAGGATAGGCCTGTCGCCCTCGCCCTGCCTGCGGCGCGTGCGGCGGCTGGAGGAAAGCGGCGTCATCCGCGGCTACACAGCGCTGGTCGACCCCGCCGCCTTCGGCTGGACGATGACGGCGCTCGCCACCATCCGGCTCGTCCAGCAGAACGAGGACTACATCGTCATGTTCGAGCAGGCCGTTCAGGAGTGGGATGAGGTTCTGGAATGCCATCTCGTCACCGGCCAGCGGGACTATCTGCTCAAGGTCGCCGCCTCCGGCCTCGGCGAATATGAGCGCTTCATCAAGGAAAAGATCGCGCGCCTGAAATGCGTGGCCTCGATCGAGACCTCCTTCATCATGAGCACGATCAAGGAACGGCGCATCTGAGCGAATGTGAAAGGGGCGGTTTCCCGCCCCTTCTCTTCCTCGCGTCCAATGCCTGCGTCTATTGCAGCGCCTTGTCGGTGATCGCCGTGGTGTAGGCGCCCTCCGGCTCCTTGGTGATGATCTTCTGGTCGAGAAGCGCCTTTGCGGTACGCTCATAGACCACCGGGTCGAGCTTGCCGTCGCCGATCAGCTTGCCGACCTCACCCACCATGCGCTTCTGGTGGTTTTCGTCCTCGCCACCGGCTTCCATGACGGCTTCAGCCGCTTCTTCCGGATTGTCGACGGCATATTTCCAGCCCTTCATGGAAGCACGCACGAAGCGCACCATCTTGTCCTCGAAGGCCGGATCCTTCAGATTGTCCTCGATGACATAGAGCCCGTCCTCCAGAAGGTCGTTGCCGAGGTCGGTGTAGTTGAAGACCACAAGATCCTCGGGCTTGAAGCCGGCATCGATGGCCTGCCAGTATTCGTTATAGGTCATCACCGAGATGCAGTCGGCCTGCTTCTGGATCAGCGGCTGCACGTCAAAGCTCTGCTTCAGCACGGTCACGCCGTCCGCCCCGCCTTCGGTCGGCAGCCCCAGCTTGTTCATCCACGCATAGAACGGATATTCGTTGCCGAAGAACCACACACCCAGCGTATGGCCCTTGAAGTCGGCCTCGGTCTGCACGGGACCGTCCTTCGGGCAGATCAGTTCAAGGCCCGACTTGGCATAGGGCTGGGCAATGTTGACGAGATTGACGCCCTTGTCGCGCGCGGCCAGACCCGCCGCCATCCAGGTCACGATCACATCGGCGCCGCCGCCGGCGATCACCTGCTCGGGCGCGATATCGGGGCCACCATTCTTGATCTCGACGTCGAGCCCTTCCTCTTCATAAAAGCCCTTTTCCTTGGCCACGAAATAGCCTGCGAACTGGCCCTGAGCCACCCATTTGAGCTGCAGAACCACCTTGTCCGCAGCCATGGCCTGTGCGGCGGCAAGGGACATCGCCCCGGCAAGCAACGATACGAGCATTTTTTTCATTGTTCTCACCCTCTGAAAAGCCATCTACCCACCACGGACAGACGGGTGCCAAAACGTGACGGCGCGCTCCACCAGCGCCACCACGCCATAGAACAGCGTGCCGGCCACGGCCGCCACGGCAATCTCCGCCCACACCATGTCGATGTTCATGCGCCCGACTTCGGTGGAGATGCGGAAGCCCATGCCGACCACCGGCGTGCCGAAGAATTCGGCCACGATCGCGCCGATCAGCGCCAGCGTCGAATTGATCTTCAGCGCGTTGAAGATGAACGGCATTGCCGCCGGCAGGCGCAGCTTGAACAGCGTCTGCCAGTAGCCGGAGGCATAGGTGCGCATCAGGTCGCGCTCCATGTGGCCGGAGGCGGACAGGCCGACCACGGTGTTCACCAGCATGGGGAAGAAGGTCATGATCACCACGACCGCCGCCTTGGACTGCCAGTCGAAGCCGAACCACATGACCATGATGGGGGCGACGCCGATGATCGGCAGCGCCGCCGCCATGTTGCCGATGGGCAGCAGCCCGCGCCGCAGGAAGGTGAAGCGGTCGGCCGCGATGGCAGCAATGAAGCCGCTGGCGCAGCCGATGACGTAGCCGGCCAGAACCGCCTTGAAGACGGTCTGGCGCACATCCGCCATCAGCACCCCGGTCGAAGTCGCGATCCGGGCCGCGATGGCGCTGGGCGGCGGCAGCAGAAGGAAGGGGATGCCCGCGCCGCGCACCACGGCTTCCCACACGATCAGCACCCACGCGCCGAAGATGATCGGGATGATGATGCCAAGCGCCTTTCGGGCATGATGGGAAGCCGGCTTTTGCGCGGACAGGATCGTCACGCAGCACCATGCGAGAAGCCAGGCTGCGCCAAGCGCCAGATAGAACGAAGCGCCCGCCTGCCCCTCATGCCCGGCGATGCCGCTGAGCAGCAACCATGCCGCCCCGTGTGCGCCGATGAAGAGAACCCCCGCCTGAGCGATGGGATTGGTGGCAATCGCCCATGTGCCGGCAGCCGCCAGCGCGATCAGTCCGAGCGCCGGCCAGATATTGTCCGGCCCCCCACCGGCAGCGGTTGCTGCCTGCAGGACTGCGCCGACGATAACCGCCAGAAGCGCGGCCGGGACCTGCCATGGAAGTGAAACCTTCATGCCGGCCTCCCACCCATGGCGCGATCGGTCAGGCGCCCGGCCAGCCCGACCAGCGCCACCAGTATCACCGCGACGATCGAGCCGGCGACCAGTGCCGCCCAGATGTCGATGGTCTGGCTGTAATAGGAACCGTTGAGCAGCCGCGCGCCGATGCCGGCCACCGCCCCGGTCGGAAGCTCGGCCACGATGGCGCCGACGAGGCTTGCCGCCACCGCCACCTTCATTGAGGCGAACAGGAACGGCAGCGATGCCGGTACCCTGAGCTTCCAGAACACCTGCGGGCGGGTGGCGTTATAGGTGCGCATCAGGTCGAGATGCATGACTTCGGGTGAGCGCAGCCCCTTTACCATGCCGACGGCGACGGGGAAGAACGACAGATAGGTCGAGATCAGCGCCTTCGGAAACAGCCCGGTGATGCCGATGGAGGCGAACACCACCACCACCATCGGCGCGATGGCGAGGATGGGAATGGTTTGCGATGTGATGATCCACGGCATCAGGCTGCGGTCGAGCGATGCAAAATGCACGATGCCGACGGCGATCAGGATGCCCAGCACGGCCCCGAAGGCGAAGCCCACGAAGGTCGAGGACAGCGTCACCCACGAATGGTAGATCAGGCTGCGGTTGCTCCACGGCTTCACCGTGAAGGTGGACTTGTAGAAGTTCTGCGCCACCTGATGCGGAGCCGGCAGCGTCGGCTTGGGCTGCGACCACGTCCGCATCAGAAACTCCAGCGTGCCGGGCTGTTCGCCGGCGCGGCGGTCGAGATCGCGCTGGAACGGTCCGTTCAGTTGCACGGCGAAGGCGTACCAGACCACCACCAGCATTGCCAGCAGCGTAGTAACGGGAACGATTTTGGATCGGAAACTGTCCATGTCAGCCCTCAATCCTCATAGGAGTGGCCGGCCTTGAGACCGTCGCGCACGCGCGCCGCGATGGCGAGGAACTCCGGCGTCTCGCGGATGTCCAGCGGCCGCTCGCGCGGCAGGTTGGTCTCGATCACGTCGGTGACACGTCCGGGGCGCGGCGACATCACCACGATGCGGGTGGAAAGATACACCGCCTCGGGGATCGAATGGGTGACGAAACAGATCGTCTTGTTGGTGCGCGCCCACAGCTCCAGCAATTGCTGATTGAGATGATCGCGCACGATCTCGTCCAGCGCACCGAAAGGCTCGTCCATCAAAAGCAGGTCGGCATCGAAGGCGAGCGCGCGGGCGATCGAGGCACGCTGCTGCATGCCGCCCGAAAGCTGCCACGGATATTTCTTCTCGAACCCGGCCAGATTGACCAGTTCGAGCGTGCGCCTGATGCGCTCCTCCCGCTCGGCTTTGGAAATACCCATGATTTCCAGCGGCAGCGCCACATTGTCGGCGATGGTGCGCCACGGCAGCAGGGCGGCCGCCTGAAACACATAGCCATAGGCACGGCGCTCGCGCGCCTGTTCCGGCGTCATGCCGTTGACCAGAATGGTGCCGGAGGTGGGCTTTTCCAGATCGGCGATGACCCTCAGCAGCGTGGTCTTGCCGCAACCGGAGGGGCCGATGAACGACACGAACTCGCCCTTGCCGATGGTCAGGTCGACATTGCTGAGCGCCTGCACCGGGCCGTCATTGGTGTTGAAAGTGAGACCAAGCTTGCTTGCGGCCACCACGGTGGCGAGACCGTTTTCACCGGCCGGAAGTGGGGAGGAAGGCTTGTGGGTGGCAATTGCATTCATGAAATCAGGCCCTTCCCCGGTCATTATTTCTGGTCCTCATCCGCCTCACACTCCCGTCGCCGGGATGCCGCTGCGCTCGATCCTGCGCGGTGCCGTGATCTCCTTCCATGTCGACAGCGCCCGGTTGGGCGCCGGATTGGGCTTGCGCGCCACGAACGCGCCGTGGCCCGGCCTCGTCTTCATCTCGGTTTCCTGAACCACCAGCTCTCCGCGTGAGAAGACAAAGCGCGGCATGCCGGTCACCTCCATGCCCTCGAAGACGTTGTAGTCGATCACCGATTGCTGGCTGCCGGCCGCAATGGTCTTCGTCCGCTTCGGGTCCCACACCACGATGTCGGCGTCGGCGCCTTCCACGATCGCGCCCTTCTGCGGATACATGTTGAGGATCTTCGCGATGTTGGTGGAGGTCACCGCCACGAACTCGTTCATGGTCAGCCGCCCGGTGTTGACGCCCCTCGTCCACAGCACCGGCATCCGGTCTTCCAGACCGCCTGTGCCGTTGGGGATCCTGGTGAAATCGCCGACGCCATAGCGCTTCTGCTCGGTGGTGAAGGCGCAATGGTCGGTCGCCACCGCCTGAAGCGAGCCCGATTGCAGACCGGCCCACAGCGAATCCTGATGCAGCCGGTTGCGGAAGGGCGGGCTCATCACCCGGCGCGCCGCATGGTCCCAGTCCCGGTTGAAATATTCGTTCTCATCCAGCGTCAGGTGCTGGATCAGCGGCTCGCCATAGACGCGCATGCCCTTGCTGCGCGCCCGGCGGATCGCCTCGTGGCTCTGCTCGCAGGATACATGCACGACATAAAGCGGCACCCCCGCCATGTCGGCGATCATGATGGCGCGGTTGGTGGCCTCGCCTTCCACTTCCGGCGGGCGCGAATAGGCATGGCCCTCAGGCCCGTTGTTGCCCTCGGCAAGCAGTTTCTGCGACAGGGCAGCAACCACGTCGCCATTCTCGGCATGGACGAGCGGCAGAGCGCCAAGTTCGGCGCAACGCTGGAACGAGGCATACATCTCGTCGTCGTCCACCATCAGCGCGCCCTTGTAGGCCATGAAGTGCTTGAACGAGGGGATGCCCTTGTCCACCACCTGCGCCATCTCGTCGAACACCTGCCTGTCCCACCAGGTGATGGCCATGTGGAAGGAATAGTCGCAGGCCGCCTTCGAGGTCTTGTTGTCCCACATCTGCAGGGCTTCGAGCAGCGATTGCTGCGGGACCGGCAGGCAAAAATCGACCACCATGGTCGTGCCGCCGGCAACGGCAGCGCGGGTGCCGCTTTCGAAATCGTCGGCGGAATAGGTGCCCATGAAGGGCATTTCGAGATGGGTGTGCGGATCGATGCCGCCCGGCATGACATAGCAGCCGGTGGCGTCGAATTCGTGGTCGCCGTGCAGATCGGTGCCGATGGCCACGATCCTGCCGTGCTGCATGAGCACGTCGGCCTTCCACGTGCGGTCGGCGGTTACGACGGTGCCGTTCCTGATGACTTTCGACATTGTGTTCCCCTTGTTGCTGCCGCTTCTTCGCGAGCGGCTTTAAGCATTCGGTTCATGTGATTCAGTTCATTCGACGATCTCCGCCGTTTCGATGACGGCATGGAGGAGGACGTCGGCGCCTGCTGCGGCCCATTCCCTGAAGATGTCCTCGGCCTCGTTGTGCGACAGTCCGTCGACGCAGGGGCACATGATCATCGTCGCCGGCGCCACCTTCGCCACCCAGCATGCATCGTGGCCGGCGCCCGAGATGATGTCCATGTGCGAATAGCCCAGCCTGTCGGCGGCGGCGCGCACCCGCGCCACCAGCTCGGGCGCGAAGGTCACCGGATCGAAATGGCCCACCGCCTCCACCGCGCAGCCGACGCCAAGCTCGTCCGCGATCTTTTTCGCGCCCGCCTCGACCTTCGCCCGCATGGCGTCGAGCTTGGCCCGGTCGGGCGAGCGGATGTCGACCGTGAACACCACCTTGCCCGGCAGCACGTTGCGCGAATTGGGCGCGAACATAACCTGTCCCACCCCGCCAACGGCGCCGGGCTGGTTTTCCATGGCAACAGTCTGCACCAGCTCCAGAATGCGGCCCATGGCAAGGCCGGCATTGACCCGCATCGCCATCGGCGTCGAGCCGGTATGGGCCTCCTTGCCGGTCAGCGTGAATTCCAGCCACCACAGCCCCTGGCCATGGGTGACGACGCCGATCTGCCGGCTTTCCGCCTCGAGGATCGGCCCCTGCTCGATGTGGTATTCGAAATAGGCGTGCATTTTGCGCGCGCCCACCTCTTCCTCGCCCACCCAGCCGATGCGCTGCAGCTCGTCGCCGAAGCGCTTGCCCTCCATGTCGGTGCGGCCATAGGCATAGTCGAGCTCAAGCTCGCCCGCGAACACGCCCGACGCCAG
>NZ_JCAKKP010000011.1:0-137245 GCF_059509755.1 Aquamicrobium sp. YD-1-mutant5
GCGTCGGATAACGCTCAGTAACGCCATGTCTATCACTCCAAAGTCCCCTGCAATCAACCAGCAGGGGTGGGTTCAAACATGGGTCACTTCTCAATGGAAAAATCCCTCAATCCCGGGTCAGCTCTCAGCGGAAATCAACACTATGATGTCTGGCGTGATCAGGGATTTCTGACCGCGACGCCCGGCAACGCCACCGACTTCGCCTTCGTCGAAAAGGAAATCCTCGATCTTGCCGGCCGTTACGATCTGCGCGAGCTCTCCTACGACCGCACTTTTGCCGGTGAAATCGTCCAGCATCTACAGGACGAAGGGCTGAGCCTGGTCCAGTTCGGGCAAGGGTTTTTGAGCATGGCCGCCCCGACGGCCGAACTGGAGCGGCTGTCAGTATCGCGCGCGCTTTGGCACGGTGGCCATCCGGTACTTAGGTGGAACGCCTCCAACGTTGCCGTGCGCCACGATCCGGCTGGCAACATCAAGCCGGACAAGGAACGCTCGACCGAACGCATCGACGGCATTGTCGCCATCTGCAACGCGCTTGGTCGGGCCTTGGCTCGCGACGTCAATGCTGGCCGCTCGGTTTATGAGTCCCGCGGCATCCTGATGCTGTAGGCGCAGGCGCGAAAGAAACGGGAAAAAATGGCATTCTGGTCGAACTGGTTCGGCGGGGCAAAACCGCCGGCTGCATCCCCGCGTGCGTCGTTCCAGGATGCTGGCGCCGGCTTGGTCATTGCAACGAGCCAGCAGTTGGAAGAGGCGCTCCGCTCCGGAGCGGTGACGGCATCGGGAACCACGGTGACGCCGAACAGCGCCATGCGGGTGGCGGCTGTCTATGCCTGCGTGCGCATTATCTCCGGTGCGGTGGCAACATTGCCTTTACACATCAAGTGCCGGGTGGATGAGCGTACCCGGCAGGACGCCTCCGACACGCCGATCTGGACCGTGCTGCGGAGAAAACCCAATCGCTGGCAGACGCCATCGCAGTTCCGCCGCATGCTGCAGGCGCATCTGCTCTTGCGTGGCAATGCCTATGCGATGATCGTGCGCTCACGCGGTCAGGTTCAGGAACTAATCCCGCTGCATCCGGATCGGGTCGAAGTAAAGCAGGCTGACAACCTGGGGCTGGAATACATCTACACCCGCCAGGACGGACGGCGCATCCGGCTCCATCAGGACGAAGTGTTCCATCTCGTGGGCCTGACGCTGGATGGCGTCCATGGTGTTTCGCCGATCACTTATGCCCGCGAGACCATCGGTCTGTCGCTGGCCATGGAAGATCACGGCGCTGCCACCTTCCGCAATGGCGCCCGTGTCAGCGGGGTGCTGAAGCATCCCAACAAGCTCGGGCCGGAGGCCGTCGCCAATCTCAAGGCCGGGCTCGAGGAATTCCGCTCCGGTGGCGAGCAGGAGGGAAAGAACCTGATCCTCGAAGAGGGCATGGACTATGCCCGCATCGCCATGACGGCCGAGGATGCGCAATGGCTGGAGGCCAGAAGGTTCAGCCGCACCGACATCGCCATGTTCTTCGGGGTGCCGCCGCACATGATCGGCGACACGGAAAAATCCACCAGCTGGGGCACCGGCATCGAGCAGCAGTCGATCGGCTTTGTCGCCTATACGCTCGAAGACCACCTGACCATGTGGGAAGAGGCGATCAACCGCGACCTGATCGGCCCAGAGGGAACGCGCGACGACAATCTCTATGCCCGCTTCAACCGGGCGGCGCTCGTCAAGGGCGACATCAAGGCGCGCTGGGAGGCTTACGTCAAAGGCCTGCAATGGGGCGTCTACAGCCCGAACGAAATCCGCGCGCTCGAAGACCAGAACCCGCGCGATGGGGGCGATGTCTTTTATCCGCCGCCCAACACGGCGGGAACGCCGATCACCGACGACAGCGACCACGACAGGTCGTCGCTCGAAGAGGACACTGACACATGAGCCTTCGCAAACTGCCCGAGGCGCAGGTCTTTGCGCGTCCGTGCAATTACCAGTGGGACGCACCCTCCGACGTGCTGACGAAATGGGCCGAGCACCCGCTGGCCGCGGTGCCCGGTGCAGATGGAGACACCACCATCTCGATATTCGACGTCATCGGCGAGGATTTTTGGACCGGAAGCGGCGTCACGGCCAACCGCATCTCGGCCGCACTGCGCTCGATCGGGAACAAGGACATCACCGTGCGCATCAACTCGCCGGGCGGCGACATGTTCGAGGGGATCGCGATCTACAATCTGCTGCGCGCCCATCCGGCGAAAGTCACGGTCGAGGTGCTGGGCTGGGCGGCATCGGCTGCCTCGATCATCGCCATGGCCGGTGACGACATCCGCATGGGGCTCGGCTCCTTCATGATGGTGCACAATGCGTGGGGCATGGTGATCGGCAACCGCCATGACATGCGCGAGGCCGCCGAACTGTTCGACCAGTTCGATGCGGCTATTGCCGACATCTACCAGGCCCGCACCGGCATGAAGCGCGCCGATATCGAACAGCTGATGGATGCGGAAACCTTCATGGCACCAGCACAGGCTGTCGAATACGGCTTTGCCGATGTCGTCGACGATGCCGAAATCCACACAGAGACCAATGCGTCCGCGCCGATCCGCCCTGAAATCCGCGCCAAGCGCCGCATCGATGCCGCCTTGGCGCAACAGGGTATCTCGCGCACGGAGCGGCGCAAGATGTTCAACCAGATTGCCGGCATGCACGACGCTGCCGAAACCGCCATGCACGACGCTGGCTCCCATGCAGCCGCCATCCAGCGGCTGATCGACACCATCAGATCATAGGAGATCCCGTCATGGGTATCGAATTCACCCCACGTGCGCGCGGGATCCTTGCCGTTCGCGCTGATTCCGGCAGCACCACAAAGATCCTCGCCGAACTGCAGAAGACTTTTGAGGACTTCAAACTCGAGCGTGACAAGGAGCTGGCCGACATCAGGGCCGGCATGGCCGATGTCGTCCAGACCGAAAAGGTCGACCGCATCAACGCCGAAATCACCACCCTGCAAAAGGCCCTCGACGAGACCAACGCCATGCTGGCAGCGGTGAAGGTCGGCGGTGTTGGCGGAGTGGAAGACCCGGACAAGCGCGAACACGCGCAAGCCTTCGACCGCTTCTTCCGTCGCGGCGTCGATGCCGGCCTGCGTGATCTGGAGGTCAAGGCCAAGCTGACGACGCAATCCGACCCCGATGGCGGCTATCTGGTGCCGGAAGAAACCGAGGCCGGGATCGACCGTGTTCTCGGCACGGTGTCTACGATCCGTTCGCTGGCCCGCACCATCTCGATCTCGACCAATAGCTACAAGAAGCTGGTCAATATGGGTGGCGCAACGTCCGGATGGGTCGGCGAGGAACAGGATCGTCCTGGTACGGCCACCCCGACCTTGCGCGAGATCGCCATCAATACCGGCGAGATCTACGCCATGCCCGGCGCCACGCAGACATCGCTCGACGATGCCCGCATCGATCTGGCGGCCTGGCTGGCCGATGAAGTGTCGATCGAGTTCGCCGAGCAGGAAGGGGCAGCTTTTGCCAATGGCGATGGCATCAACAAGCCGCGCGGCATTCTCGCCTATGACACGGTGGCCAATGCTTCCCATGCGTGGGGAAAGATCGGCTTCATTGCCTCGGGCAAAGCGGATGGCTTCCTCGCCGCGACCGCTTCGGTCAGCCCGGCCGATTGCCTGATCGATCTCTACTATGCGCTCAAGTCCGGTTACCGGAACGGGGCGTCGTGGCTGATGTCGGATGCGACCATGAACACGGTTCGCAAGTTCAAGGATGCGGAGGGTGCCTATATCTGGGCGCCACCTTCAGGCGCTGCCGAAGTCGCTACCATCCTCGGCAAGCCGGTCTACACCGACGACAACATGCCGGCGGTCGAGGCCAGCAAGTTTCCCATCGCCTTCGGTGACTTCAGCCGCTCCTATTTGATCGTCGACCGTATCGGCATCCGGGTGCTGCGCGATCCGTTCACCTCCAAGCCGAACGTCTTGTTCTACACGACCAAGCGCGTCGGCGGCGGCGTGGTCAACTTCGAAGCCCTCAAGCTTCTCAAGATCAGCACCTGATCGAACTGGCGGGCGGCTTCGGCCGCCAGCTTTCCTCTCATCCATCTTTAAAAGGACTTCTCCCATGAAGGACGGTATCTCCGGCCTCGGCCTCGTTGCATCTCTGGTTCCCGCCGTGGTCACGGCCACCACCAAGGGCAGCCATGCCGATCTGCAAGGCTTCAACGCGGCCACGCTGATCATCAACACCGGCGCGATTGCCGGCGATGGCCTCTACGCTATCGCCATGCAAGAGAGCAGCACGACCACGGATGGCGATTTTACCGATGTGGCGGTCGGCGATCTGCTTGGGGTCCTGCCGGCAGCGCTCGAGGCCAGCACGGTCTACAAACAGGGCTACAAGGGCACGAAGCGCTATATCCGCGCCGTCATCACCAAAACCTCCGGCACGTCGATTGCCGCCGGTGCGGTCTTTGCGCTCGGCCATCCCCACGACGCGCCGGTCACCTGACATCGTTCGAAGCGATCAGCCCATAGGTCGCCCGAACGGCTGGTCGCTTCTCTTTATTATAATGGATCGCAAAACGTGCTCGCACCCGTTCGCACCGCCGCCCCGGCCAACATGCCGGTGTCGCTCAGCGAGGCCAAGGCCCATCTGCGTGTTGATCATGATGATCAGGACGATCTGATCACCGCCCAGATCAAGGCGGCGACGGCATATCTCGATGGTTATGCCGGCATTCTCGGCCAGGCGCTGATCACACAGACCTGGCGGCAGGATTTTGCCGGCTTTGCCGATCGCTTGCCGCTGCCGGTCTCGCCGGTGATCGCGGTCGTCGGCGTCAGCTACTTCGACGCCGACAATGTGCAGCAGACGCTGGATCCCGGCTTCTACGATCTGTTTGCCGAGGCGCGCGGTGCCCATGTCACCCTGCGACCGGGGCAATCCTGGCCGGTTACCTTCCGTCGCACTGACGCAGTCTCCGTCACCTTCACCGCAGGCTATGGTGTGGCGGCCGACGTGCCTGAACCCATCCGCCAGGCCATCCTGCTGATCGTCCAGCGCCTGTTCGATGGTGCTGACACCGAGATCGACATCGCCATCGAGCGCACCGTTCATGCGCTGATCGCACCCTACCGAAAAAGTCCGCTCTGATGGCCAGGATCACCGGCAACGACCTGCGCGACCATGTCAGCCTGGAAAAGCGCGAGGAAATCGATGACGGCTATGGCGGGGTTGTCGGTCAATGGGTCACCCAGTTCGAGCGCAATGCCTGCATCCTGCTCTCCAAGGGCGGCGAGACCGTCATTGCCGCGCGTCTGCAAAGCGTTCAGCCGGCGCTGATCATCGTGCGCCACGATGCCGAAACCGCCACCATCACCGCCGCATGGCGGCTGATCGAGACACGCTCCGGCACCGTCTACAATATCCGCACGTCCGCCGACATGGAGCGGCGCGGCCGATTCATCACCATGCTGTGCGAATCGGGGGTGGCGACCTGAGCGCCAAGGGCAAGCCGGAACCAGAGTCTCGGGGAGACCGCCATGACACCATCCAAAGCCGGCGATCACTTCCGTGTGTCCGAGACTGAGCTTGAAGCGCTCCTGGTTCGCGCTTCCGAAACCGGCGCTCGCCGCGCCCTGCAAGAAGTCGGGCTTGAGGGCAAGGATGCCGCAGAAGATATCCGCGACCTGCGCTCGCTGCTGGCCGGATTCAGGCTGGCCAGGCGCACTGCCGTGCAGACGACAGTCCGCATCCTCACCACCGGCATCCTGATCGCGCTGATGGCCGGCTTCGCCATCAAGCTGAAGCTCTTCGGACCGACGCCTTAACCCATCCACCCGTCCCATCAGACCATCGCCTGCCCTCGCAGAGGAGCGGGCTTTTTATGCCTGGAGACCTGCGATGTCGATCATGACCTACAAACACTGGCGCGACGTGCCTGAGAACACCTGGCGCTGGCCGAACTTCTCTCCCGCCGAGATCGCCTGCCGCGGCACCGGCAAGCTGCTGATCAACAAGCCCGCGCTCGACAAGCTACAGGCGTTGCGCGACCGGCTCGGCAAGCCCCTGATCGTCCGTTCGGCCTACCGCAGCCCCGAGCACAACCGCGCCGTCGGCGGCGCGACCCGGTCGAAGCATCTCGACGGCGCTGCCTTCGACATCGCCATGGCGAACCACGACCCGGTGACCTTCGAGGCAGCGGCGCGGGAGGTCGGGTTCCTTGGCTTCGGCTTCTACCGGCGCTCGGGGTTCATCCATGTCGATCTCGGGCCCGCACGGCAGTGGGGCGAGCGGTTCCCGGTCCGGGCGACGGCATTTGCTGCCGAGACGCCGCCCGCGCGCGAGGTGCTGGCTGACAGCCGCACTATGAAGGGTGGTGGAGCGGCCGGTGTCGCCACGCTGGGCGCGGCCGGGGTCGAGGTGGCGCAGAACGTCCTGTCCGAGACCCAGACCGCGATCGTGCCGCTGGTGCCGTATCTCGATACGCTCCGCTGGGTGTTCATCGTCGTGGCACTCGGTGGCATCGCGGTCACGATCTACGTCCGGATCGACGATTGGAAGCGGAGCCAGCGATGATCACCGCTCTCCTCACCGGAATTGCCGCCAGCCCGTGGGCGCGGACCGCCCTGCGCTACGGCACCATGTCGCTCGCCGTGCTCCTTTTCCTGCTCTCGCTCCGACGCTCCGGTGAGCGCGCCGGACGCGTCGCCGAGCGCCTCGAAACTGTGGAGAGAACCCATGACGTTCAGCGTCGGATGTTGGAGGCTGCGGCTCGCCGTCCTCGTGATCGCGACGACCTCGCTGACCGCCTGCGCGACGGGCGGTTCTGAACCAGAACGCATTGCGGCGTGTCCGCCGGTAGTGGAATACAGTCGCAATCTCCAAGCGCGTGCGGCTGATGAGCTTATGCTGCTACCGGACCCCTCGGCGGTCGCCGAGATGATGAGCGACTATGCTGTCATGCGTGAGCAGTCTCGGAAGTGCGCCTCACCCTAAGGCCATTCCTGCTTCAGACCTCGAGCTCAGCCGCGCCAAGCACTGTCGTTCTTCCGCTCGTAATCGCTGAACGCCTTCTTCAGTCCGCCCAGCACCTCGGCGGCTGTCTCGAACATTGCCTTCAGCTGAGGTTCGTCCACCTTCTCGAAGTCCTCGCCAGGTGATCCATCGTCTCCTGCAGGCGCGTCTGCATTTTCTAGGTGTGGTGGCGCGGATCGCGATCTGCTTCGCTGACCGTGTCGCCCTCCTATCACTACGTCGACATCACCCGCCGGACCCTCCCCGGGCAGGTTGCACGGCGAACAATCCACTATACCATCGGTTCCCGAAATCGAGATTCGATAATGGGGCCGGCTTTGAGGACTTCAGCAGATGGAACATCAGGAGCTCCTCTCCGGATTCATTCGGCTCCACGTCCTGCACCATGCCGCCGAGGGCGACCTGTACGGACAGTGGATGATCGAGGAACTGGCTCGGCATGGCTACCGCGTCAGCCCGGGCACGCTCTACCCGATGCTCCACGCGATGGAGCGCAAGGGGTATCTCGAATCCCGCACCGAACGGGCGGGCCGCTCGCATCGGCGCATCTACAGGGCGACGCCCTACGGGACCGAGGCGCTGAACCTCGCGCACGACAAGATCCGGGAGCTATTTCGTGAGGTCGTTCCGGGAAGCGACGGCGCCTGAGCGTGCCGGCCCGCAGGGCTCGGCGGGCGAGGTGTTCCGAGCTTTTCTGAAGCTCGGGCTCACCTCGTTCGGCGGCCCGATCGCGCATCTCGGCTATTTCCGCGACGAGCTCGTCACACGACGCAAGTGGATCGACGAGGCGGGTTATGCCGACCTCGTCGCGCTCTGCCAGTTTCTGCCCGGGCCGGCCTCGAGCCAGGTCGGCTTCGCGCTGGGCCTGCTTCGCGGCGGTCCGCTCGGGGCAGCCGCGGCGTGGGCGGCGTTCACGCTGCCGTCCGCTCTGCTGCTCGTGCTCTTCGCGTTCGGTGCATCCGCCTTCGACGGGCCGATCGGAGCGGGCCTCCTGCACGGGCTCAAGATCGTCGCCGTGGCGGTTGTCGCGCAGGCTGTCTGGGGCATGGCCCGAACGCTCGCGCCCGATCGCGGGAGGGCCAGCATCGCCCTTGCGGCGGTGCTGATCGTGGTCTTCGCCGCCGGATCGGTCGGACAAATCGTGGCCATCGTCGTCGGCGGTCTTGCCGGTCTCTGGCTCTGCCGGGGCGGCGCCGCTCCGACGACGGGGCATCTGACCTTCGCGGTCTCCAGGACGGTGGGAGCCGCTGCGCTCGGACTGTTCTTCCTGCTGCTGTTTCTTCTGCCGGTCCTGTCGACAGCGGCGGGATCGCAGGGGCTGGCGCTCTTCGACGCTTTCTATCGGGCGGGCTCGCTGGTGTTCGGCGGCGGTCATGTCGTCCTGCCGCTGCTCGAGGCGGAGGTGGTCCGGCCCGGCTGGGTCGGCGAGGACGCGTTCCTGGCCGGATATGGCGCGGCGCAGGCCGTTCCGGGGCCGCTCTTCACCTTCGGCACCTATCTGGGCGCGGTCATGGTGCCGGAGCCGAACGGCCTTGCCGGCGCGGCCATCGGCCTCATCGCGATCTTCCTGCCCGGGTTCCTACTGCTGATCGGCACGCTTCCCTTCTGGGACGCCTTTCGGACGCGGCCGCTGGCGCAGGCGGCCATGCGCGGCGCAAACGCCGCCGTCGTCGGCATCCTCGGCGCGGCTCTCTATGATCCCGTCTGGACGAGCGCGATCTTCAGCCCGCAGGACTTCGCGCTTGCTCTGGTGGGGTTCGTGCTGCTGACCGTGTGGAAGGCGCCGCCGTGGGTAGTGGTGGTGCTGATCGCGACAGGCGGGATTGCGCTCGCTCTCCTCTGATCACCGGCATCGGTCCGCGCCTCAGCGCTGCAGGATCAGCCGTGCGCCGAGCTGACACCGCGGGGCGGCCGCAGGCGGGATTGATCTCGCTCTACATCTCCACTATTGTGGAGAGATGGAAAAACAGGCCACACTCGCTGCGCTTGCCGCGCTCTCGCAGGAGACGCGTCTCGACATCTTCCGCCTGCTGGTGGAGGCCGGTCCGGAAGGGCGTGCAGTGGGGCGGATCGGCGAGGCGCTGGATCTCCCTTCGGCCACGCTCTCGTTCCACCTCAAGGAACTGAAGCACGCCGGGCTGGTGACGGTCCAGCGCGAAGGACGCTCGCTGATCTACTCAGCGGACTTCGCCACCATGACAGGCCTCATCGACTATCTGACCCGCCACTGTTGCGCCGGCGATCCGGCAGCATGCGGGATCGCCCCCTCGACGCACGCCGCCCGGAAAGAGACCGCATGACCACCACGATCTATCACAACCCGAACTGCGGCACGTCGCGCAACGTGCTGGCGCTGATCCGCAACTCCGGCGAGGAGCCGGAGGTTATCGAGTATCTGAAGACGCCCCCGAGCCGCGAGCGGCTCGTGGCGCTGATCGCCGCGATGGGGATCCCCGTGCGCGACCTCCTGCGCCGGAAGGGCACGCCCTACGACGAGCTCAAGCTCGATGCCCCCAAGTTCTCCGACGACGAGCTGATCGACCTGATGCTGGAGCATTCCATCCTCATCAACCGCCCCATCGTCGAGACGCCGCTCGGAACACGGCTCTGCCGCCCCTCCGAGGCGGTGCTCGACATCCTGCCGAACCCGCAGCGCGGGGAGTTCCGCAAGGAGGACGGCGAGCTCGTGGTGGACGCCGACGGGCGCCGCGTAAACGAGAGCCCCGCCCGATGAGCAACGACACCTACGCGCCCACGGCCGAGGCCATCGCAGCGGCGCCTGCCGGCATCGGCTTCTTCGAAAAGTGGCTCTCTGTCTGGGTGGCGCTCTGCATCGGCGCCGGGCTGCTGCTCGGCAACGTGCTGCCGGGCCTGTTCGAGACGCTCGCCGCGCTCGAGATCGCGTCCGTCAACCTGGTCGTTGCCGTCCTGATCTGGGCGATGGTCTATCCGATGATGGTGGCGGTCGACTTCGCGAGCCTGCGCCACATCGGCGATCGGCCGAAAGGGCTCGTGCTGACGATCGTGGTGAACTGGCTGATCAAGCCCTTCACCATGGCAGGGCTCGCCGTCCTGTTCTTCGAGGTCCTGTTCGCGGACCTGATCGCACCGGCCGATGCGCAGCAGTACATTGCCGGTCTGATCCTGCTGGGCGCGGCACCCTGCACTGCGATGGTGTTCGTCTGGTCGCAGCTCACTCGGGGCGACGCCACCTACACGCTGGTGCAGGTCTCGGTGAACGACGTCATCATGATCTTTGCCTTCGCGCCCATCGTGGCGCTGCTCCTCGGCGTCACCGATATCGTCGTGCCCTGGGAGACGCTCATCCTCTCGGTCGGGCTCTACATTCTGATCCCGCTCGCTGCCGGCGCCGCCACGCGCCAGTGGCTCGCGCGGGGCCGACGGGGGGCGGACGCCGAGGCGGCGGTCGCGCGCTTCACGGCGGCGGTCAAGCCCTTCTCGGTGCTCGGCCTGCTGGCGACGGTCGTGCTTCTATTCGGGTTTCAGGGGCAGATCATCCTGGAGCAGCCGCTGCTGATCGCGCTGATCGCGCTGCCGCTCCTGATCCAGTCCTACGGCATCTTTGCGCTGGCCTATGCTGCGGCCTGGGCGTGGCGCGTGCCCTTCAACGTCGCCGCGCCCTGCGCGCTGATCGGTACGTCCAACTTCTTCGAGCTCGCGGTGGCCGTCGCGATCAGCCTCTTCGGACTGCAATCCGGCGCTGCGCTCGCGACCGTGGTCGGTGTTCTCGTCGAGGTTCCGGTCATGCTGTCACTTGTCGCCTTCGCCAATCGGACTTGTCACCATTTTCCCGCGGATGACGGAGGCGCGCGGCATGGCTGACCATCCCGTCCCGATCGAAGACCTGCCGAACATCGACCCAGCATCGCTCCGGCCGATCGACGTGGCTGCGCTCGCCGGGCCCGGCGCGCCGGCGCACCCGCCCCGCATCCTGATGCTCTATGGATCGCTCCGGACGCGCTCCTACTCGCGCTTTGCCTCGGAGGAGGCGGCGCGCCTGCTGCGCTGGTTCGGCGCCGAGACCCGCGCCTTCAACCCGTCCGGCTTGCCGCTGCCGGACGCGGAAGACCCCGACCACCCGAAGGTCAGGGAGCTGCGTGAGCTCGCCACTTGGTCGGAGGGCATGGTCTGGTGCTCGCCCGAGCGGCACGGCGCGATGACCGGCGTCATGAAGGCGCAGATCGACTGGCTGCCGCTGTCGCTCGGCGGCGTGCGGCCGACGCAAGGCAAGACGCTCGCGGTCATGCAGGTCTCCGGCGGCTCGCAGAGCTTCAACGCCATCAACCAGATGCGCATCCTCGGCCGCTGGATGCGCATGGTGACGATCCCAAACCAGTCCTCGGTGGCGAAGGCGTGGGGCGAATTTGATGAGGGCGGCCGCATGCGGCCGTCGCCGTACTACAATCGCATCGTCGACGTCATGGAGGAACTCGTGAAGTTCACCCATCTCACGCGCGGCCGTTCGGCCTATCTAACCGACCGCTACTCGGAGCGGGTGGAAAGCGCTGAGCAGCTGTCCAAGCGCGTCAACCAACGCTCGATCTAGCATTTTCCTCTGCCGCTGAGGTGCTTGCGCGGAGCGGGGCCATTAATATCGCAGCATCGCACTCACTGAGACGAGGCGCTTGTCGACATCATCGCAAGAGGCGCAGCGGGTCGCTCCCGACCAACAACTACGAAGAAGCGCTACATTGCGTTGATCGACGCAGCGCGCGTGGTCAGTCGAGGAACTCGGGCTACCCCCGGACGCGTACGCCATCACCGACCGCGCCCCGTCACGCCAGAGCGCCATGAGGACCAGTACTTTCTCGATGGAGAAACCGTGCCCCTGAACGGGGCGGATAAAGCGCAACGTGTGACGCGCCGCAGGTCTCCTCTGGGCCGGGGGCCAAGCATCACCCTTGAAACGCCCGCTCATGAGGGAAATCGCCTTCCTTCAGATATGCAACTTCCGCCCGCGACGAGCGGCGGCCAAGAACCTGATTGCGATGGGGATGACGGCCGAACGCCGCGATCACTTGCTTCACGTCCAGGGCCTGCTTCACGAGCGAACGGTAAATCGGCTGCAGGTGCGTGGGGGCTTCTGCGGCGATCTCCTCGCGAAGTCCGATGAGAAGGTCCAGGCGCTGGAGATGGTCTGGCCCTTCGCAGTGGCCGAGTGGCAGACCATGAACGACCTTGAACCATGGCGTTGATAGCGCGGCGTAGTGGCCATTCAACAATCCGTTCATTGCCAGCGCCAGCGCCGCCTTGTCCTGCGCGAAAGCGTGGGCATTGCCTCGCCAGACCGATCGCGAGAACTGATCGAGCACGATGATGAGCGCGAGCCTGCCTTCGGGATCGGAGGCCCAGTGGTCAAGATTTCCCGCGGCTCCTTCAACTGTGAGTTCCGCGAAGCGGGCCGTGATTTCGTCGTCCGCGCCGCCCCGCATCCGCCAAGACCAATGGCTGCGATGGACGTCCGCATCTATGTCGAACGAGTTCCCCTCAGGGAACCAGAATTCGAGTACGACCTGCCATTCATTGCGTTTGTTCGTGTTCTTCATCGCAAAACGTGTGCGCCGAGGGACTGAACATCGAGACTAACGCCCATCCATGTCAACAGGTCCAAAACGAAACACTCCATTTGGCCAACAGGTTTATACGAGGCCAATGTGGAGGCAAATTCAGGCCAGCTGGTGTCGCAGCAGCACGCGGACTGGTCATCCACACGTGATGGACCTATGGTTAAAGAGGCCTGCCAAAATACAAGGAGCACACCATGCGCGGATTTGTCGATGACATCGAAAAGTTGACCGAGGAGAACGCCGACTATCGGCGGGTCCTCTATACGGCGAGGAACATGCAGTTGGTCCTGATGGCGCTACAGCCCGGCGAAGAGATTGGCGAAGAGGTGCATGACGGTGGCGACCAGTTCTTCCGTGTCGAGAAGGGGCAAGGCGAGATCCTGATCGATGGCGCCGCACACAAGATAAAGTCGGACATGGCGATGATCGTACCGGCGGGCGCGCGACACAATGTCAGGAATACGGGCGACGAGCCCCTCAGGCTTTACACGATCTACAGTCCTCCCGAACATGTCGATGGCGTCGTCCATTCGACCAAAGGCGAAGCCGACGCTGCCCACGAGCACTTCGACGGAAAGACGACCGAAGAATAGCTCGGCTTTGCCGACTCTGTCGGAAACCGGCACCAGTCTCACTGACAGGAGCCAGCGGCGACCATCGTCGAACGTTCATGATCTCGTCGCTACGGCGGGCGGCGCGCGTTGTTGCGCCCGGAAGCATAGTTTCGGCATGAGAGCCTGCGCCGCGATTAGGAGATGAAGTGGGAAAAGCATTCGAGATCGATCGTTCGTTCGTTTTGACGGTCCTGACCGTCGCTGGGATGCTTCTGGCCATACTCGCTCTTTGGCCGCTGCAGGGTGCCGCCGCCGCGTACTTTTCCCTCGCAGGTCTGTTGCTCGTTTATCTAGCGGGCGGACTGCCAGCCGCTTGGCGGGCGGCCGCCACCTTGTGGGAGGAGCGGATCCTCGACATCGACCTCTTGATGGTCGTTGCAGCGGTCGCGGCTGCGGCCGTCGGGGCGCCTTTCGAGGGCGCCGTCCTGCTGACGCTCTTCAGCATCTCCACGACGCTGGAGGAACGGGCGCTCGGCCGCGCGCGCCGGGCCATCGAGGCGTTGATGGAGCTTCGGCCGGAGACGGCACTTCGCAAGGCGCCGGACGAGTCAGTCTCGGAAGTCCCTGCTGCCGATCTTCAGGTGGATGACGTCGTGGTGCTGCGGCCTGGCGCGCGGGTTCCGGCGGACGGGGTGATCGTCAGCGGCCGGGGCTCTCTCGATGAAGCCCATATCACCGGCGAGTCCATGCCCGTCGCCAAACAACCCGGCGCCCCGGTCTTCGAGGCGACGGTCAACCTCGACGGCGTGCTCGAGATGGCCGTAACGAAGACGATCGAGGAAAGCACCGTCGCCCGCATGATCGCACTCGTGACCGAGGCGCAGGCGGCCAAGGCTCCGTCGGAGCGCTTCAGTGCCTGGTTCGGGCAACGCTACACGGTCGCGGTCATGGTCGGAGCCGTCCTGGCCTTCGCCGCGTTCTACTGGCTGGGGCGCGACTGGGAGGAGGCGCTCTACCGATCAGCGACCCTGCTGGTAGCGGCGAGCCCCTGTGCAATCGTGATCTCCGTCCCTGCCGCGATCCTCTCCGCCCTGTCGGCTGCCGCGCGCGGAGGTGTATTGTTCAAGGGCGGCGCCGCGCTCGAGACGCTGGCGGCGGTCGAAACCTTCGCCTTCGACAAGACGGGAACGCTGACGACCGGCAGGGCCTCGATCACGAAGGTGGTGGCGCTCGACGGCAATGAGCGACGCTTCCTCTCGCTGCTGGCTGGACTTGAGGCCCACTCGGAACATCACAGCGCGGCAGCCATCCGGCAGGAAGCCGTCAGCCGCGGTGTTGAACCGGCCAAGGTACTTAACGTGATCACCCGGCCGAGTGCCGGCATCGTCGGCGACGACGGCGGGAGGCAGGTATGGGCAGGCAATCCGCGCCTCGCCAGGCAAATGGACGCTTCCATCGATCACTCGATGCTGAAGGCGTTGGCTGCGGACACCGAGACGGTCATCTATTTCGGGCGGGATCAGCAGGTGATGGGAGCTGTTACCATCGCGGATCAGGCCCGCCCGACCTCTGCGGCGGCGCTTGCCGCATTGCGGGAAGGTGGGGTCACCGCAATCATCATGATGACCGGCGATCGCCGTCCGGTTGCGTTGCGGATTGGCGAAGAGCTCGGATTGAAGCCCGAGGAAATCCATGCCGACATGCTGCCGGAGGACAAAGTCAGGATGGCGGGGGAGTTGGCTGCAAGAGGCAAGGTCGCCTTCGTCGGCGACGGGGTAAATGACGCCGCCGCGCTGGCCCGCGCCGATGTCGGGATCGCCATGGGTGCTGCGGGCTCCGACGTCGCGCTCCAGGCAGCCGATGTGGCGCTTCTGTCGGAAGACATGGGACGGCTCGCGGAGGCGCATCGACTGGCGCGGCGCACGGCGCGGATCATTCGGCAGAACCTCGCCTTCGCCATGGGTGCCATGGTCATTCTGGTGACGGGCGCGCTGTTCTTCGAGCTGCCTCTGCCGCTCGCAGTGATCGGTCACGAGGGCGGAACGGTTCTGGTGGTGCTCAACGGGCTGCGTCTGCTGCGGGACCCCATCCGCCGCAACGAAAACAAGTCAGCGTCACCAGATCAGGTGGTGACGGTCGACAGCATCAGCGCCCCCGTCCAACGTCATGCCTATCGCAGAAAAATCCCGCGGCGCGCGGGTTGAAGACAACGACTTCAACTCGTTTCCGGCCCAGAGAAGGTTGGACGTCAGGCCCATCCCCTCCGATTGATGGTTTTTCGCAAACGACGTTGTGCATGAGGCTCTGAATGGCAGTTGCCTGCCTTCATCGGTCGATAGCAAAGTCGAGACCTCCTATCGAGTGTGGTTATACTTTTGTCTCGGCACCTCTCACTTGGGAAGTAGCGGCAGTAAAAGAAACGGCGGAGAAAACACCGGCTCGGTGGTCACATGACGACCTCCATATACGAAAGCCTCGCAGGCGCTGTTATTTCTTGAGCAATAGAGCAACCAGTTCCGCCTGCCTGCCGGTATCAGTCTTCTGGAATATATTGCGCATATGGAAGGCAACGGTGGACCGGGATACACCAAGGTCAGCCGCGATCTGCATCAGCTTCCTGCCTTGTGTAAGCGCTTGGGTTATCCGTATTTCTGCGGGCGTGAGGCCGTATGACTGCGCCAGCGTTGAAAAATCTGGACCCGTCGTCTCCGGTGGGCGTGCCGAACGGATACGTTCGATCTGGCGCAAACGCGCTTCGATGGTCGCCAGCAACAGGTCATAATCGATTGGTTTGACAAGATAATCATCGGCACCAAGCCGCTTACCATCCACAATATGCCTTGGATCCGCAAGGGCAGAGAGGAACACGAACGGAATTTCGGCATAGTCCGGCCCCCTTTCATGCAGGGCCTTAAGCACGCCATAGCCGTTAAGTTCGGGCATGGAGATGTCGCAAAGAACCAGATCGGGGCAGACACGCGCCAGCTTGCCGAGCGCATGCTTGCCATTGTCGGCTTCTACCACATCATAGCCTGCCTCGACCAGTTCATCCCTGATGTCACGCCTCAGTTGCGCTTCATCCTCGATGCAAAGGATCACAAAGCGCTTCCGGTTCGGAGACGGCGCGAATGTCATGCCGGTTCCTTTCGTAGGGCCATGGCTGTAACGGAGCCGGAACCGGAGGCACTACTGGGCAGCAGCATCGCCATTCGAACCATGCCAGGCTCCGAATTTTGCAATTGCACATCACCGCCCTGCAAGCGGGCAAGCGCTCTGGCCATATAGAGGCCGACTCCGATACCGGGACGGCCTTCCGTATTGCTGCCGCGATAATAGCGTTCGAACAGCGCCTCCCGTTCGAATGACCCCTCCTGAGGTCCAGTGTTGGCTACTACGCATTCGATCTGCGTGCCGCTGTCGGTGAGGGTAATGCTTATCGGTGTCTTTGCCGGTGAGTATTTGACGGCATTGGACAGCAGATTGGTGAGGATGTGTTCCGCATGCACGGGATCACAATAGGCAATGGGAGAAGCGCCGTCTGGAAGCGTGACAGTGATCCGCCCCGAGCCAGTGTTTTCTGTCGACCGGGAGCAGATCTCTGCTACGAGGTCACCGAGATCGCAAAGCTGACTGCGGACTTCGATCTGGCCGGCATCGAGGCGTGCGGCGTCGAGGGTGCTTTCCACCAACCTGACCAGACGCGCGACAGCGCTGCGGGCTTCCTCGCCCCGTTCCAGGATTTCTTCCGGAGTCAGCCGGTCACGCCGGCGCATCAGGCGCTGAAGCGCGGAATCGACAAGGGCGAGCGGCGTGCGGAACTGGTGCGAGATCATGGTGCCGAAGTTCCGATAAAGATCCGCTGTAGCCCGCTCCCGGGTCAGGGCCGCGTCAAGCTCCTGCGTACGGGCCTGAACCAATTTCTCCAGATGATCGCGATGATCGGCAATCTCCCGTTGCGCCGCCCTGCGTTGCGTCACATCAGACGCCAACAGGATCGTGCCGATGATGCGTTCGCCGTCACGCAGAGAGAAGCAGCGCAAGTCGACATAAAGCGGCTCGCACTGGTGGGATGGGAAGAACGGTTGGTCCAGCAGTGCAACAGCCTGTCCCTGAAGGGCATCGCTGATCGCCTGCTCAATCCTGACGACCTCGAAAAAGCCTGAGACGTCGCTCAACATCGCGCCTGTAGCCACGTCAGCGTTAACCCCAAACAACCGTTCGGCAGCCTCGTTCCAGACCGTGCAGCGCCGATCCATATCCACAGCGATGATGCCTTCACCGCTGGAGCCGATCAAAAGTTCGGAGAACGCCTTTTCCTGGTTGAGCAGACGGGACCGTTGCCTTGCATCGCGGATCGCCAGCAGAAAATGGATGCAAAGCACGGTGCCCGCCAGCGATATGCCGATCATGGAGATGATGATCTGCCATAACTGCTTGCGTGTGGCGTCCAGCGTAGCGCCAAGATCGTCCCATTCGGCCACCATTGCCTTGTTGGCCGCCTGCGTGAGGGCGGCATTGTAAGGAGCAAGCAGAGCCCTGATGCGGGGTACTACCTCTGGTCTACCGCTCATCAACAGCGAGCCAAGTTCGGGCAGGCTTCCCCGCAGGGTACCAAGCGCGGCGGCGGCACCCAGCGCTTCCATCCGCCGCCGCTGCGGGCCATCATCAAGCAAGGCAAGCCGGCTGAGAAATACGTTGTAACGCAATTCCAGCTGCGCGTGATCAACCTCACCGGCAACGCTGCCTGCGGCGGCCTCGCCCAACTGGAGGCTTGAAATATGCGCCCTGGAGATCACCCACAGCATATTCTGAGTGGCCTCGATGCGCATATCCCGCTCAAGGTCGGAAAGACGCATCAGCGAAAACGCCAGCAGGGCAACGAAGATGACGATGGCCGAAACCGGCAGGGCGACGCCAAGCAATGCACGCGCCTGACGGCTCATTGAATATCCAGCCATCGCAATTGCCAGACCCAGCGATAGTCGAAGCGGATATCCTGCAACTCCGCATGCTGGTCACGCGGATAGATTATCCACAACGGCCCCTTGTCACTCGGCAACAACGGTTCGCCATCCATTTCATAGGCTACGAGGACATCAAACCGGTCGAATTCCTCGATCGCAATGTCAATTGCGTAATCGTTCAGGGCTCTCGCCGTCACGGTTGTGCCCCGGGCACCGATATGCGCCAGAAGGTCTCTCATCAGAAATCCGCTAAAGCGACGCACACCATCTGTGACGGCTGTCGCTGTTTCCAGCCGGGCGACAGGCAACGCCCTCAGCATCTCCATGTCGAAATACGCCGCTCCTTGCGTATTGATCCTGGAAATGGCACCCCGAACCTCAAGTATTGGGGGAGACATTGGCGGCGGGATTTTTTCCATGTCACGTCCATGGACGTCAGAGGAAAAGTGAAACAACGTGGCCGCCAGGATAGAAAAGAAAAATCTTCGCAAATTGACGCGCCGCCTCCCAGGCTTTTCCGTGTATTTTTTCTGCCAGTTTATTCCATCCGTTCTGCAGCTCGGATAGCTGGGGCCAATTATACCCAGGCTTGCCGGCATGTCCCTATCCAAATGAACGGGGCATATTGGGTTTGCGCCTGCTAAGCTTGCGCAACAGGCATATAGGGCGGAGCAGAGCATGTGGGATTTCAATGTCGGCAATGCGCTGGCAATGATGGCGCGGACCATGCCGTTCATCGTGCTGCGGATGGTCGTCTATTTCGGCATCGCCGCTGGCTACGTTCTGGTAACCGGAACCGGTGCGGGCATCGGCTATGGCGTTGGCGGCTTCGGTGACGAAGGATTTCAGGCCAATACGACCATGTGGGGCGCCATCATGGGGTTCGGCCTGTTTGGCGCCATCATGTACTGGGCGCGCGAATACATCCTTTATATCGTCAAGGCGGGCCATATAGCGGTGCTGGTCGAGCTGATCGACGGCAAGCCAATGCCAGACGGAAAGTCGCAAGTCAGCCATGCGACAGCGGTGGTAAAGGAGCGTTTCGCTCAGGCCAGCGTGCTGTTTGCCATCGATCAGCTCGTCAAGGGCGTGATCGGCGCGATCACGGGGCTGGTGCGCGGAATTCTGACCATCCTGCCCATACCTGGCGCGCAGCAGCTTTCCGGTATCCTGCATGCCTTCCTGCGGGTCGCCGTCGGCTTCATCGACGAGGTCATCCTCGCCTACGCAATTCGCACTGGTTCGACCAACCCATGGGGATCGGCCAGGGAAGCGCTGGTGCTCTATGGCCAGAATTACAAGGTGATGCTCAAGAACGCCGCCTGGCTTGCGATCATTGTCTACCTCATGAGCTTTCTCGTGTTTCTGGTCATGCTCGCGCCGGCGGCTCTCGTCGTCTATCTGATGCCGGGAGCCTGGGCGGCAGGCGGCTTCGTCTTCGCACTGCTGTTTGCCTGGAGTGTCAAGGCGGCGCTTCTGGAACCCTTCGCCATCGCCTGCATGATGCAGGTCTACTTCAGGACCATTGAAGGCCAGCAGCCAAACCCCGAATGGGACGCAAGGCTGGAACAGATGTCGGCCAAATTCCGCAAGCTGAAGGCCCGGGCCCTGGGTGAAGCACGACCTTCCGCCGCAGCCGAAAGCAGCTGGCGTCAGGCGTGACGCGCCATTCACGACAGGAGACAATGATGAAAGTTCTGAAGGCAGCGCTGGTCGCGGCCACGGCAGTCACGATGTCCATTTCGGACGCCTCGGCGGCTGAGGATGTGGTGATCGTCTATGACGCCTCCGGCTCGATGTGGGGCCAGATCGACGGCACCAGCAAGATCGAGATCGCGCGCGACGTGATGGCCGATCTCGTGACCGGCTGGTCCGACGACATCAATCTCGGCCTCGTCGCCTACGGGCATCGCTCGGAAGGCGACTGCCGCGACATCGAGACCCTGATCGAGCCGGGGCCGCTCGATCGGCCAAGCTTCATCAGCACGGTGAACCGCATCCGCCCGAAAGGAAAGACGCCGATTTCCGCCGCGGTTCAGCACGCGGCGGAACTCCTGTCCTATCGCGACAACCCCGCCACCGTGGTGCTCATTTCCGATGGTCTGGAAACCTGTCAGGCCGACCCTTGCGCGCTGGCCGAACAACTGGCCCGGCAGGGCGTGAAGTTCACGACCCATGTCGTCGGCTTCGACCTTGAGGATCAGGCCCATGAAAGCCTTGCCTGTATTGCCGAAAACACCGGCGGCGTGTTCGTTCCGGCGCAGAATTCCGATGAATTGAAGGCCGCACTGGCCCATGTCCAGTCGGTAATGGATTTGCAGCCAATGACGCCGCCAGAGGCCGAAGTGGCGCCTGAGCCGGAGCCGGAGCCACAAGCGGAAATAGCGATCCAGGCGCCGGAACAGGTGACGACCGGATCAAGCTTCAAGGTAACCTGGTCGGCGTCGATCCATCCGGAAGACTATGTCACCATCGTTCCGGTCGGAGCCGAGGAAGGAAAATACACCAACTATCAGCGCGTGCGTGATGTCACCGAAAACAGGTTGATCGCGCCCGCCCAGCCCGGTTTGTACGAGGTACGTTACGTCACACGGAAAGATGGCCATACGCTGGGAGCAACTCCCGTCGAGGTCGTCGAGGCCGAAATCGGTATCACTGCGCCGCAACAGGTGACCACAGGCGCAAGCTTCAAGGTGACATGGTCGACGTCGATCCATCCGGAAGACTATGTCACCATCGTTCCCACCGGAACCGAGGAAGGAAAATACACCAACTATCAGCGCGTGCGCGATGTCACCGAAAACAGACTGACCGCGCCCGCAGAGCCCGGCCTTTACGAAGTACGCTACGTGCTGCGCGAAGGAGGCCGCACCATGGCGTCTACCCCTGTGGAGGTCGTTGAGGCCGAGATAGGGGTCGCGGCACCGAAAGAGGTGACCACTGGTGCAAGCTTCAAGGTGACCTGGTCGGCGTCGATCCATCCGGAAGACTATGTCACCATCGTTCCAGTGGGAGCCGAGGAAGGAAAATACACCAACTATCAGCGCGTGCGCGATGTCACCGAAAACCGATTGATCGCGCCCGCAGAGCCGGGTCTTTACGAGGTACGCTATGTGCTGCGCGAAGGGGGACGCACCATGGCGTCCGCCCCTGTGGAAGTCGTTGAGGCCGAAGTGACGGTGAGCGGCCCCGATGTCGTCCGGGCCGGAACCAAGATTCAGGTGAACTGGTCGATCTCGATCCACCCGGAAGACTATGTCACCATTGTTCCCGCCGGGACTGCCGAGGGCAAATATGCCGACTATATCCGGGTTCGGGATGCACGTGCCGGCGAGATGAAGGCGCCAGCCGAAACAGGGCTTTACGAAATCCGCTATGTGTTGCGCGAAGGGGCCCGCACTCTTGCCAGCCACCAGCTGGAAGTGGTGGCGCAAGACGCGCCGCTGGATGACGGGGCTGGACTGGCGGCACCGGCAGAGGCCGGGGCCGGCGAGACGATCACCGTGTCGTGGCGCGCGGAAGCCGGCAGCGCGGACCAGCGCGTTGCCCTTGCCCGCGCCGATCAGGCCGATTTCAGCTGGATTGCCGCGCACAAGGTCGGAGCAGAAAAATCGCTGGAGCTGCAGATGCCGGCACAGGCTGGAACCTATGAAATCCGATTTCTTGACGTCAGCGGCCGCAAGGTTCTGGGCCGTGCGATCGTAGAGGTGAAATGACCATGCCACACACATTCAAGGCCACATTGCTTGTCATGGCGCTCGGCCTGGCCGTGTCTGCCGCCCATGCCGAAATCGATGGTCACGGACCGGATGCCTGGCGTGTCACGGGCGTCTCCGGCAACGATGTTCTCAACGCTCGGATGGGCCCCGGCACCAACTATCCGGTGATCGAGACATTCGCCCACAATGAACGCAACATGCAGCAGATCACCTGTGTTCCGTTCTACACCGCTGCCCACTACATGGCGATGACGCAGGCGCAAATCAGCGCGCTGCCGCCCCGCTGGTGTCTGATGCGCAACAAGGCGATGAGCAAGGCGGGCTGGGTGGCGCAACGCTATATCACCCCCGATGGCAGCGAGCCCATCGCCGCAGCGACGAAGCCCCGCCCGGCACAGCCAGCGCCCGAACCCTATGCAGCAGCCCCCGGCATCGATCCGGTTGCTCAGGCGCAGGACCTGGTGCGTGAGCTCTACGAACGCCAGTTCCAGTCGGAAAACAGCAATCTGCCGAGCGCATTCGATCCTGCCGTATCCAGAAACTACTTCACCGACGACATCGTCGCCTGGCTGGCCTCCGGCAATGTCGGTGCGCATCCTCTTTATGGCGCGCAGGACTTCGACGGCGCCATCGAAGACCCCATGCCCGACCCCGACCAGCCGATGCTGCGCGGCATGATCACCATCAATGTCGATTTCACCAATTTCGGCAAGGACCAGCGCGCGGTCTTCTACCTGCGCGCCGACACCACCAAACCCGGCGCGCCGTTACGCATTTTCCGCGTCGAACACAACGGTTGGTCCTATCCGTAGGCAATGGAGAAAGAAGTGATCACAGGAAACTTCGGAATGGACGAGCGTAGAACCGGATCCGTTGTCATGATCGGCTTGTTCAGCAGCTTGGTGCTGACAGGTTGTAGCGCGGAGGCGGAAGCGCCGACATCCGAAAGCGCCGCCGTCGCAATAAGTGTTTTGGAAACATCCGCAGGGCGCTACGAATTTACGCCGACCACATGCGGCATCCATAGCCAGGATGGTTTCGACGATATTGAAATCCAGGGGCCAGGGACGACACCGGATGGAGAAAAGTTCTTTTTCGAACTGTCGTCTACTGCAAATGCAATGACCATCGGCCTCGGCGTCGATGGCCCGTTCGCCAGTCCCGAGCGTCGGATCCAGGCCGGACGTGTCTATTCACAGGAGTTCACAATCGTGGCTTCCGGGAGACAGCTGTCCGTTGCCGGTCTGGTCTTGGTGGACGAAAATGGCGCATCTATCGATGACGGTGCTACACTAACCATCGATTGCGGCGCGCAGTAAGGAACAGGGTCTTGATTTCCTGCGAGGTTTAACACGTAGTTTTCGCCCAGAAATGAAAGCTTTCATGGATTGGGTTGCGTGTCTTGTCGCTGCCGACCAGTTCGGCATTGAAGCGGCGGCGATCTTTCAGCGTCACCGCGATCTCGCTCGCGCCGTCGACGACATGGTGGTTGGTGAGAATGTAACCCTTATCCGCGTCAACGATGACGCCGGACCCGGCGCTCATGCGGGGCCTTTGCTGCGGCATCTGAGACAGATCGAAGTAGCGTCGGAAATAGGGATCGTTGAAGAGCGGGTTGGTTTCGGCAGGCGCGCGCGATGTGACGGCGATGTTGACGACCGCCGGCGTGATCTCCTCCAGAACATCGGGCAACGAACGCTCGACATGCCTGCCGGATGCCACATCCTGTGCGGCAGCGGGCTGCACGGCGCCACCGGAAAATGACAATGTAAGGCACGTGACAAGGATGGCGGCAATCTGCGGGGCGCGAGGCAGGCCGATGAACATTGTCGATCTCCCGATATGGTTCCTTCGTGTTGGATGCGGCGATGCCGTCGCGCCGGAAGAGATCTTCCGGCGCCGCCCTTCGCGCATCTGGTTCGAGTGGAAATGAACCCCGCCCGGAGGCGAGGTTCCTGGATCATTGCGGCCGGCCGACTCGCGAGAGGGCCGACACCTGCCCCGCCGCATGGAACATCAGCGCGGAGGCCGCCGTGCGCCGATCCCATCCAGCCATCACGAGCCTGTCGAGCAGGGTTTCGATCAGCGGGGCCAATGCCGTCCGCGCCTCCGCATCGTGCGACAGGAACTCGGACGGCGGATGATGCGGCACAGGTACATGGTCAAAGTCTGGCATGAGGCTCATGTCAGTCTCCGATCTATGCGTTGCTCCTGACCGCTCCCGACATGGGAGCGGTCACTTTCCGCGCCAGATCGTCAGAAATCCATTCCGGCGCCCGCAGGCATCGCTGGGGCTGCTTCCTTCTTCGGCTTCTCTGCGATCATCGCCTCGGTGGTGACGAGCAGGCCGGCGACGGACGCCGCGTCCTGCAAGGCAGTACGCACCACCTTGGCCGGGTCTATGACCCCCTGTGCGAAGAGATCGCCATACTCGTCGGTCTGGGCGTTCCACCCGTAAGCAAAATCGGGCTTCTCCCGCAGCTTGCCGACGATGATCGAACCTTCGGCGCCGGCATTTTCGGCAATCTGGCGCACCGGTGCCTCGATGGCCCGGCGCACGATCTCCACGCCGTGCTTCTGGTCCGAGTTCTCGGTCTCTACGGCATCGAGCGCCTTCTGCGCACGCAGCAGCGCCACGCCGCCACCGGGCAGAATGCCTTCCTCGACCGCCGCGCGGGTCGCATGCAACGCGTCGTCGACGCGGTCCTTCTTCTCCTTGACCTCGACCTCGGTCGCACCGCCGACGCGGATCACCGCGACGCCGCCGGCGAGCTTGGCCAGCCGCTCCTGCAGCTTCTCGCGGTCGTAATCGGAGGTCGTCTCCTCGATCTGCGCCTTGATCTGCTTCACGCGGCCTTCGATCTCGGCCTTTGAACCGGCGCCATCGACGATGGTGGTGTTCTCCTTCTCGATCACCACCTTCTTGGCGCGCCCGAGCATCTCCAGCGTGACGTTCTCCAGCTTGATGCCGAGATCCTCACTGATCGCCGTGCCGCCGGTGAGGATGGCGATGTCCTCCAGCATGGCCTTGCGGCGGTCGCCGAAGCCCGGCGCCTTGACGGCCGCGACCTTCAAGCCACCGCGCAGACGGTTGACGACGAGCGTGGCCAGCGCCTCGCCCTCGACATCCTCGGCGATGATGACGAGCGGCTTGCCGGACTGGACGACCGCTTCGAGCACGGGAAGCATGGCCTGAAGGTTGGAGAGCTTCTTTTCATGAATAAGGACATAGGGATCCTCGAACTCGACCCGCATCTTGTCCTGATTGGTGATGAAGTAGGGCGAAAGATAGCCGCGGTCGAACTGCATGCCCTCGACCACCTCGAGCTCGGTCTCGGCGGTCTTGGCTTCTTCGACGGTGATGACACCCTCATTGCCGACCTTATGCATGGCTTCGGCGAGGAAGCGACCGATCTCCGAATCGCCATTGGCCGAGATGGTTCCGACCTGGGCGATCTCGTCATTCTTCGAGATCTTCCGCGCATTGGCCTTGAGTTCGGCGACAACCGCATCCACGGCCTTGTCGATGCCGCGCTTCAGATCCATCGGGTTCATGCCGGAGGCGACGGCCTTGGCGCCTTCCTTGACGATGGCCTGCGCCAGAACGGTCGCGGTGGTTGTGCCGTCGCCGGCGAGATCGTTGGTCTTCGAGGCCACCTCGCGCACCATCTGCGCGCCCATGTTCTCGAACTTGTCCTCAAGCTCGATCTCCTTCGCGACCGACACGCCGTCCTTGGTGATGCGCGGCGCGCCGAACGACTTGTCGATGACGACATTGCGCCCCTTAGGGCCGAGCGTCACCTTCACCGCATTGGCGAGAATGTCGACGCCGCGCAGCATCTTCTCGCGGGCTTCGGTGTTGAACTTGACTTCCTTGGCAGCCATTGGATCACTCCTTCAATAGGCAGCTTTCATTGACTGGTTGATGGTCGAAGAATCCGTCAGGCGGCCTTCTTCAGTGCGGCGGTCTGTTCGATCACACCCATCACGTCGCTTTCCTTCATGATGAGCAGGTCTTCGCCGTTCAGCCTGATCTCGGTGCCGGACCATTTGCCAAACAGAATGCGGTCGCCGACCTTTACGTCGAGCTCAATGATCTTGCCCGCATCGTCGCGGGCACCGGGCCCGACCGCAATCACTTCGCCTTCGCTCGGCTTTTCCTTGGCGGTATCGGGAATGATGATGCCGCCTGCGGTTTTCTCGTCGGCTTCGATGCGGCGAACCAGGATACGGTCATGCAATGGACGGAACGTCATATCGTTCTCCTCAAGGACAAACAGATTTTGAGAGGTCCCTCCGCTCCGGCCCGGTGAGAGCCGAAGCGGGGCCGCGCAACCCTTGTCGGCGTCACGCGCGTATCGATCTGGTTTTGGTGATTTTCGATTTCAAGAGGGGAATGCAAAATTTTCGGCACTCGCAGCCGTTAACTGCTAGTGCGATGTAATCGCAGCCGAAATTGACACCATTGAGCATCCGGGCACTTGAAAAATTCGCTCGATTGGCCGAACTTCCTTCTGTGCCGTGCCGGGAGGTGCGGTCCGGAGTCCTGATCGAAACGGAGTTTTTGGAACGGCTGAAACGGAAGGAGGACAGCGATGCGCCGAGCCGATTTTTCGACGATCATTCCCTCTCTCGCGCCACGAGCCGAAGACATTGCGCTCGACCGGCTCCTGTCGCCGGCGCGCCACTACAGGCATCCCGAGGATGTGCTGCGCGACGACACGCTCGAACGCAGCGAAAAGCGCGCCATTCTCTCGTCATGGGCATCCGACGCATGCGCGGTCGAATCGATGCCCGCACTGCGCCAGCCGCCGGGCGCGGAAAGCCCCATCCCATTCGATGTCATTATGGATGCGCTGCGGCGTCTTGATCACGGCGACATCGGGGCGGACGATGCCGTATGCGGATCCGCAGACCATCACCATCGTCTTCACGCATGAAACGACAAAGGAGAGACATATGCCAGCGATCGTCAGTCGTGAATTCCGGATGCAGATGGAAGGCTACGGCCTGACCACAGCCGAAATCCACTATCGTCTTCCAGATCACCCGAGCCTGTTGCAGGTCTATGTCTGGCAGGATTACGATCTTGCCCCGAAGTTTCCCGAACTGCGCGGCTTTCTCGACTACTGGACCGAGACGCTGGAGGGCGCGCTGCACTCCGTGCGCGTCGCCCACCATCGTCTGATCCAGCCCTCAGAATGGAAAGCCGTCGACGGGATCATATCCGTTCACTGAAGCCCGGCGGGAATTACCTGATAGCTACCGAGAGTACCCCGAACTCGCGTGCGTCGTGCTCCCTGAACGAGGCCCGCTCGCATTGCAGCCTTCATGAAGCTCCGGCGTGCCTCCTTCGCAGAGCGCCATCCATCGAGTGCGTCCCGACAGGCAGCAACGGCATTCCGCCAACGCCGTCCACGTGCCCAGTCCGGCCATTCGCGCTCGAGGCATTCCAGTGCTTCAAAACCTGTCGCCACCTTTCGGAGGCCAGTTTTTGGCATGCGCAGAATTACGGGTTCGTTGAACACGACATCAGACATCACTTCCTCCTTGTTTTCTGATCGTCTTTTGAGAGCAAGCAACTGATCGTTCTGTACGATCTCTTGTGATCTGGGCATACCGACGTGCCTCTTCAACCCTCCATCCGTAGCTCAGTCCACGCCGTCATCATCAGGTTCAAGCAGATCGATGAGTTGGCTGACGCGTGTGTCCGGGAGCGGTCGCCCGTCGCCCATCAGCGCCTCGTCATTGTTAAGCCAGTTCCACGCTTCTCGAAGTTCATCAACACTCGCCCCGGTTGCGATAAGCCCCGCCGCCAGATCGTCGTCTATGGAGCCGAGCACTGAAACGATGTCGTCATAGGTCATGGCAGGTCTCCATTCATTTTACCAACCAACTCATCAGATGGTGGAGTTGTTCTCAATTTCCAACAGTCTGAAATCGCTGTAGAAATTTTCTGCCGTCACCCTCTTGAAACTCTGAAATGAAGGAACCAGATCGATTGTGCGCCGCTGCCACTACGGGGCGGCGCCGGCCAAAAGCCGCACAATCTTGTACCCATGTTGCTTCAAGGAGGATGTGGCTATGAGAACCACTTTCGATTTTTCTCCCCTGTTCCGGTCGAGCATCGGCTTCGACCGTCTGGTCAATGCGCTGGAGGCAGCCAGCCGCGTCGAGAGCATCGACAACTGGCCGCCCTATGACATCGCAAAGACTGACGAAGACGACTACCGCATCACCATGGCGGTGGCCGGCTTCAGCGAAGACGAGCTTTCCATCACGCAGGAGCAAAACATGCTTCTCGTGGCGGGCAGCAAAACCACCGACGAGAATGCGCAGTATCTGCATCGCGGCATTGCCGGACGCTCGTTCCAGCGTCGCTTCCAGCTCGCCGACCACGTACGAGTTGAAGGCGCGACTCTCGTCAACGGCCTCCTGACAATCGATCTTCGGCGTGAGATCCCGGAGGAGATGAAGCCTCGTCGGATTGCGATCTCGTCGCAGGAGAAGACGATGCAGATTGAAGCCCCTTCGCACACCAACGAGCAGATCGCAGCCTGACGCTTTTGTCAGTCTACGGATCGCCAGCGCCGGGCCGCGCGTCCGGCGCTACCGGCGAAGCTGTGCCCAATTGTAAAGAACAGAAGGAGAATAACCATGAACGTACGTGACCTGATCCCCTGGGGCCGTGACACGAGCAGCAATCAGGCTCCCGCTGTCTATCGTGAAGAGGACCGCAGTCCGTTCCTGTCGCTGCACCGGGAAGTCAATCGCCTGTTCGACGATGTCTTTCGCTCGTTTGATCGAAACCTGCCAGCTTTTGACTCTCTGGCCTCCTTCGGACGGGGGTGGCCGAGCGTCGAAATCTCCGAGACTGAAAAGGAGATCCGCATAACCGCGGAAGTGCCAGGTCTGGAGGAAAAGGACATCGAACTGGTTCTGGATGACGGTGTGCTGACGCTGCGCGGCGAAAAGCGATCTGAGACCGAGGACAAGGACAGGCAGTTCTCGGAACGCTTCTACGGCCGTTTCGAGCGCCGTATCCCGGTTGGAAGGGAAATCGTCGAGGACAAGATAGACGCCAGGTTCACAAATGGCGTGCTGAGCCTCGTGCTTCCCAAGACCGAAAAGGCACAGTCGCAGGTAAAACGCATAGCGATCAAGAGCTGACGAGGGTTTCGGCGCCGGCGGGTTCGTTGCGCCCGTCGGCGTCGATCTTCACCGATCACGGAGGAAGAACCATGAACATTGCTGCAAGAAGGACATCAATGGCAGATGGTCCTGTCGACCGGCCCGTGCCGGGAGCCAACGACAATCGTCGCACGATGCTGTCAATGGGACGCTCCTTATTCCCCAGCGATGCCGTGGCCCGGATCTACCGCCCATCTCGCTCGGCGACTACCAGTGCTCCGTCGCGCGATCAATGGAAGCTCGTGTTCGAGGCGCGCAGCCCGTCTTTTATCGAACCGCTCATGGGCTACACCGGCAGCCGGGACACACTGAAGCAGGTCGAGCTTAAGTTCCCGACGCTGGCGTCTGCGATCCGTTACGCGCAGCGGCAGGGTCTTTGCTATGTCGTGGACGTACCAAAGGATAAGGCTAGGATTACCATGGATAAGTCTGGAGAAAAGCGAAACACATTCTCCGATGCGACGCTCGGCAAGCTTGGCCTCGCCGGGCTTTCGGACAAGTACCGTCGGGCCATGTCGAATGACGCCAATCGCAGTGATGGGGATGGCAGCTGGGCTTCGCCGATGGATGTCGTGACTGACAACCGGCTCCCCCTTGATGCGAGGCGGTCGATCCTGATGAACTGGGCCTGGACCGAATTCCTGATCGATCAGGCCACCAACGAGGGCATGCCTGAGAACGGCCGCCCCTCGCGCCTTGATGAGGTCGAGCAGGCGTTGCTCGCTCTCGAAAGAGGCGTGGATGCCCAGTCGGCTGGTCCGGGGCATCTCGAAGCAGCATGAGGTGATTCCATGGATCCATTTGTCACGATCGATGCACAAAAGGTTCTGCCTAACAGGTTCGGGCTGGCTCTCGCAGGGGCCATGCGTTGTAGAGCGCTGAGGCGGGGCGATGAGCCTCGACTGGCGCTGGAAGGAATGACAACGCAGGATCTTGCGCTGCATGAGATTGCTGCGGGTGCTTTCACCGATGCGGAGCTCGCTCCGTTCCGTATTGGACAGCAGCCTGTGGGGCGTCTGCGCGCTCCACATCAGCAGTTGTGTGCCGGCTTCCCATCTCGTGACACCGGCACCTGCGTTCCGCCCGACAGGTGGACCGCTCATTGACGACGCATCAAACCGGAAAGGAGGAAAACGATGCTGAAGACATTCGAAAACCGCTCTGCCTTTGATGTTGTGAATATTGCCGCCGGCCTCGGACTGGCCATAACGCCATGGATTCTGGGTTATGCGGCTCTAACGACTGCGGCCTGGAACGCATGGCTTGTAGGAGCGGCGATCGCCGTTGTTGCATGCATTGCGCTGTTCGCGTTCAGCGAATGGCAACAGTGGGTTAACACGGCGTTAGGCGTCTGGTCGGTCGCGGCGCCATGGGTGTTGTCATTCTCGACCAACAGCAGCGCGACGATCTCCCATGTCGTCGTCGGCCTGATCGTGGCTGCTGCTGCGGGCTACAGCCTTTGGAACGGCTCCAACAAACCGTTCTCAACGGCCTGACCGAGGGGCCCGGCTCTGCCGGGCCCTTTCACGTTGATCTGCCTCAAACGAGGACAGGGTGGTCTGGCTAAAGTGATGTCGGTAGGGGCGGCGTACCCCACGCAGATGCATGGCGATAGAGAATGGACAAGAAGACGCAGTTCAATATCTGGTACTGGATCGCGGCCTTTCTCGGCCTGATGGTCTTCCAGTACCTCTTCGCGGCGGCGACGCAAGTCGCGCAGATTCCCTACAGCGAGTTCCAGACCTATCTTACGCAGGGACGCATCGCCGAGGTCGCCGTCTCCGACCGCTTCATACAGGGTCGCTTCACCGAACCGGTGGACGGCCGGCCGATGTTCATCACCACCCGCGTCGAGCCCGATCTGGCGCGCGATCTCCAGCAGCACGACGTCGTCGTCACCGGCCAGGTCGAGAGCACCTTCCTGCGCGACCTCCTGTCGTGGGTCGTTCCCGTCGCGCTGTTCGTCGGGTTGTGGATGTTCATCCTGAGGCGAATGGGCGGCGGCATGGGCGGCGGCCTGATGCAGATCGGCAAGTCCAAGGCCAAGGTCTATGTGCAGACGGACACCGGCGTGACCTTCGCCGACGTCGCCGGCGTCGACGAGGCCAAGGCCGAGCTGCAGGAGATCGTCGATTTCCTGAAGGACCCGGAGGAGTACGGCCGGCTCGGCGGGCGAATGCCCAAGGGCGTGCTTCTCGTCGGCCCGCCCGGCACCGGCAAGACGCTGCTCGCGAGAGCGGTGGCCGGCGAGGCGGGCGTGCCCTTCTTCTCCATCTCCGGCTCCGAATTCGTCGAGATGTTCGTCGGCGTCGGCGCCGCGCGCGTGCGCGATCTGTTCGAGCAGGCGCGCGCCAAGGCGCCGGCCATCATCTTCATCGACGAGCTCGACGCGCTCGGCCGCGCCCGCGGCATCGGTCCGATGGCCGGCGGCCACGACGAGAAGGAGCAGACGCTCAACCAGCTTCTGGTCGAGCTCGACGGCTTCGACCCGTCGAGCGGGCTGGTGCTGCTCGCCGCCACCAACCGGCCGGAGATCCTCGACCCGGCGCTGCTGCGCGCCGGGCGCTTCGACCGGCAGGTCCTGGTCGACCGGCCGGACAAGCAGGGCCGCATCGCCATCCTGCATGTCCACATGAAGAAGGCGAAGCTCGCGCCGGACGTGTCGCCGGAGCAGATCGCGGCGCTGACGCCCGGCTTCACCGGCGCGGACCTCGCCAACCTCGTCAACGAGGCGACGCTGCTCGCCACCCGCCGCAAGGCCGACGCGGTGACGATGGAGGATTTCAACAACGCCATTGAGCGCATCATCGCGGGGCTAGAGAAGCGCAACCGCCTGCTCAACCCCAGAGAGCGCGAGATCGTCGCCTATCACGAGATGGGCCATGCGCTCGTCGCGATGGCGCTGCCGGGCGTCGATCCCGTGCACAAGGTGTCGATCATCCCGCGCGGCATCGGCGCGCTCGGCTACACCATCCAGCGTCCGACCGAGGACCGTTTCCTGATGACGCGCGAGGAGCTTGCGAACAAGATGGCGGTGCTACTCGGCGGCCGCGCCGCCGAGTGGATCGTCTTCGAGCACCTTTCCACCGGCGCTGCCGACGACCTCGTCAAGGTCACCGACATCGCCCGCGCAATGGTCACGCGCTACGGCATGACCGAACGGCTGGGCCATGTGGCGCTGGAGACCACTCCTACGTTTCTGGCGACCGCGTCTATCCCGATGTTCATTTCGCGATGAAAGTCTTGAAGCACTGGCTGCGCGCTGGTTGTCAGAGCCGCCGTCGGTCTAGAATCCTGCCGCTCGGATGGTGCCACTTTGCAACTGCGATGCAAGAAGCATAGAATCCAGACGAACGTTGCGAGCAACAGGCTACCACATCATTGATTAGGAGTGCCCGTGCAACCGGATAAGGATTTGACATCTCTGTACCAGGAACAGGGTCTGCGCCTGACACGACCGCGGAGGGTCATTCTGGAGGTTCTCGCCGGATCCACGGACCATCCCGATGTTATCGAACTGCACCGGCGAGCCACTGAAATTGACCCAGGAATTGCGCTGGCCACCGTCTACCGGACGGTCCGGCTGCTTGAGGACAAGTGCATTCTGGAGCGGCACACCTTTGCCGATGGGCGCTCACGCTATGAGCTTGCGGAACAGGAACATCATGACCATTTCATCGATGTCTATTCAGGGCGGGTGGTGGAATTCCGGTCAGACGAGATCGAGCGCATGCAGGAAGAGATTGCGCGTGCACATGGCTTCGAGATTGTGAGTCACAGGCTGGAAATTTATGTCAGGCCCCTGAAGAAACGCCGCAGGCAGCGGCGAGAAGCGCATGGCAGCAAACCAGACAGGTAAAATTGTGATCACCTCCCTGTCTCACCGGCCGCCCCAGCGGCGCAAAGAGCTTTGCAAAGACGCGATCAAAGCCTGTTTCCTGAGCCGGTTGATCTCTTCGGCGCCGATGTCGACCCCACGCTTCTCGGAGGCAGCGGCATTCTCATCGCAGATATGGGGTCTGGCGCAATCAGCGTCATGGACGGGATTTGCCGATCCTGCGGGAGCAACGAACGAGTCTCCGAGCAGACGCTGCACGACCCGTGTGCGAAAGAGAAGCGCGCCCAAGGGGCGATAGCGCGGCCGAAACATCCCTGGCTGGAGAGTATTTCCAGTTGGAGTTCTCATGGGACTGGAGGATGCCGGTGTGCGATTTGTTTCATGCCGGTTATTCATATGGAGGGCCAAGCGCTGAAACCAGCGCCCATTAAGAATGAGATGGGCAAGCGCCGGTATTCGTGGCTGACGGGCAGGAGGTTCCCCTGAAATCCGACCTGCCTGATGATGTGCCTGCCTGGTACGGCGACTGCCCATGATCACCGCTTCCTCCTATGCATCATGAGATGCGGCGGCCGGCCTGCTGCCGTCCGCCGTCAGTATTGTTGTCAAAGCGCTTCCTGCGACTGGATCCTTGCCGCCTTGCGCGTGGCATAGAAATAGGCAGCGACAAAGACAACGGTCATCACGAGCACGATTGTTGGTGCTGGCGCGCTGTCGATCAGGAAAGACAGATAGACGCCAAGGAAGGACGACGTGACCGCCACGACCAGTGACAGGACAAGCATCCCGGCAAAGGTGCGTGCCAGCAGGAAGGCAACCGCTCCGGGTGCGATCAGGATGGCAATGGCCAGGATGATGCCGACGGCCTTGAGTGCACCCACAATCGTCAGCGAAAGGATCGAGAGCAGGCCATAGTGGAGCACGCGCACCTTGAGCCCTACCGCCTGCGCCTGTGCCGGGTCGAAGGCGTGCAGCAGCAGGTCCTTCCATTTTACCAGCAGGATGACCGACACCAGCGCGGCGATGATGGCGGTTTCGGCAATGTCTGCCCAGCCCACGCCCAGCATGTCGCCGAACAGGATATGGTCGAGATGGACGTTGGTTTCGATCTTGACATAAAGCACCATGCCAAGCCCGAACATGCCGGAAAACACCACGCCCATGATGGTGTCCTGCTTGATGCGGCTGTTCTCCTTGAGAAAGCCGGTGGCCAGTGCGCAGGTCATGCCGGCGGCGAAAGCTCCGAGCGCCAGCGGCAGGTTGACGATATAGGCCAGCACCACACCCGGCAGGATGGCGTGGCTGATGGCGTCCCCCATCAGCGACCAGCCCTTCAGCACCAAGAAGCAGGACAGCAGCGCGGCGGGAACTGCCACCAGCACCGAAATGATCATGGCATTGACCATGAACTCGAACTGGAAAGGGGCAAGAAGTGTGTCGAGAAGGGTCATGGCGCGGCACTCCTCAGGGCCTGGGCAGCCCGACGGCGGGCCGCCAGCATGCCGTGCTTGGGTGCAAGGAAGAAGACAAGCAGGAAGATGGCCGTCTGCATGACAACGATGACACCACCGGTGGCGCCGTCGATGAAATAGCTGACATAGGCACCGATGAAGCTGGTTGCCGCGCCTACGATTACGGCAATGGTGAGAAGGCGTGGAAACCGGTCGGTCAGCAGATAGGCGGTGGCGCCGGGCGTCACCACCATGCAGATGACCAGAAAGGCGCCGACAGTCTGCAGGGCTGCCACGGTCGAGGCCGACAGTAGTGTGAAGAACACGATCTTGAGCAGCGTCGGGTTGAGGCCGATCGAGCGGGCGTGGCTTTCATCGAAGAAGGTGACCATCAGGTCTTTCCATTTTACCAACAGGACAGCCAGCGAGACGAAGCCGATAATGGCGAGCTGCAGCGTATCTTCCGGGGTGATGGCGAGGATGTTGCCGAGCACGATGGTCTGGATGCTGACCGACATGGGAGAAAGAGACACCATGAACAGCCCCAGCCCGAAGAAGGAGGAGAAGATCAGGCCGATGATGGCGTCTTCCTTCAGCCGGGTGCGCTGGTTGAGAAACAGCATCGCCGCTGCGGCAAGGCCGCCGGAGAAGAAGGCGCCGATGGAGAAAGGCAGGCCCAGCATGTAGGCACCGGCCACGCCCGGAACGATGGAGTGTGAGAGCGCGTCGCCGATCAGCGACCAGCCCTTGAGCATCAGATAGCAGGACAGGAAGGCACACACACCGCCGACCAGCGCCGACACCCACATGGCGTTAATCATGTAATGGTAGGAAAAGGGCTCGAGCAGAAGCGTCGTCATCTCTTCGATGCTCCTGCTGCCACGAAACTTTGTGAGGCCACCTTGCCCTCCTTCAGGATCAGCGGGCGCTCGTCGTCACTGTAGACCGAGACCGGCGTCGGCTTGCCGTTCTGAGCCTGGTTGAGGACGAAATGACGCAAGACTCCGCCGAACGCCCTTTCCAGATTGTCCTGGGTAAACGTCTCGACAGTTGGGCCATAGGCAAGAATGGTGCCCTTGATGAGGACTGTACGGTCGCAGAATTCCGGTACCGAGCCCAGATTATGGGTGGAGACCAGCATCACTCTGCCTTCGTCGCGCAACTCACGCAACAGCGTGATGATCTGCTCCTCGGTTTTGACGTCGACGCCGGTGAAGGGCTCGTCAAGCAGGATAACGCGGCTGTCCTGCGCCAGCGCTCGGGCGAGGAAGACGCGCTTTTTCTGGCCGCCCGAAAGCTCACCGATCTGGCGCTTGCGGAACGCGCCCATGTTGACGCGGGCAAGCGCGGCCGCCACCGCCTCATGGTCGGCGCGGCGGGGAATGCGCATCATGCCCATATGGCCGTAGCGGCCCATCATCACCACATCCTCGACCAGCACGGGGAAGTTCCAATCCACCTCCTCGGCCTGCGGGACATAGGCGACGAGATTTTTGCGCAGGGCGTTCGCGACCGGCATGCCGAGCACCGAGATTTCGCCTTTAGCCAACCGCACGAAGCCCATGATGGCCTTGAACAGCGTCGATTTGCCGGAGCCGTTGACGCCGACGAGAGCGGCGATGGTGCCGGTGGGAACCTTGAAACTGGCATCGCGCAGGGCGGTATGGCCGTTGCGATAGGTTACCGTCGCTCCGGTCACAGCAATGCCAGACCCCGCATCCGAAGATGCGGGGAGAGCGGCGTTGTCCAGGTAGGCAGTCACTGCGTGAGCCCCTTTGCAATCGTGTCGGACGTTACACGCAACAGGTCGATATAGGTTGGCACGGGACCATCGGCCTCGGTCAGCGAGTCGACATAGAGCACGCCGCCATATTTGGCGCCGGTCTCGCGGGCGACCTGTCTGGCCGGCTTGTCGGAAATGGTGCTTTCGGAGAACACGACCGTGATCCCGTTTTCCTTCACGGCATCGATCACCTTCTTGACCTGCTGGGGCGTGCCCTGCTGGTCGGCGTTGATCGGCCACAGGTAAAGCTCCTTCAGGCTGAAGTCGCGGGCGAGATAGGAGAAGGCGCCTTCGCTCGATACCAGCCAGCGCCGGTCCTCCGGAACCGCGTCGAGTTCGGCCTTGATCGGATCGATGACGGCCTTGATCTTGTCCTTGTAGGCCTCGGCATTGGCTTTGTAGGTCGCGGCGTTCTTCGGATCGTGCTTCACGAAGGCATCGCGGATGTTATCGACATAGATCAGCGCCGAAGTCGGCGACATCCAGGCGTGCGGGTTCGGCTTGCCGCTGTAGGGGCCCTCGGCGATGCCCATCGGCTCGACACCGTCGGAAACCACGACGCCGGGCACGTCCTTCAGGTTCTGGAAGAATTTCTCGAACCAAAGTTCGAGGTTGAGACCGTTCCACAGGATCAGGTCGGCACCCTGCGCGCGCTGGATGTCGCCCGGCGTCGGCTGGTACTCATGGATCTCGGCGCCCGGCTTGGTGATGGATTCCACGATGGCCGCATCGCCGGCGACATTCTGCGCCATGTCGGCGATCACGGTGAAGGTGGTCACCGCCTTGAATTTTTCTGCCGCCTGGGCCGGCATAGCCATCATCAGTGCGGCGAGGGCACCACCTGCCATTCCGGCAAGGATTGAGCGCCTGAGACTGTCGAACATACGAATTTCCTTCTTGCGATTGGGTCCTGATTGCTATGGCTGTGCGCACAAGCACAAACTGCAATTGCAAATGAGTTGCAAGATGGCTTGACGGATGCGCTTTTACCCTTATTCTGCATTTGCGAATGAATTGCAAGTGACTCGACCCAAATGCAGGAAGGGGGTGGCAGTGGCAACACAACGGACGTGTGAAATCCCCGCCCGCCAAATGCTCAATGAGGCCGGTCTCCGGGTTACCCGCCAGCGATTGGCTCTGGTCGGGCTCCTTTTTGGAAAGGGCGAGCGGCATGTCACTGCGGAGGGACTGTACCGGGAGCTTGCGCGTTCAGGTGCGCCGGGGTCGCTTTCCTGTGTGTACAATACGCTTCGCCGCTTCAGCGAAATCGGCCTGCTCAGGCGGGTGCCCATCTATGGCGCGGCAGCCTATTTCGATACCCGCATTGGCCATCACCATCACTTCTACGCCAATGACGAGGACCGGTTGATGGATGTGGGCACTGATATTGCGCTCCAGGCCGTTCCTGTTCCGCCGCCCGGCTACGAACTCGTCAGCATCGACGTGCTGGTGCGCGTACGCCGCTCGGTCTCCAGCCACTCCAGCGCAGCGGTCGCCTGCGCATGAAACGGATAGCCAAATGCTTCTTGTTCCAGAAGAAACCCGAAAACGTCTGATCGCCGAAAGGGCAGCGGAGTTCGTCACCGGTGATGAGGTGCAGCAGCGCTTGCGTCAGGCGGGACTGCGGCCAACGCGGCAGCGCATGGCGATCGGTCGGTTGTTGTTCGGGTATTCCCACCGGCACGTCACTGTAGACGATCTTTTTCAGGAGGCGCTGGCAACAGGCGAGCGCCTGTCGCTGGCCACGATCTACAACACGCTGCATCATTTCAGCGAATCGGGTCTCGTGCGCCGTATCTGCACGGGCGGGGAGCGCGTCTATTTCGACACCGACACCGGCGACCATCATCATTTCTATGTCGAAGCAGAAAGCCGTGTCTTCGACGTGCCGGAAGGCAAGGCTACTATCGCCCACATCCCGGCACCTCCTCCCGGATACGAAATCACCAAGGTCGACGTGGTTATCCATATCAGGGCTCTCGAGATGTCGGCCACTAATGGGGAAATGCAGGGACCGTGCAATCGCTGTCAGGGATGTGATCGGTCTGGCACATCGGAGTGTGCAGCCGCCAGCCGGGAAATCCTGGCGGGAGCCACAAAATGACGGCAAGCGCCCTGATCACTCCACTCGAAACGCTGCGGCGGTCGCTTCCTGATACCGCGCGGGACATCAAGCTCAACATGGCAGCATTGGTGACCACTCCGTCGATCAATGCGCTGACGGATTCACAGAGATGGGGTGTGGCGCTGGCAGCGGCCGTCGCGGCGCGCTGCCCCTCGCTGACCCAGGCAGTCCGTGAGGATGCAGCCTTGCTGGTTGACGACAGGGTCTTCGATGCGGCGGCCACCGCCGCCAGCATCATGGCGATGACGAATATCTACTACCGCGCGGTGCATATGGCCGGCGATTCAGATCTTGCCGGCCTCCCGGCCGGCTTGCGGATGAATGCGCTGGCAAAGCCAGCCGTCGACCCGGTTGATTTCGAGCTGTTTGGATTGGCGGCCTCTGTCGTGAACGGGTGTGAAGGCTGCACGAAAGCACATGTCAGCGGCGCCCGCAGGCATGGCGCCACGACAGAGGCAATCCAGACGGCCATCAGGATTGCAGCCGTGCTTCATGCGGTCGCGACCGTACTCGACGACAACCAGACAACGTCGCCAGCCACGTCTCAAGCAACCACCATGCTCCAAGGCATGGCAGTCGCGCCTAGCTGATCATTCCAGAAACTTGCGGCCGCCTTTCCGGACGAGGCGATCAGTTCCGCTTTGCAGTCCGCACACACCACACAAAGGAAAATATCGCATGCTGGCCATCGGCGCATCCTTCCCCGAATTCGATCTTCAGGCCGTCGTTTCGACTGAGGCGGCAAACGCCTTCAGCCGCATCACTCATGAAAGCGATGCCGGAAAGTGGAAGATCTTCTTCTTCTGGCCGAAGGACTTCACATTCGTATGCCCCACCGAGATCGCGGCCTTTGGCCGGCTGAACGACGATTTTGCAGAGCGCGATGCCGTCATCTACGGCGTCTCCACGGACAGCGAATATGTGCATCTGGCCTGGCGCCAGCATCACCCGGACCTCAGGGAACTGCCGTTCCCGATGCTTGCCGACATCAAGCGTGATTTGAGCAGCGCGTTGGGCATCCTTCACCCGCAGGAAGGCGTGTGCCTGCGTGCCACCTATATTGTCGATCCGCAAGGCGTGATCCGGTTCGTTACAGTCAACGATCTCAGCGTGGGTCGCAATCCAAATGAGGTTCTGCGCGTTCTCGATGGTTTGCAAACCGATGAACTGTGCCCCTGCAACTGGCAAAAGGGCGACGATGTCCTCAAGGCAGCCTGACCGGAGGATGGTATGGCCATTTCTGATCTGTCGACAGGTGATAGCCGGTCACCGGCAAAATCCCCCGGTTCCCTCCCGCACCCTGCTTTGTCCGGTAGCGATCGTCGCGGGAAGAGGCTCACCGACCAGGGCAACGAAGCCTATGCGCAAGGGGATATTTCCCTTGCGCTGGCCGCCTATACGGATGCGTTGACAGAAGCGGAGCGCCTGTTCGATGCCGTCGCCGGCGATCGTGGCAGTGTACCTGTTCCCGTCATTTTCAACATCTCCTGCCACAATCTGGCAGAACTGTTCGAAAGGTCAGGTGAAACGGCAAAAGCGGAAGCCTGTTATCAAATGGCCTATGATCGCCTACTCGAAACGGCGCGCTGTCCTTCCGGACCGCTGGAATTGCGCATCGTGTGTGCGCAACACCTCAAGCACGCGCTTGCCATGCTCGTCCAACATCTGCACCGGCACGGCGCCGCTGACGACAGGATCGGCGCAATCATCAGCAAGGCGCATCACGCCGTGTATGCCGTGTATCAGGTTGCCGAGCATGCGGCGCAGGCAGACGACAGCTGCGCCCATTGCAATGTCACCCGTTCCTGAAATCCCTCTGAAAGTGAGAAAAGCAAAATGTTCGAACTTCCCGAGTTGCCCTATGCGCTCGACGCCCTTGCTCCCTACATGTCAGCCGAAACGTTGGAGTTCCATCACGGCAAGCATCACCAGGCTTATGTGGACAAGCTCAACGAACTGGTGGCCGAGGGCCCCTACAAGGGCAAGGCACTTGAAGACATCATCCGTCAGGCTGTCGGCAAGCCCGAAGACCGGGTTCTGTTCAACCAGGCAGGCCAGCACTGGAACCACAGCCATTTCTGGCTTGGCATGAAGAAGGGTGGCGGCGGCAATATCCCCGGCACACTCGAAAAGCAGCTTATCACGGATTTTGGATCAGTTGACCGCTTCCGGCAGGAGTTCAAGGCTGCCTGCATAGCACAGTTCGGCAGTGGCTGGGCCTGGCTCGTGTTCGACGGTGAAAAACTCGCAATCACCAAGACTGGCAATGCCGACACGCCGCTGACAGACGGTCACGCCGCGCTCCTGACTTGCGACGTCTGGGAGCATTCCTACTACATCGACTACCGTAATCTGCGACCCAAATATGTTGATGCCTTCCTTGAAGGTCTTGTCAGCTGGGAGGCGGTGGCGGATCGTTTCGAAGCAACCGTGCAGTAGCTGTTTGGTTGAAATCACCGGAATGGACGACGCTGCGCTTGATGAAAAGTCTTGTACCCGGTCGATGCGCTCGTCGAAAGCGAAATGAGGGTCGGGGCTGTAGTAAAGCTTGTTCGGCAGCGGAATGTAACGACCTTCATCATTTTGCGTGGCTAGGCTCAGGACTTCGGTAACGAGGCCGTCCCAGTCAAGCGATTTTGGGCGTGCGTAGTCGTCCGCCTGGTGGCGGACGTTACGGCGGCGATCTGATGCTGAGCGGCGCAGTGTGTGCTTAGAGCCGCGGCCTTCCTGTAAGATCACCCGGGTGCATGCTTCGGTCCGTGGTCAGCGCGCGAGCTGCCAACATGATGCTGGTTCGATGCAGTTTCCGATGTGCCCATCTCATTGGCGTGCTCGACGGAGATCGGCAACAGTCCTGACCTCGGCATCATGCGCCTCGCGGTGATCGTCAATGAACGCGATCATCGCTTGAATGGGCGGTCGAGCTCCGCCTGGGCAAAATAAGCGCTCGCCTTGCGCAGAATCTCGTTGGCCTGCCGAAGCTCCCGATTCTCCCGCTCAAGAGCCTTCATCTTCGCCGCCATATCCGTCGACAAACCGGCCCGCTTGCGGGCATCGATCTCGGCTTTCTTCACCCAATCCAGCAGCGTGTGCGTCGAACAGCCGATCTTGGAGGAAATCGACTGGCAGGCAGCCCAGCGGGAAGGATGATCAGCTTCGTGATCCAACACCATCCGAACCGCACGCTCGCGCACCTCAGGGGAAAACTTGTTCGTCGTTTTGCTCGTCATGGCTCCATCCTATTTGGAAGTTGGAGCCTCCGGCAAACCCGGGACGGTTCAGTTTCCATTCAAGGAACGGTTTTCATACCTACTTTCTCCTGTTAAAGAATTCATCTTGGGGGATTTTGATTGGGATATTTGAGGGTCAGGAACGCACGACGTTGGACCGCGCTTGCCGCGGCCTATGTGCTTGTTGTTCAGGCTCTCCTTGCATCACTCTCAATCGGCGCCTCCGCAGCAACGCTGCTCCTGGATGCGTTTGGAAATCCGCTCTGCATCACGAGTTCCGATGCGGATGGCTCAGGCTCGGACCGCCGCCCTCACGAGGTCGTCCCGGATTGTTGCACTATCGCATGCAGCATGTTCGCACCGGTCGCAGTCGACGACCGCGAACCAACTGTTTTCTGGAACCCCCACGAGGGTTCCCTGGCACAGCCGCTGAGCACGTTCACGTCGGTCGAACAGAGCCGGCATCTTTGGCGTAGTCCGGGTAGCCCGCGCTCGCCCCCTCCCGCAGTCTAGAGATTTCAGCCGCGGCCACTTTCCTGGTTCGAGCAATGCGTTCGAAGCGCTGATCTCGACAACCAGGCGTTCCGCCAAGCGACCGCACGTGCTCCGGATCGACAACTGCCAACCGCATGAGCGGTATGCAGTCCTGAGGTTCGGTTATCATCATTCAAAATGGCAATGGAATTGCCTAGTGGGGAGAGGGTCCGATCGTGTCAGGACTTTTATTGAAAGATACATATATCAGCAGCACCGCAAGGCCGGGGTATTTTCAGCTACGCACGTCCGCGTCCCTAGGCGCGCTGACGGCGATACTTTTTTCCGGATCGGCGGGCGCTCAGTCGCTGCTGCTCGATCCTGATGAAGTCACCATCCTTGAGACGATCACGGTCACGGCGACGAGGAGCCCGAATGACAGCTTCCAGGTCCCTGCGTCCGTCTCGGTCGTTGACAGACAACAGATCGAGGACGCACAGGCAAACACACTTTCATCGGTTTTGCGTCATCTGCCCAATGTCAACTATGGCGGCGGGCCGCGCTCTGCCGCGCAAAGTCCGGCAATAAGAGGGTTTCAGGGGCCGAGGATCATCCTCACCGTGGACGGCGCCCGGCGCAACTTCGAGGGAGGCGTGCACACGCCGCTACTGCTCGACCCGGACTTCGTGCGGCAGATCGACGTCGTTCGCGGCCCGATGTCGGCAAGCTACGGCAGTGGTGGACTGGGCGGCGTGATGGCGTTTGAAACCATCACGGGGGATGATTTCATCGAGGAGGGCAAGAACTATGGTGGCCGCGTCAGGACGGGATATCGAAGCGCCAACGAAGAGTTCTCTACAAATCTGACTGCGGCCATGCGAGCGGGCGATTTCGACGTCCTGGCAAGCGGCACCTACCGAGACCTCGGAACTATCCGCACCGGAATGGGTGAAGATCATGCGACCTATCCGAATGACGGAAACCTCAGGAGCGGATTGCTCAAGGCATCCTACAGGCCTAACGATCTCAACGATTTCGTTCTGTCCTATCAACACTTCAACGACAGGCATGTCGGACCAACCAATCCCGGCGGAAACCTGCTGTTCCCGTTTTCGCAGGAGCTATCCCGTCAGCAGGATCAGTTCACGGGAAACTGGTCGTTCCGCGACGAGAATCAAAGCTGGCTCGACGGAAAGATCACCCTTTATCACACACGCTTCAAGCTCGACGGAGAAAGCCGTTCCGGAGCGGACGATACATCGTTCGAGACAGAAACGTCTGGTTTGAGCCTTCAGAATAGCAGCCGCTTCGAGACCGGCTCGTGGGCAAGCCATCGTCTGACTTATGGCGTCGACTATTATCGGGACACCTACGCAAACCTGTCTAACAGTACCCCAAATTCGGTCGCACCCGATGGGAACATGGCTGCATTCGGCGGTTTCGTACAAGATGAAATCTCGGTTCTGGATGATTGGACAGTCATAGCGGCACTGCGCCACGATACCTACGAAATGTCCTCGCCAGGGCAGCAGAGCGCACGTCATAGCCGACTCTCACCAAAGCTGACCGTCAAGTACCAGCCGTGGGATTTCCTCGGGGTCTACGCAAGCTATGGACAGGCGTTTAGGGCACCGACTGCGACAGAGATGTACAGCCATTTGGATACAGACCGGGCACTGTTCAACTTCCGCTCGAACCCGGATCTGAAACCGGAAACCAGCACGACGTTCGAAGTCGGCGCCATGCTGTCCCTCACTGACCTGATCGCAAACGGCGATCGCCTGCAGGCGAAGGCCACATACTTCTCCGAGGACGTCAAGGACCTGATCGACCAGCAGGTCATTGGCACCTACATTCGTCAGCCGCCCTTCTCCGGCACCGGGCTGATCTTCCAGCGACGCAATGTTGCCAAAGCCGAGCGGCACGGAGCTGAGATCGAGCTGGCCTATAGCTGGGACGCACTTACACTCGGCCTTGGCTACGCGACGGTGAGGTCCAGGAACAGCGCCAATGGCGACAATCTCTATGCCCCGCCCGACAAGCTTGCGCTCGGCGCACAATACCAGATCAACGAGAACTGGTCGGTTCGCTATCTCGGACAATTCGTTGCAGCCCAAGATTACGACGCAACAGAGTTGCGTCGTCGCGATTCCTATACGCTCCACGATGTTGGTCTAACCTACGAGAAAAACTGGTTCCGGGCGGATTTCAGCGTCACCAACCTCTTCGACGAGGGATACGCAACCTACCAGCAATCCCAGGCCAACACCTTCGCTTATGAAGAGGGCCGCAGTTTCAACCTCACGCTCTCAGCAAAATTCTGATGGCCAAACCAGCCGCACCTGGTTTGGCCGCGCATCATCCAGATTGGAGATTTCGCATGAAGATTACATTGTTCGCCGCTTCCATGATTATCACAATGGCCGTGCCTGCTCTTGCCGATCAGGCAATAGAGATAAAGTTCGCAGCGGAAATCGGCGGTATGACATTCAATTGTTCCGAGACCTATCCGGGCCTCGGAAAGCCTGAAGCGTCGGTGCGCGGCATCGATTATCGCGTGTTTGTGCATTCCCCTGCACTCGTTCGAGCCGATGGCAGTCTTCAGCCGATTGTGCTCGAGCAGGACGGAAAGTGGCAACACGAGAACCTTGCCCTGCTTGATTTCGAGGATGGAACCGCGGGATGCAACGCAGCAGGCAACGCAGACCTTAACACCAGCCTGCGTGGGACCGTTCCAGCGGGCGAATACAAAGGCCTGGCGTTTGACGTGGGGGTGCCGTTCGAGATGAACCATGTCGATCCGACACTGGCGCCGGCGCCGATCAATACGACCGCGATGTTCTGGAACTGGCAGAACGGCTTCCGCTTCATCCGCATAGACCTCGTCCCTACCGATCGGACCGAGGACGGTCCGAAAGGCTGGTTCCTCCATCTTGGATCCACACAATGCGCAGGGGAATCGAAGACCGAAGCACCATCGTCCTGCAAGAACCTCAACCACATGAAGGTGGCGTTTGAGGACTTCGATCTGCAAAACAACGTCATCGTGATCGACCCGGCTCCCGTCATTGCGGAAGCGGACCTGCGCGTGAACGCCCCAGACACGTCCCCCGGCTGCATGTCATTTCCCGGCGATGCAGACTGCGACACCGTCATGGGCAAGCTCGGCCTCCCCTATGGGGAGCTACCGGCCGCAGAGCAATTGCTCCTGAAGGTCCGGTAATCGTGCGCCTGCTCGCGGCCGCGTTTAGCGTCGTCATTGCCTCGGCAGCGATCGCTGCCGGGGTGCCGGACCATTTCGTATGGCCGATTCCCGCCTGGATGCCGCCCCCGCCGGTGCCGGACGACAACCCGATGACAGCGGCCAAGGTCGAGCTTGGACGCCACCTTTTCTACGATGCAAGACTGTCTGCTGACAACACGATCGCCTGTGCTTCCTGCCACGCTCAGAAGCTGGCGTTCACGGATGGCCGCGAGCTGGCCGTCGGCATCAACGGCACTGTTGCGTTCCGCAATGCACCATCGCTTGCAAATGTCGGTTATTTTCCCTTGGTGACCTGGGCCAATCCGCATGTGGGGAGCCTCGAATTTCAGGCGCTGATTCCGATCTTCGGAGACAATCCGGAGGAGATGGGATTAAACGGCAAGGAGAACGAAATCTTCGCGCGCCTGCGCGCGGACCCATTCTATGCGGAGGCTTTTCCGGAGGCATTTCCCGAGCGCCCGGATCTGGACCTCTTTACGGTCACCCGCGCCCTTGGCGCGTTTCAGCGGACCCTGATATCGGTCAACAGCTCCTATGATCGCTTCAAGTATGCAGGGGAGAAGAACGCCTTGTCGGACGCGGCGAAGCGCGGCGAGCAGCTTTTCTTCGACCACAGATTTGAATGCTACCACTGTCACACGGGCATTCATTTCACGAACAATCTGCAGACGTCCCGCAGCGCCTTCGCCGAAACAGGCATGCACAATACGGGCCTCTACAACATCGGCGGCACAGGCGACTATCCACGGCAAGCGACGGGCATGATCGAGTTCACCGGCGCCCCTTCGGATATGGGAAAGTTCCGCACCCCATCCCTGCGCAATGTCGCGGTGACCGCACCGTATTTCCATGACGGATCAGCCAGGACGCTGCGCGACGTGATCGATCACTACGCAGCCGGCGGCCGGACAATCAAGGATGGACCCTATGCCGGCATCGGGGCGAGAAGCCCCTACAAGGACGGGATGATCGCGGGGTTCCAACCTACCGACAAGGAGATCGACGACCTCGTCGCCTTCCTCGAGAGCCTGACAGATGAGGATTTCCTGTCCAATCCCGCCTATTCTGATCCGTGGCCTGCAGGCCATCCTGCGACCATCGAACGGGTTTCGCCATGACAAAGGTTGGCTTCCTGCTGATTGCAATTCTTGTGACAATACAACCGGTGCTGGCTCATGAATTTCGCCTGAACAATCTCCAGATCATCCATCCCGCGATTCCGGCGACGAGCCTTAACGCGACATCGGCACCGATCTATATGGTTCTTGCGAACGAAAGCGACCAAGCCGAACGGCTGCTGGCGATCGAAACTGACTTCGGGACCGTGACGTTTCAGCGGCCCGCAATTGCTGACGACGGAACCAGTCGCATGGAGGTCGTTCCCCATATCGATATTCCGTCGGGGGAAATCGTGCACCTGGCACGCGGCGAAATTCGTGGGGTCGTTGACGGGCTTTCGCGTCCGATCTTCGAAGGCGGGTTGCTTCCCGCAGTTCTGGTCTTCGAACGCAGGGGACGCTTCGAGATGTTCTGTATGGTCGATCCGCCTGACGACGATGAAAATGAAACCCTGGAGGACGCAGCGAATTCGGGCGACAGAACGGATCGCGCGGCGGATCTCCTGGCCATCAACACGGTATTGCGCGCGGAGCTGGGAAATAAGCCGGATATCGTCATTGCACCGGTCGTTCTGGATGGCGCTTTCGCCGTGGCGGGCTGGACGCACGGAGAGGCAGGTGCGCGTGTTTTGCTTCGCCGTGACACAAACGATGGATGGTATGTGGAGATGTGGTCTGGTGAAAGCCTTATGTTGCCTGCGACTCTCAGCAGTATCGGCGTACCAAGATCAGCCGCCGAAACCCTCCGTCGTGAACTATCAGCCTCCGAGGCGTTGCTCGGGCGTCCATTCACGGAGCGGTTCGACAACTATCCTGGCACTGTCGTCATTGGACGAAACAGGAGTTCCTTCGCAATCCCCTGAAACATCTGTCCTAGGTTGGAATTTTCGACACTTGGAAGAGAATCGGTGAAGCGCGGCACAAACGCGCAAGCTCAAGTTCATATTCTCAACTTGTCTAAAGCCTGTTAGATATTCCATTTTGGAGGAAGCGGATTGCGATATCGTGGGCTGAAGTCATGGAACATGGGGGTTGCGCTCGTCGCTTCCTACATGCTCGTGCTTCAGGCGCTGATCGGAGCTTTTGCACTTGGGGCGGCGGCGGCATCTCCGATGCTGGATGCCTTCGGCAATCCTCTTTGTATAACCAGCACTGATTCCACTGATACCGGCTCTGACCGTACCAGTCACAGCGCTATGCCGGACTGTTGCACGATAGCATGCAACATGTTCGCGCCGGTAACCACGGACGAACGCGCTCCATCGTCGGTCGCCAACCCGCTTCCCTTGGCCGTGGAAAAGCTCACTCCCGATTTCATTACTGTGGGACGTATTCTCTCTCCGGAAGAAAGCCCCGGAAGTCCCCGCTCACCTCCTCTGGCCGCTGCCTGAACTGGTCGCCTGACGGCGATTTTCAAGCAATAGCTTTGCGCCTCGCGGGAGATGCCGCGACTAGGCGCGCAAGAGGAGAAATTCAATGCAACTCTCATTCCGTGCGGCCGCACGTGCAGCCGCTTATCCGCTCATTCGTTTTCGGTCCATCGAGGAGCGACTGGGCATTATCGGATTCACGCTCGCCCTTCTGTTCGTGATGACAAATTCTATTATGGCGCACGAGTTCAAGGCCGGCGACATCGAACTCGTTCATCCCTGGTCCCGTGAAACTCCGCATGGAGCCAAGGTGGCAGCAGGTTACGTGAAGATCGTCAATCACGGCTCCGGGGCTGATCGACTTATCTCCGCTACCGGCGAAATCGCTGGCCGCACCGAAGTCCACGAGATGGCAGTCGACGACAAGGGCGTCATGACGATGCGCCCGGTCGAGGGAATCAATGTTCCCGCCGGCGGCGAGGTCGAACTCAAGCCGGGCGATTTCCACATTATGTTTCTGGACCTGACCGGTGCAAAGAAGAAGGGCGAGAAATTTGCCGGGAGCCTGACCTTCGAGAAAGCCGGCACCATCGAGGTCGAGTTCTCGGTGGACGCTATGGGCGGCGATACAGGGCACGGCTCCGGCCACGACAATCATGGTGGTCACGACAGCCATGGAGGATGACGGTCGCTCCCGGCGGCTGCGCATGGCTATTGCTGTTCTGGGGATACTCGCTTCCGTTCTGATACCGGCGACCGCCTGGGTCCTGTTCAGGCCTGGCGGTCCGCTGGTCGCGCAATCCCAACCCGCCGTGGACATTGGTGGGCCGTTCACGCTCGTCACCCACAAGGGCGATACGCTGAGCGATCAGGATCTGACCGGCCAGCCATATGCTGTGTTCTTCGGCTTCACCCACTGCCCGGAAATCTGCCCCACAACCTTGTGGGAGATGTCGGAGGCGCTCAAACAACTGGGGCCTGATGCTGAAAGGTTGAGAGTGCTGTTCATCAGCGTCGACTCGATGCGCGATACGCCTGAGTTTCTCGATAACTATCTGCAGTCCTTCGATCCACGGATCGTAGGACTTACGGGCAGCGAGGAAGAGATCGCAGCCGTCGGCAAGGGGTATCGTGCCTATTGGGAGAAAGTGCCAACCGAGGATGGCGACTACACGATGAACCATACTGCTTCCATCTACCTGATGGACGGCAGGGGACAGTTTGTCGGAACAATCGCTTATGGCGAACAGCAAACAGTGCGGATGGAAAAGCTGCGCAAGCTGCTTGCGGGAGCATCTATATGAGCGATGCTGCGAACGCACTGACAGCAATGGCCGCGACCGTTCTTACTGGGGCAGCCGCCGGGGTCATCGTCTTTACGGGCTCCGCATGGCTAAACCCCGCAGCGGCAGCGCTTGCCTTCGACTGGCTCGGTGACGGTCTGGGGCTGTCGGACGCGTTAATCCCGGCCTGGTTCCTCGGACATGTCGCGCTGATCGTCCACCACATCCTGCCTGGCATCGCCCGGTCATGAATCGCTAATTTGCACCCGCGCACCAGTGCGGGTGCAGCATCACACGGCTGCAAAGTGATCGCAACCGTTCCAACCCTGCCGGCAGGGCATGCCGGCTTACTTAAAGAAGGAAAAATCAATGTTGAAAAAACTCGTGCTTGCGCTCGCTGTGACAGCCATCACCGCGCCCGCAATGGCCCATGTGAGCCTCGAAACAAAGGAAGCGCCGGCTGGCTCGACTTATAAGGCCGTCTTCCGCGTTCCACATGGTTGCGAAGGCAAGCCGACCAACGTGGTTCGCGTGCAGATCCCCGAAGGTGTGATCTCGATCAAGCCGATGCCGAAAGCTGGCTGGACGCTGGAAAAGGTCCGCGGCGAATATGGAAAAAGCTACGATTACTACGGCTCGCAGGTCAGCGAGGGCGTGAAGGAAGTTGTTTGGTCAGGCGGCAATCTCGGCGATGACGAATATGACGAGTTCGTTCTGCGCGGCTACTTTTCGGCCGACCTTAAGGAAGGCGCCACGGTATATTTCCCGGTCGTTCAGGAGTGCCCGGACGGTCTGACCGAGCGGTGGATCGAGGTTCCGGCTGAGGGCCAGAGCAGTGACGATCTCGAACTGCCTGCGCCAAGCGTGAAACTCGGAAAGGCTCACGGCGGCCACTAAGCCGACAAACATCGGGTCGGCGGCAACGCCGACCCGCTCTTCTCGCTACGGAACAAAACTATGCCGCGCACTCTCCCATTCGCATCTTTCAGGCATTCAGGTGTCGTCCTCATCGCCATCATCTTCGCATGTGTTGCGATGTGCTCGCAGGCGTTGGCCCACGCTGCCCTGACCGGAACAAGCCCGAAGGATGGGGACGTGGTGCAGTCGGCACCATCGCGGCTTTCGCTCTCATTCAGCGAACCCGTGTCCCCTCTGGCGCTGAACCTGATCAAGCCCGACGGCACAACCATTGCGCTTGAAGATTTTGTATTGCGTGACCGCACCGTTGACATTGAAACTCCGCTGGATCTCGGCGCTGGGACGCACGTCGTGACATGGCGTGTCGTCTCCGAAGACGGCCATCCGGTAGGGGGATCGGTGATCTTTTCCATTGGTGAACCAAGTGCAGCCCCGCCGCCTGTTGCAGAACCCATTGATCCAACGGTCCGAGCAGGGCTCTGGATCACCAAGGTCATGCTCTACCTGGGGGTGTTCTTCGGCATAGGCAGCGCTTTCGCAGCTATCTGGCTCGTCCCTCAATCGCGATCGGGGTCGGCGGTGGCAGTTGTCGCGATCATTACTGGCGCTGTCGGAACCGCATTGTCCCCGGGACTACAGGGGCTCGATGCTCTTGGCGCGGCGGCTTCCCGCTTTTTCGATCCGCTGATGTGGGCAACGGGAATGAGCACCAGCTATGGACGGACAGTCGTGCTGCTATTGGTGGCGCTTGTATCCGCCCTGCTCGCACTAAAAGCAGGCTGCACCTGGTCGAGGTTATTGGCCGTTTTCGGCCTTCTTGGAGGGGCTGTGGCCCTGTCGCTGTCGGGGCATGCCAGTGCTGCCGAACCGCAATGGCTGATGCGTCCGGCGGTATTTGCACACGCTGCCGCGATCACTTTCTGGATCGGCTCCTTGTTGCCTATGGGCATTGCGCTGCGCACAGGAGCCACGGATGCCACAATCGCGCTGCGACGTTTCTCGAAGGCGATACCCTACGTCCTGCTGATCCTGATTGCCTCAGGACTTGTGCTGGCTGCGATACAGGTTCAACGGCCAGCGGCTCTCATCGAGACTGCCTACGGCCGGCTGCTTCTGGCAAAACTTATTCTTCTTGTCTTGCTGTTTGGACTTGCCGCGTTCAATCGCTGGAAATTCACAAAACCGGCCGAAAAGAGCGAACCCGTCGCGCGTCCTCATCTCGTGCGCTCCATTCTCGTCGAGACGCTTCTTGTGCTCGCGATCTTTGGCATTGCCGCGGGTTGGCGCTTCACGCCTCCGCCACGCTCCCTTGCCATCGCCGCTGCGCAACCGGCCGAGATGCATATTCACACCACCAAGGCCATGGCGGACGTTACGGTTCTGCCCGGAAGAACCGGTCTGGTTTCGGTAAGCGCGGTCTTGATGACAGGGGAGTTCGGGCCACTCGACGCCAAGGAAGTCACCTTCGTCTTCTCCAATCCGCAAGCAGGTATCGAACCCTTCCGACGCAAGGCCGAGAAACCGGGCGATGGAATATGGCGAGCGGACGACGTCGTCCTGCCCCTGCCAGGCAAATGGACCGTGCGCCTCGACATTCTGATTGCCGATTTCGATCTGGCTCGCATTCAGGGCGAGATCGAAATCCGACCATAGAGAAACGCAATACCGGAGGAATGCGATGCTCAGCCCTGCTACCCTTAGCCGATCCGCAGCGATTGCTGTCGCGATGGTCCTTTCAGTTCCATCGTTTGCTCACGATGATGCCGGAGCCATCCGCAATGTTCTAATGGAAACATTTGATCGCCCCGACGAGCGGTTGATCGTAGATCCCGTGACCGTCGAAGGAGACATCGCTGTCGCCGGATGGGCGCAGGGTGAGATGGGCGGTCGTGCCCTTATGCGTCTCAACGACGATCACTGGCAGATCGTCCTGTGCAGCGGTGACGCGCTGAAAGAAGCGCGAGCCTTGCAGCAATTTGGGCTCACCGCCGAACAGGCCGATGCGATCGCCAAAGCCGTTGCGGAGGTCGAGGCGAAGCTCGACCCGGCTCTTGTCGAAAAGTTCTCACGCTTCAACGGGGTCGTCCAGATGGACGCCGATGGCAGCCATCCTCCAGTGGCCGGCGACGGCAAACCGCACCAAGGCGGCCACGGCGCAGACCACAGCGACTGACACCATCGCAAAAACGGCGCGGCTGTCGGGAGCGCTCCAACTAGGCTGATTAGGGGACACAACATGGTCCACGCAACCCATGGAGCGGATACTCCTTGGGCAGCCCAATCTGCCAATAAGTTCTATTTGATAGCTTGGCGCTGGCACTTCTATGCAGGGCTGTACGTCATTCCGTTCCCGATCAGGTCGGCCACAACAGGCCCGGTCATGCTCTGGATATCGTGGGGTGCAGGTATCGACGGTGAGCGTATCGCTGTGAACCCGCAAGGCCAGCAATTGCCAATCTCCGTTCTTGTCGCAGCCGCTGAAGTCGGTGTGCCAGGTGGGAGCGCTTCACAGTATGTGGCGAGAGCACTGAGCGAGGATCTTCGGTCCCGTGTGTTGAAAGCTTCGAACGAAGGCCTGTCCGCTCGGCAAGCGGCAGCACGGTTCGGGATTGGCGTGTCGAGCGCAATCCAGTGGATAGCTGGGGCAACGCTCGGTGAGTTGAAGCCACGCCCACAAGGCCGAGGCCGCGCGTTCCGGCTTGATGAACATGAAGTTTCATTGTTGCGCTGATCAACGAGCGCAAGGACATCACGTTGAACGAGATGGTGGTGCGGTTGATGGCGGAGCGCGCGGTGCAGATCAGCCGCAGCGCGTTAAGTGCGTGGCTTCGCGGCAATGGCTGGGGCTCGCATGGCGATGCGCTTGAACTCCTTTAGCTTGCAGAAGAAGTTCTCGATGAGGTGCCGCCATTTGTAGAGTTCGCGATCGAGCGGCAAAGGACGCGCCCTGCGCGGATGTTGCGAGATGACGACCTTTGCGCCGCGTTCGTTGAGGTCGGCGACGATGGCGTCGCTATCGAAGGCCTTGTCTGCGATCAACCCGCCAAACTCGATGTCTTCAAGCAGCGGTTCGACCCCGATCGTGTCGAAGCGCTGGCCGGGCAGCAGTTCGAAGCGCACGAGATTGCCGAGCGCATCGGTCAGCGCCAAGATCTTGGTGGTCATGCCACCCTTCGAGCGGCCTATGGCCTGGCTCTGAGTCCCCCTTTTGCGCCCTGGCCATGGCGATGGATCTTGACGATGGTGGCGTCGACCATGGCGTATTCCATGTCCGGCTCGTCCGAGCAGGCTTCGAACAGCTTCACGAACACATCGGCCCTGCGCCAATCGCTGAAACGACGAAACGCCGTGCTCCAGTTGCCAAAATGCGCCGGCAGGTCACGCCACGGACTGCCCGTGCGGGTGATCCAAAGAACCGCCTCGATGAATAACCGGTTGTCACTGCCGCTGCGTCCGGGGTCGGTGGGCTTGCCCAAACAGTGCGGCTCAATCTTCGCCCATTGGGCGTCCGTCAACACAAATCGTTCCATCCAAATCTTGAATCACAGACAAGCTTCAATGTGAATCCTCACAGACCTTGGAGCAGGATCGTCCCGACTTCCTGAGGCGCCGTCGCGCCTGGTTCGACGGCCAACTCGATCTCGATCCGGCAAAATTGGTCTTCATTGATGAGAGTGTGCTGCAGAGCAGCGGAAGGAGTTCAACATGAACTAAGACCGTAGCGTGAAGCTGCGTGAATGATGGAGGACGGCCCTCCGGGATCGGCTTTCAGGGGCAGGTCCCAAACCAGTCCGAGCTGCTGCGGTAAAGAGCCGTGGTGGTGAGCGTCGGATGAAACGTTCGGGCGAGACCCGAGCAGGTGCATGTCCAAAAGACGAACGAAAGTGAACCCTCCGAGGACGCGTCGTTATGAACGTAAGTGTCGTCGAAACCAGGACCGTTTCGTCATCCTGGGACAAGTCCGCCAGACGCCTGATGACCGGGCGGGCGGCGACCGGCGTAGAGGGGGGCGTGAGTTGGACATAGGCTTTCACGCGGAACTGCAGGAACCAGGCTCCTGATGCAAAGGGAGAAGCTCAAGCGGAGCAAACCGCAAGGCGAGAGTACCGATGCAGGAGACCGGGGCGGACCGACCCGTATGAGCGTTTGAAGGCCCTGTAATGGGGCTGGAGCAAAGGGGTCGGATCAGGTGGTCGTACTGTTTGAAACAACTGGAAACAGGATGACTTCGGAAAGTACGACAGACAAGCCGTTTCGAATAGAGAAACGTCAAGTGTACGAAGCTTACAAAGCGGTCAAAGCCAACCATGGCGCAGCCGGGGTGGACGGGCAGACTCTGGAGATGTTCGAAAAGGACCTTGCAGGAAACCTCTACAAGGTCTGGAATCGGATGTCCTCAGGGACGTACTTCCCACCGCCGGTTCGCGCTGTCTCCATTCCGAAGAAGAGTGGAGGCGAAAGGGTTTTGGGTGTGCCCACCGTCAGCGATCGGATCGCGCAGATGGTGGTCAAGCAGATGATTGAGCCGGATTTGGACTCCCTCTTTCTTCCAGACTCCTACGGCTACAGGCCTGGAAAATCAGCCCTGGATGCCGTGGGTGTGACGCGGCAGCGGTGCTGGAAGTATGACTGGGTTCTGGAATTCGACATCAAAGGGCTGTTTGATAACCTTCCGCACGATCTCCTGTTGAAGGCGGTCAGGAAGCACGTCGCATGCAAGTGGGCTCTGCTCTACATCGAAAGATGGCTGGCAGCGCCGATGGAGAAGAACGGAGAAGTAGTCGAGCGCACACGCGGTACCCCGCAAGGAGGTGTTGTCAGCCCGATCTTGTCGAATCTCTTCATGCACTATGCATTTGATCTGTGGATGACGCGGACACACCCTGACTTTCCATGGTGTCGATATGCAGACGATGGCCTTGTGCATTGCCGGAATGAGCAGCAGGCAGAAGCCCTCAAGGCGGAGCTTGGTGCTCGACTGGAAGCATGCGGGCTCCAAATGCATCCGACAAAGACCAAGATCGTCTATTGCAAAGACCAAAGGCGCAGAGGGGAATACCCGAATGTCGTGTTCGACTTCCTCGGGTATCAGTTCCGACCGCGACGCGTGGCGAACACACAGCGAGATGAGTTCTTCTGTGGCTACACGCCTGCGGCCAGCCCAACGGCAATGAAGTCGATGCGAGCCACGATCAAAAGCTTGAACATCCCGCGGCAAACGCCGGGGACGCTGGCTGAAATCGCCCAACAGCTCAATCCACTCCTTCGGGGATGGATAGCCTATTACGGCCGTTACAGCCGTTCGGCCCTGTCCACTCTGGCTGATTACGTCAACCGGAAGCTCAGGGCGTGGATCATGCGTAAGTTCAAGCGCTTTCAGTCTCATAAGACGCGTGCCAGCCTCTTCGTGAGAAAGCTGGCGCGGGAAAATCCAGGACTGTTTGTGCACTGGAAGGCGTTCGGAACGAATACGTTTGCCTGATGGGAGCGGTGTGAATCGAGAGGTTCACGCACCGTTCTGCGAGGGGCCGGCAGGTGAAATCCCTCCGGCCTACTCACCCAGGTCTGTCGGCCAGGATGGCGCGACTACGCGTTCGTGCACCGCGCGGTGAACGCCGCCGCGTCGGCATGCCGCATGGGCATTGGAAGACCACGACATTCACCGGCGCGCTGCGGCTGACTGGCACGACCGCACCCTTCGTCTACGATGGCGCCATGAATGGCAATGTATTCTTCGCCTATATCGAGCAGGCCCTGATTCCGACCCTGTCGGCAGGCGATATCGTCGTGATGGATAATTTGCCCGCTCACAAAACCGCCGGCGTGCGCGACGCAATCGAAGCGGCCGGTGCGAGGTTGATGTTCCTGCCGCCATATAGTCCCGATTTCAACCCCATTGAGAATGCCTTCTCAACTAGTCGACAAGGCCGACAGGAAGACCGCCTGGGAATTCCTTCAGCATATGCTCTAAGCCGTACCCTACCAGGTCCATACCATTCTCACCGACAACGGCATCCAGTTCGCAGAGCAGCCTCGGAACCGGAATACCATCTACTCCCGGCCGATGCGCTTTGACATGATCTGCGAGGCCAACGGGATCGAGCACAGGCTGACCAAACCCAACCATCCATGGACCAATGGCCAAGTCGAACGGATGAACCGCACGATCAAGGAGACCACCGTCAAGCGCTTCCATTACGACAGCCACGAGCAGTTGCGTACACACCTCGCCGACTTCATGGCGGCCTACAACTTCGCACGAAGGCTCAAGAACCTCGGCGGTCTCACGCCCTACGAATACATCTGCAAGATCTGGACATCAGAGCCAGATCGATTCATCCTGAACCCGATCCACCAAATGCCGGGACTGAACACCCAGGGCACGCGTTACGTTTTCCTCGCAATCATCAGGACAATCGAAGAGTTTTGAGGGGTCCTAAGGAAACCTCCGCAACCAATTCCCCGACTCTGCAATCCAGTACAGTGCAAAAAAAGCCCGCTGCCGGGTTATCATTTCGGCAGCGGGTGGGCGCAAGTTCAATTGATGATGCTCAAAATATAAGGCTAATGCTGGCCGCCCTTGCGGCCGGCTTCGGAAGCTCGCTCACGGTCTTCGGCAAAGTTGCCCTTTCGGCCGCGGCGATTGCCTTCGTCCTTACTGCGCTCGGAAGCATGCCGCTGCGTGTTCTGATCATCATTCTTATGGCTCTGCTGACCGGCTTTCACATGCTGTTCGTGGGTTCCGCCTTGGTTCGGCATAGTGCTTCTCCTTGTTGGGTTATGCATGGCTTCATCGCCTTGCCCAAACGCAACGGAACGTGCCGCTTACCGTTCCCTCACGTAATATTTCGTGTTTATGCCGCTGTTCAACCGACACTATCCGTTATCATGATATGAAAATGTCTCGCTAATCCAGCAAAGGGGAGAGAAATGCAGCTTCATCAACGAGGTGTTGACCTTCTTCTCAAAGTTATGGATGCCGCAGACCACGCAGACAAGCTCGAGACCAATCAAACACAAGCACTTCTTAAGGAGGTCTCGGAGGTATTGGCAGCAATTCTGGAACGGGATGCAAGGAATATCGTGATTCGGGATGATCCCAACGACATATTGCGACAGCGACGATATGGAGATTATGTAGGACGCTAAGTAGCAGCGGGCTTTCCAGCCGCGTGGCCGTCATGGCGAGCGCGAGAACGATCAAAGCCAACGGCAAGGTGAAGACGAGGGAAGCTGCAAAAGCTCTGACCCATCCCGCCCGCGCGAGACCAAGCCCAAAGCCGACCTCGATGGAGGCCGGACCGGGTAGGAACTGGCACAGCGCCACCAAATCGGCATAGGCGTTCACTCAGTCATTTTCGCCAGGTCACCAGCTCGTCCCGAGAACAGCCCAGATGCGCAATCGGTCCACCGAAGGAGTAAGCCCCATTTTCGCGAGCGAGGACGTGCGATCGATGCGGGATAGATTCTCAGATGCAGCCATCAAGTTGACTGCCGCATCTGGGCTTCACCACTCTCCATTGCTTTCGGAATAGGGGTAAGTGAGGTAGGTAGAGACGTCATGTATCAGCAGCGTGACCTTCATCCATTTCCTCCAGTACATCGACCACCGGATCATAGCAGGATAACGGTTTCATCCGAGCTGTCGGAGCGAACTCCTGAAAAGCTTTGGCGACGGAGGACTAGTTGGGGATTCAGTCGGCCGGTGAGGCCGCAACGGGCGCCTGACCAGAAAATCTCCGTGAGGGAACCCCACTATTCAGAAGGACCCGAAAGAAGCGCTGCATGATTTTCTCACTCCATCGTAACTTCCGCCAGTGCATCGGAATCTTTGAGAAAAAGAATAACGGCTTTTCGTGCTTCAGCAGGGGCGATGGAGCCCTTCAGAGCTTCGTCGATTTTCGCGACCGTTTCATAAAACAGTGGAGTTCTTTTGTCCGGTTTCAGAGCTTCAAGAAATTCTTTTGCATCCTCAACTGTTTCCAGCTGTTGAATCTCGATACCTCGCTTACGTGCCCAGATACTCGTGCTGAACCACTGCATACACACCTCCCTGAATATTTTGACCAACGCACAGGCGGCGATGTGGTTTCATGAACATCTCTGAACGCCTTGCCCGTGAAGCCTATGACCGCCAAGCCATGGCGACCGATGTCCGATGCCTTCCCAGACAGCACCGTCTGTGAACCTCGGTTCCTCGACGATAAGCGTTGGTATTGCATCGATCCGCGCGCCCCTGTTTACGCATGATTGCCTGGCGTCCCGCCTGCGCGCATCTGACCAGCCAGCGTCGGCACCACATCAAGCACCAGGCAAGGTGGAGATGAGCAGGCAGAACCAATCAACCCGGCACCCTGCAGTGATGGCAGGCAAGCGGCGCAACATGAGCTTTGGGGGAGCGCGCCGGCATATCCATCGCCAGTTAAGCCAACTTCCTGCGCGGAACTGCCTCCGGCTACGCCACTGGATTGGCCGGTGGCCGCGCAGATGCGATCGACAGGTTAGATGCCTTCAGGAAGTCACGGGTGACAAGCCTGCGGAACCATTTTCCGACTAATGTGCTTAGCAAGCCGGGCTTTCTTTTAAGGTTTCTCGGAACAGTCTTGCTCACGGCCCGTTGGTTAATCCTACAAGGAAGGAGACCAACATGACGCATCAGGACCCTAATATTAACGAAACTTTCGATCTTGTGGCGAGCGACATGGTTATCGGAACCAATGTCTATGACGCAGAGGGAAACAGCGTCGGCGAAGTGGAGAAGCTGGTTCTGGGCAAGCGAAGTGGGAAGGTTGCTTATGCCGTGCTCAGCTTGGGCGGCTTTCTGGGAATTGGCACTGATTATTACCCGGTGCCCTGGGAAACGCTGACTTATGATGAAAGCGTTCAGGGCTTCAGGGTGAATATTACCAAAGAGCAGATTGAAGGTGCCCCTCGCTACAATCCGGCCGATGATTACGATTGGTTTGAAGGCGGCAGAACTGTCGACGAATATTACGGGACCCGGCCTTACGCCCTCTGAGGCCTTACTAAAGGAGCTGCCCCCAACGCAGCTCCTTTTCAAGGAGAAAATTGTCTGATCATAGGCTCTAACGTCCCATGGATCAAATCCTGCAAATATTCGAGTGGAAACGCTTGTTGTTGGGTGACGAGCCGCCATGGTTCTTCATAGAGATTCTTTTTCGTACCGCCGTTGTATATGTCTATGCGTTGCTGCTGATCCGCTGGCTGGGTAGTCGCACCATCGGCCAACTGTCCACAATCGAATTTCTTCTGGTAATCGCCTTAGGCTCAGCCGTAGGCGATTCAATGTTCTATCCTGACGTTCCCCTTTTGCACGCCTTGTTGGTAATAACGGTGGTGGTCGTTGCCAATAAGGGACTGGATGTCCTAATCGCGAAAAATTCCTCTGCGGAGAGAGCTCTTGATGGGGCCCCCGAAGAAGCCGTCAGAGATGGCGTGATCTGCCAGTCATTTCTTTCCAGCACGAGTTTGAGCCAAAGCGAGCTTTTTCAGCAACTGAGAGAAAAAGGCATTTCGCAACTTGGGGAGGTAGCCCACGCCTACATTGAGACCGACGGAATGCTTAGCGTATTCAAGGCAACCCCTCCGCACCCCGGATTACCCATCGTGCCTCCGTGGGAAAACACCCCGCCACCCGAAATCACTTCGGGCGACAGGGATTTTGCAGTGGGCCAAGTCGCATGCAAAACTTGCGGCGCTATTGCGCAAGAAGAAAATGCTCGCTGTCTTCATTGTGATGACGACCACTGGATAAAGATATCATCCTCTGGCCTGGCCGAATTCAACGCAGGATCTAGCAGGCTGTTGAAGAAGTCAGCCGCGAATGCAGACGAAGCCTGAATCGTCGCCATTGTGGATGTAGAAGTGGCCGACGAGCCGGCCTGCGGTGCCGAAGACAACCACCTGCGGCCAGAGGCGGGATCGTTTTCGTCATAGCCTTCCCATGAGAATTCGGCGCAGGTAGATCGCCTCTTCAACGAGGTCGAGGGGTCATTGGCCCAGACATCCATCTCGACGATACGCCAGCGGCCGGCAAAAGCCTTGGCGAAGGCGGGAACCTTGGGCATCAGCCGGTCCACAACGATGATCCTCTCCATCGACACCCTCTCCGTGACCTCGAAGACCGCGTCCAGCCGGTTGGAGGCCGTCTCGTCCGGCGCCATGGGTCGGAAATTTCGGGCTTGGGCGTTAAGCCGGACCACCTCGCGCAGGTATTGCCCCATCACGCGGGTCGCCTCGGCGGTCATCGCGCCCATCTGCGGCACGTCCAATGCCAGTTCCTTCCAGTCCGGCAGCAGGAGATCGCGTTTCAGCACGCCGCCATTGGCGTGCGACAGCGCGCCCATACGCTTTTCGCCCTCCGGCGCGAGCGCGGCAAGCTCCGGCCTGAGCCGGCCGTTCTCGTCGAACAGCTCGTCCGGCCGGTAGCCGCGCATCCATTCCTCGAGGATTTTCCGGTGCGCCGCGTCGCCGCGCCCATTGGACACCGGCACCTGATGCGAGCGCCAGAAATCCTCGACCTTCTGGCCGTCGACCTCCTTCGGTCCGGTCCAGCCTTCGGGCTGCGCAGCACGATCATCGGCCAGCGCGGACGGCCACGTTCGCTGTCGCCGGGACGCCATTCCCGCTTTATTGCGGCGATGCGCTCAAGCGTTGCGTCGAGCACGTCTATCATCGCCGCATGCATCGGCGCGGGCTCGTGCCCCTCGACAAAGAACGGCTCGTAGCCATAGCCGGCGAAGAGGCTTTCCAGCTCGGCATTGTCCATGCGCGCAAGCACCGTCGGATTGGCGATCTTGTAGCCGTTGAGGTGCAGCATCGGCAGCACCGTGCCGTCTGTCCCCGGGTTGAGGAACTTGTTCGAGTGCCACGCCGCCGCCAGCGGCCCGGTCTCGGCCTCGCCGTCGCCCACCCCGCAGGCAACGACGAGATCGGGGTTGTCGAAGGCCGCGCCATAGGCGTGGACGAGCGCGTAGCCGAGCTCGCCGCCTTCGTGGATCGAGCCAGGCGTCTCTGGCGCCACATGGCTCGCTACGCCGCCAGGAAAGGAGAACTGCCTGAACAACGTTTTCATGCCCTCGACGTCTCGGCCGACATGCGGATACACCTCGCTGTAGGTGCCCTCCAGCCACGTGTTGGCGACCATGGCCGGGACCGCAGATAGAGAGGACATCGAGACCGCGCTCCCTGATCACGCGATTCAGATGCACGTAGATGAAGTTGAGGCCGGGCAGGGCTCGGGGCCGAGGCGAAGAAGCCGTCGCAGCAGCTTTCCCGGGTGCTATCCTTTTCCGGTCGGCGGTGATGACGGGAAGTGACGACGCCTTTCTGACGACGATCGTGCGAATAGTCGGCATGCTTCCTGCCAACCCGCTGTTCGGCAGCCGTCTTCAGCCGGCATTCGTCGAAGACGTTGCGCAGGCCATTGCGCCTCTTACGTCAGGAACGGTCGAATCCAGGGCTCCTGTTTTCGAATTCGGCGGTGCCCGCATCTACACCTACCGAAATCTGGTTCGGAGGAAAGTATGCCGTCGGTTCGGCGTTCGCGCACGCTTGGTATCGGTGCGTTTCCAGCGTGGCAGGCACTCGCCGCCGTAGCCGAATTGGTCCCCGGCGCGCGCCTAACCCACAAGCAGGTGGAACTCATGCAGATCGACAATGTCCCGACGGCGGAAAGCCGGGCTTTCGCGACCCCGGAACGGAGCCTTGCGACATTGACGTGATGGTGCAGGTGATCAGGGATAAGCCCCGATGAGGTTCCAGGCAAAGGAGGGTATGCGCCGACGGCCAGATGCGCTCGGTGTGGCAGGCTGCCGATCTCTGGCCTTCCTGCCGTAGATCGCTGCGTTCGAGCGTCTTCCGCCGACCATTTCCTTGTATCGCCGGACATGGAAAGGCCGCCAATGTGCTGAAATTTTCGATCCTCATGAGGACCTTGCAAGCTCACTCCGGGGGCTGTTCGGGGTAAGGTCTCCGGAGGGATGATTGGTGTGGTTCCGGTGTCCGGCGGCGCTGGTCGCCGGTCTTCGGCGGAGTGACCACGCCATTGCAGTCTTTAAGTTCCGGCCGCCGGTCGACGCCCATCGGATTGTCTTTTCTCCCGGTCTTGTCCTCATATGATTCAGTCTTGTCGTCAGGCTGCGCCTGACATGGGTCCGCCGGCTTTGTCACGCTTGTATCGTTGTCTGGAGTCTCGGCGCCAGCGGTGGTGGCCGCCACCGTGCAGCTCAGCAGTTCAGCACCGCGGCTGCGAGGACCGAAAATCGAACTGCGCTTGGCGCGGGATATTCCGGTTGCGGAGGTACCTCTGGCGGCGTTTCGGGCGGTATCTGGATCGGTTCCTTGTCCGGTGAAGGGAGAGGATCTGACGCTGGCGGGGGAACTCCCGGCGGCACATCGGGATTTGGCTTCTCGGGAGGCATTGGAGGACGGGCTGGTCCCGGATTTGGATTAGCCGGCGTCGGTCGTGGATTGTTCGGATCCGGCGTGGGCGTAGTCATCATGAGCCTCATCAATAGCAATCCCCGCCTTCCCGAGGAAAATGACGGATGCCCCGCGGAGGGAAAGGGATGGAAAAAGGACCGCCGAGGGCGCGCATCTCGATGGACATCAACTTTCGCGCGCGCCCGGCATGGGAAGCAGTCTCGACCACATGGGGATCCGGCGTTATAACCTGACTCACCGTACCTCCCTGAAAGAGAATGCAAGCCCGGGAATCTGGTACGTGGTAGCCATGAGAGCTTCATCATTGCCTCCTCTATCTTGGTTTGTTGCACCCCGCCTTCGCTTGCGCCTCTGGCGTAGTAACGGCGGAAGTCTTAAGCTCCAAAACGCGATAACTCGCCAATCTCGGGCAAGAGACTGGCGAGCTGTCGAGAAGCTCCAAAATCCATCGAAAGCCGTTTCAAAGATAAACTTAAGCGCGATAGCGTCCGCGCTCCCGGTCAATTTCTTCGGTGGTATATGGCGGCAAGTTTTCATCGAAAGCGGCCCAGCCTTCTGCTTCGTAGGCACGGCGACGCTCCACGGGATCCACCCATGCTCCACGACGCAGAATAGCGGTGGCTTCTGCCTCGTGGACGTCGTTTACACGAGCCGTAACGAGAGAGCCGCCGCGGCGAACGCCTTCGGCATACACGTGAGCGTCAGCTTCAGGAACGCCCTCACCCGTTATGGCTCCAATTATGCCCCCTGCGGCGCCCCCCGCCACTGCTCCGGCAATTACGCCAACTGCAGTCGAGGCAAGCCACCCTGCAGCCACTACCGGTCCGACGCCGGGAATCGCCATGAGGCCGAGGCCTGCAAGAAGACCGCCAGCACCGCCGATTGCTGCACCTACACCAGCTCCCGTGCCTGCGCCTTCGGCAGCATCGGAGGTTTCGCCCTCCACGTGATGGCTGATAATGCTGATGTCTTGGCTGGGAATTCCCATGTTTTCGAGGTCGCGCACAGCTGAAACGGCATCAGCATGGGTGTCGAAAAGTCCTGTTACGGTTTTCATCAGTCAGTTCTCCCTTTTACTCAGAGGTCACGTTGCCCTGATAGTCCAACGCCACAGAAACGGACGCACCATCCTTCATTGCTGTGCCCCTCCAGAAACCCTTGTCGTCCAGCTTCAGGTCAGACACATCGGTATAACCCGCGTCGGCAATCCGGGATTTCGCCTGCTCTTCAGTAAAGCTGTTAGCGCCTTCGACAGGGGCCGTGGGGTTGGTGCTGTCAGGCGTTACAACCGCAGGCGTATCGGGTGCCGGTTGTGTTTGGGCCAGTACGGGCGAAAAAGACAAAGCAGCGGCGGCCATAGCGAGCATGGTTCTACGCATGATGTGCTCCATTATTGGGGGGTTGTCCTACCCGGGAGTAACATCTCGTGGGCGCATAAGTTCCACGCATTTTCAGCCCGAAGAGCCGCTGCCTTTCACGAAGGCTCCATGCGGGGCAAGCGGCCGCTCCTCTGTCATCCGATACCAGGAGACAGACGCCACGAAGCGCCCTTAACCTGGCCTTCAGAAGAAGCTGCAGAAACAGTAGAAATTAGCGGGTCGGACCGGTAACCCTGCCATTCAAAAAGGTGAGGGACTTTTACTGTTTTAATACGTGATGAGGCTTCTTCTCTGCGATAGCCTATGCTGCGTAATCGGCAGCTTTTGCCAAGGGCGCTGTCGACTGTAAGCAACCGTCATGCTTCCGCCCCAGTGCAAGGGAGAGGGCCATGAGTGGCTCTGACAATGGAATTGCCACCCCTGAGAATATGCGCTCATTGAAACGAGTGTTTGATGATCTCTGCGAGGACCACCAGATCGATCAGAGTAGCTCGGATGGCGAGGTGCTTGCGAAGGCAGTTATGTCGCTTTTCACTGTTGGGATGGATGACGCAGATGAGCTTCGGGCAAGTCTTACGGAGTTTATGGACCGGCGATCGTAATCCATACTTGAACGGGACGCAGTATTGTAATCGATTTATTCACCAGAGGGTTTTTTGAGTTGGAAAACTGAAAGAACCCCCAACACTGTGACTGTCAATCCAGTTGCAAGTACGGCGATTTGCCAAAACCCCAACCCTACAGCAAGACCGATAGCACCTGCCAGCCACATACCAGCACCTGTAGTAAGGCCATGTACCTGGCCTTTGGAGAAAAAAATTAAACCGGCAGCCAGGAATGCAACACCTGCAGTTGTGGCCTCAATCAAGCGAATGGGGTCAATACGGATTTCCTGTCCCGCAAAGTCGTCCACATGAGTGATCTCTATAGTGAGGATCGCAATGGCTGCAGTGCTTACACAGACGAGAATATGCGTGCGCAGCCCTGCTGGTTGACGACGCCATTCACGCTCCATGCCAACTACAGCCCCTAACATAGCAGCAAGGAAAAGCCTGGCCGCAATTATAGGGAAAGGCAGCCATGTGCTATGACCGAATGTTTCGAAGAATGCTTCCATTCTCCATCAACTATTGGAGCGCACACAAGTTCCGGCGAAGCAGCATTGCAAGCTGGACGGGATAGGCGCTCGTCTGCCATTGCGTTGCCAGATCGAGAAACCGGAAAAATCCTCCTATTCACCTTGCCGCCATGTCCGGTTAACGCAGCCAGCAACAATATTTCAGCGAGCAGATGGGCTGGGCGTTCCATGCTTTGAAAGCCAGCTTAGTACCAGCGCCTCACCTTCCTTGAGACCTTTAACCGCAAAACCAGCATTTCTGCGGATCGCGTTCATCTCAGGAGGAAGTTGCCCTCGTTGCCATGCCGTTATGACTGCAGGATGAATGTAAGAACGGCGACATACTGTTCGGGTGTTACAAAGAAGACGGGCAGCTGTGTCGATCGCTGCATTTAGCGTTCTGGCTTTTTCTCTCGTTGAATCCGGGAGCGTGGTTTTTTCAAGACTCAGCGCTGTGGTTACCGTAGCACCCCAAGTCCGAAAGTCCTTTGAGGTGAAATCCTCACCTGTGGCAGAGGAAATATACTCATTCACGTCCTGAGAGCGGATCTCATACTTTTCAGTGCCTTGGAGATATTGGAACAGGTGCTGTCCTGGTATTTGCTGTACAGATAATATCAATTTTGCCATTCGACGGTCGTTGAGCTTCAGCTTCCATCTTTTTCCCGATTTCCCGGTATAGGAAAATCTCATCTCGTCGCCTTCCACTTTCACATGACGGGAACGTAACGTTGTCAGGCCATAACTCTTATTTTGCTTCACATAACTCTCATTTCCAATCCTCATGAGAGTGCAGTCGAGAAGCCATACGATCGAAGCCAGAACGCGGTTGCGCGACAGGCCCTGACATCGAAGATCGTGTTTCATCTGTTCACGCAGCGCCGGCAATGACTTCGCAAAGTGAGTAAGGTTCCCGAATTTCTGTTCGTCCCGATATGATGTCCATTCTTCATGATAAATATATTGCTTTCGACCCTCTTGATCGCGGCCAGTAGCCTGAAGATGACCAGAAGAGTTGGAGCAAATCCAGACATCTTTCCATGCAGGGGGAATGGATAACGTTTTGATACGCGACAAGCACGGCCCAGCTTTAACGTGGGTGCCATCTGGCTTCACATAACAAAAGCCCTTTCCGGCTCGCTGTCGTCGATATCCTGGGTCGGTATCGCTGACGTAGATCAGGCCCTTAGGAGGCTGAAGCCCTTGGTTTATTGGTACCGGCGCATCCATAGGAGAGACGTTTTGCACTTGCTGATGGTTCCGGTTGCACATCAGAAAAATATGCTTCATCGGGCGCATATCTAATTGATTTCTGCGTCTCCGTTTTTGACTAAGATGCTTCAGGCGCAAAAGCACTGGAACAGCTCTGCCGATCCCGCAATAGCCGCTGTAACGAACGTCGTTTTTTCAACCAGTTTTTCCGATGCATTATAGAAAGGTGAATCATACAGAGGCTGTGGATCAGGGATACGTTCGTCCCCGGCTGTTTCGCGCGTCAGGTGATTTCTTGTCATCGTATATCAAGAGATAAAGGACTCAAGCCTAATCAGTTCAAGCCCGTATATTCAATAGAAACCCGGCAAACGCTACCTCCTCTCGTATACGACGAACGACCATCTTTCATTTCCGAAATCATGATCCTGAATCTGTCACGAAATGTTACGTGAGGGAACGGCAAGGGGCGCCTTCCGTTCGGTTTGTGCAAGGCAATAAAGCCTTGCATCATGCAACGGGAGAAACACTATGCCGAACCAAGGCGGAACCCACGAACAGCATGTGAAGGCCGGCCAGCATAGCCACAAGGATGACCAGAAGAAGCAACAGCAGGCTTCTGAACAGAATAAAGACGAAGGAACTCATCGTGGCGGCAAGGGCAACTTTGCTGAGGATCGTGAGCGGGCCTCTGAAGCCGGCCGCAAAGGTGGTCAGCACTAATTTGCAGTAACTACCACCTTGACATTGAGATTGCGTTCGCCCGCTGCCAAATCTCATGGCAGCGGGCTTTTTCATTCCATTGAGCGCTGTCGGAATACGCTCGTCCCTGAAAAGGCCGGTATATCAAACCGCAAAGGCTCCTGGGTGTGGCAAACCGATGGCGCTGGAAACCTGTCTCAAAAAGGAAGCTTTTCGGCCACCCCAACCACGCTACCAATGATGTACCCGCATGAAGGTATGCAGGCTTCTTCGCGTCTTCTACCGTAAAACGATCTTATTCGGCCCGCGCACGGCCCGGCGCGCGCGGTTTCAGCGCCCTTGGGTTGGATTTCCTGGGGCGCTGCCCCTCTTGGCTTGGGTCAGCGGAATACGGTTCTTGGAGTGCTATGCAGCCGTATCGCTTGCATCGGGTTTCGTCAGAGGAAGGTGCCGTGAATATGCGAATCGCTCGGCAAAATTGAGATCCTCCTGAGTGATAACCGGGATAGGATCGGAAATCATTGCCAGAAGCGCTTCGCGTGAGATGCTCTCATCTTCAAGTGCCGTCTCAAACGCCCCGCGCGTCTCCCGTTCGGCCCGTAACAGAGCCGCTAGCGCGAGGATCAAACGATCTTTAGTGTCAAAGTGCATTTGGCGCTCCTGAAACGTGTAAACGGGGGCCTTCCAGAGTATTAACGCCGCTTCGTCTTTGTCTAGGAATCGATGCTAACGTTTCCAGAATGAACGTGCTTCTCTCAGGTGGGCGGAATGAGGCTAGCCTTCAGCTTTCATTGTGCGCGCTATTTCCAGCAGCTTCACACGATCATTTCCGTGTCGGGCGATCAAATCCCGGGCTTGCCGGGGAGACAGATCTGTGTGCTCTGCCAGAAACCGTACATCAGGATCATCATCATAAGGTAACGTCTTGTCTTCTTTGGTCATAGCGAACCGCTCCTTTTGGACCGATACAAAAAAGCAGGGTCGGCCCCCTCACCACCGACCCCATCCGGCGTTATTCAGCAGCATGAAGATTGACGCGGGATTCTGCCATCTGAGTAAGTTTCTTGTCGGTGGCTTTTTCCTCGTAGAGATTCTGCTCCAGCACTGCAGCGCAATCAGAACGGCCGAGCTCATTTGCCCATGCGATGAGCGTGCCATAACGTGTGATCTCATAATGTTCGACTGCCTGAGCCGAAGCAATCAGGGCGGCATCCAGAACTTGCTTGTCATCGACCTCAGAAGAAACTTCGTCCGCCTCTTCGAGAATGCCGTCAATAGCAGGACAATTCACCGCCTTTGCCTTCACATCGTGCATAGAAAAGACCTGTTCCACACGATCTATGTGGCCTCTGGTTTCTTTAAGGTGTTTCTCAAAGCCGGCTTTGAGTTCCGGGCTGGAAGCTTTGTCGATCATCTTCGGCAAAGCTTTCTCGATCTGCTTTTCGGCATAGTAGATGTCACGAAGGGTATGAACAAAAAGATCGTCCAGCGATTTGATGTCCTTTGAAAAGAATCCCATCTCGATCATCCTCCATTTTCTCGGTTTAAGGGAATTTGTTGCCTGAAACTGAAGGCCAACGTGCACCCCTCTCTGTTGGTTCCGGCATTTTTCTCTAATGCTAAAAAGCGAGAGCAGAGGTATATCAACGATAGATCGGCATTCGCGATGCCCACACCCACAAAGCGAAAACTCTCACCAGCGCTGCGGAAGAACCTGATAATCACAAGCTTAACGCCCTCGCTTTTTAAAAGCGTCGGTCAGCTTTTTCTTTTCAGGATCTTTCAGGTTTTCACCGGCGGCATCACGATCATTTTCGGGATCGTCCTTCGCTGGCAGATAACCCCGCGGACGGTTCTCCGGAGGCCCTTCCCAGCGAGGTTTTTCGCCGGATGTTCCGGATGGCTCGGCAGTGATAGCATCTCCCGGGGGATTGGGCGCCGGCGCTTCTCGTACATCGCGTGGGCTTGCCGAATCCGAATTGCCGAACTTAACGAGGGGAGATTGGTTTTTCGCAGCTTGTTCGAAAGACTTCTCGTTTTCAGCACGGGTACGCTTGGGCATCGGCTTTCGCGCACCACGTTCATATTTTGTTGTGTCAGCCATTTTCCTCTCCCAGTTTGCATGAAAGAAGAATGGCAAGGGTCTCTGATAGGTTCCCCCGGTTTGTTGTTTGATCCCAGACTATGATGGTGCGATCTTTTCGCGGGAAGGATCCAGAATGGAACAAATTTATCATTGAAGCGCCACGACACGCTATCCAAGCTACCATACACTGATCGCAAGTTGTGTTCGCGAAGTTGAGTCAGAAATTGGGGACGTGCACCGAGCTTTCATCCAGCGGAAATTAGAGTATCTATCTTGTGTGATCCGATACCATTCTTTGGACCGCCGGAAGGTGGAGTTTCCCGGCTTCTTCACGATGGCGGGCTGGTGGCACCATCGGATGGATCAACGAGATCGGCACCTTATGGCCTATCGCGCCATGTGGGCGCACCTCGTTGTAGTATCTGCGCCAATCCTCCAACTTTTCTGCCGCGTCCGCAAACGTCAGGACCCAGTGCGTTCAGGCATTCTGCCGGAAGCGGCCGTTGAAGGCTTCGATGAAGGCATTGTCCGTTGGCTTCCCCGATCGTGAGAAGTCGAGCGTGATGCCCTTGGTGTAGGCCCACAGATCGAGGTCGCGGGACGCGAACTCTGTGCCCTGGTCGACCCTGATCGTCTTCGGATAGACGATCCTGGTGATCCGATACCGTTGTTTGGACGGCTGGACGGTCTGCGGAGTTGATCCGATACTGTTTGTTGGCATTGGTATCTGGCGATCAGTTGAGGATCGAAACTGGCCTCACGGTCGCGGGGGATAGACACGTTCCACTCTCCATACGTCTGCGCCACCAGCTCGCGTTTGCGGCCAGGCCTCACAGTTGTCGGCGGACAATGCGCCCTGAGCATCTCCTTGTCCAGCGACAGGTCGGCGCCCAACCTCCTGAGCTTGCCGTTCTCATCCCAAGCTGCTTCAGCCGTTTCATTTACTCAGCAGCCCGTCATACTTCTTTTTCCAATTGAAGTGGGTCGCCCTTGGCTGATCCGGGTACGGCGGCAGATTTTCGCCACCGGAATCCCATCCGCACCCTGCTTCAGAATGAACGCCTTCTGAGCGTCGGAAAATATCGATGCCTTCATCGTCTCCCGCTCCTCTCCCGGCAAAGAAATTACAGCGGACAACTCCAATACTGAACAGGCCGGTTTTGGGGATCAGATCACATCCAGAGGAAGTCAAAAACTGGAGCAGCTTGACAAGGCACGTCGGCGGGAGTTCGGATTTCGTAGTAGGGAACAGTGTGAGCTTCCGGAGGTTAGGGGCCGATCTTATGAAGGAGCCCGGCCTTGAACATCAACGTCGCAACAGAACTCGAGAAGAGTCAGTCCAGCCCTCTTATTTGTTTTTCTCATCTTCGCTGGGATTTCGTTCTCCAGCGCCCACAGCATCTGATGATGCGATTCGCGCAAGAGCGAAAAGTTTTCTTTTTCGAAGAACATATTCCCACGGAGCATCACACGCCCTTCCTCGAGTTCCATTTTTTCGAAGATACGGGAGTGACGGCAGTCCGCCCCCGGATACCGCAGGCCTATTCCGGTGAGCGCCTGATAGGAACGTTATCGGCGTTGCTTAATCAATTGCTTGACGTTCATGCGACTGAGGCACGGCCGATTCTTTGGTTCTACACGCCGATGATGTATCCGATCACGGCACATGTCGATGCCGCGGCAGTTGTCTACGACTGCATGGACGAACTCTCGAATTTCCGGTTCGCGCCACCCGGCCTGAAGCACAATGAGAATTTGCTTCTGAAACGGGCTGATGTCGTGTTCACAGGCGGCTCCAGCATCTACGAGGCGAAGCGAGACCGGCACAAGAACATCCATCCATTCCCTTCAAGCGTGGACGCAGCGCACTTCGCCAAAGCACGGGACAATCAGTCGGAGCCCGTCGAACAGCGTGGCCTGGCCGGCCCCGTCCTAGGCTACTATGGCGTGATCGACGAGCGGATCGATCTGGATCTCATCGCTAAGCTTGCCCGGGCGCGGCCGGACTGGACCATCATGATGGTCGGCCCTGTAGTGAAGATCGACGAGGCTGATCTGCCCAGACTGGAAAATATTCGCTATCTTGGCCGCAAAGACTACGCGGAACTGCCCGCCCATGTCGCCGGTTGGGACGTGGCGCTGATGCCTTTCGCCATCAACGAGGCGACGCGTTTCATCAGTCCAACCAAAACTCCGGAATATCTCGCCGCGGGCAAGCCGGTGGTGACGACGCCGATCACCGACGTGGTGCGGCACTACGGCGAGATGCCGGTGGTACTGGTCGCCGAGGACGCGGACGCATTCGTGCACGCATGCGATCGTGCCCTCGAGCTTGCGAGTATTCCGGAAGCGTGGATCTCGGAAGTCGACGCATTGCTGGCGCAGTCATCGTGGGACAAGACGTTTCACGCGATGTCGGCCCTCATTGCCGATGCGTTCACCGCAAGGAAGCGACAGACTCTGAGCCGGCCCGCCATCGTGCCCTCCGAACCCTCCATGTCTTACGACTACCTGATCGTAGGGGCGGGCTTCGCAGGCTCCGTCCTTGCGGAGCGGCTCGCCAGCTCCGGTAAGCGAATCTTCCTTTGCGACCGGCGCCCGCACGTGGGCGGCAATACATACGACCACTACGTTGAGGCCGGCATCCTCGTTCACAAATACGGGCCACACATATTCCACACCAACAGCGACGAGATATTCGCATATCTGTCGCGATTCACGGACTGGCGTCCCTACGAACATCGTGTCCTCGCCAGCGTTGCCGGTAAGCTCCTGCCGATGCCGATTAACCGAACGACGCTGAACGAACTCTATGGCATTGATCTCCGGGACGAGGCCGCGGCAACCGCCTTCCTTCGGGAGAGGGCCGAGCCGGTCGCGGATATCCGCACCTCGAAGGACGTGGTGATCTCGCAGATCGGCAGCCATCTCTACCGCACCTTCTTCGAAGGCTACACGCGAAAGCAGTGGGGGCTCGATCCAGCCGGGCTCGACAAGTCGGTCACGGCACGCGTGCCGACGAGAACGTCGACCGACGACCGCTACTTTCTCGACACCTACCAAGCGATGCCGGCGGCTGGCTTTACGCGTCTCTTCGAAAACATGCTGGATCATCCGAACATACAGCTCGAACTCGGGGTGGACTACCGCGAGCTGGATACCCGCAAGCTGGCGCCCCGGACGATCTTCACCGGCCCGATCGATGCCTATTTCGACCATCGCTTCGGCGCACTGCCTTATCGAAGCCTCGAATTCAGGCATGAAACGCTGGACCAGAAGGAGTTCCAGCCTGTCGCTGTCGTCAACTATCCCTCAGAGGAGGTTCCCTACACCCGGATCACCGAATACAAGCACCTGACCGGCCAGACCCACGCGAAGACGAGCATCTCCTATGAATTCGCCAAGGCAGACGGAGAACCCTATTACCCGGTGCCCCGGCCAGAAAACCAGGCACTCTACAAGCGCTACGAGGAACTCGCCCGGCAGCAAGAGGACGTCATTTTCGTTGGCAGGCTCGGAACGTACAAATACTATAACATGGATCAGGTGGTCGGTCAGGCACTGGCGACGTTCCGCAGGTTGATGAAAGCCAATGCCCAGCCCACTGCGCCGGTGGCGGCAGAGTGACGGTTCCGGGCTCGGTCGGGTTATGACTAAATCGGCCTGCTCTCCGATCCGCGTGCTGTTCGTACTTGGCTGTCTGGACGAAGGCTATGGACCAGCAACAGTCCGTCATCTGACCGAGCACCTCGGCCCGCAAGGCTACCGGCTGGACGCGATCGTCTGCGTCGATGACGCGGACAGCGGTGGAAGCGGGCTGGTAGCATCCGGGGTCGATGTCGATTGCGTGCCATGCCGCCGATCCTTTGAGGAAACGGTGGACTATCTGGCGCACAGGCTTCCAGCCTATGACCTCGTCGTGTCCTGCCAGAACGTGGCAGATATTTATCCGGCGCTGGAGAGGCTGCACTGGCGACCGCCGTTGATAGAGTATGGAGAGCTGGTATCCGAGGCGCTTGCAGGGCCGAAGCACTTCACCAGCCGATATGTGACGGCGTCTTCGTCCGCTCGGGAGGCTGCTGCATCGCGCATGCCAGGCCGCCGAAATCACGCGATCGAAATTTCTCCTGCGGCGGACGACGCGACCGCGCGAAAGTGGCACATCCTTTTCCAGCAGGTGCTGGCTGAGAGAGAGCGGGCGACGTTGCCGGCCATTTTTTCAAGCTTCGTCCACGGTGGATTCGAGTGCTCCACTCAGGTTCGGCAGGACGGCCGGCGCCTCGACCTCCTTGCGTCAACTTCACATGACCGGAACGCGGCAGCGGACTACCGGCAGCTTCGACAGCACGGTATAGTCACAGTTCGGGACGGATTGAGATGGCATCTGATCGAGCCGAGCGCCGGCCGGTATGACTGGTCAAGTTTCCTGTCCATGGTGCGCGCTTCACGCGCTACGGGAACGCAGATCATCTGGGATCTGATGCATTACGGCTGGCCAGACGGGCTCGACATCTGGTCTCCACAGTTCGTCAGGCGCTTCGCCCGCTATGCTGCCGCTGCGGCACGCCTCATCCAATCCGAGACAGACGAGATACCTTTCTATTGCCCGATCAACGAGATTTCATACTTTGCCTGGGCGGGCGGAGATGCCGCCTATCTGAATCCCTTTGCCAGCGGCCGAAGCTTCGAGCTCAAGGCCCAGCTTGCCCGGGCCGCGATTGAGGCCATGCAGGAGATTCTCGCCGTCGACCCGCGCGCCCGTTTCGTTCATTGCGAGCCGGTGATCCACATCGTTGCGCCCCGCGACGGCGGAAGGCTCGATGCCGAACAAGCGCGCCAGGCCCAGTTCCAAGCCTTCGATATGATTGCCGGCAGGCTCTGGCCGCAACTCGGAGGCGAGCCAAGACTGCTCGATATCGTGGGCGTCAACTACTACAGGCAGAACCAGTGGGAGCTTGGCGGCACCACCATCGAAAAGCTCGATCGTCGTTACCGACCGTTCCGCTCCCTTCTCGCGGAGGTATCCTCCCGCTACGGCCGGCCGATCCTCGTCGCAGAAACCGGCACCGAGGGCGACGACCGCCGACAATGGTTTGAGACAATCGCCAGCGAAGTGATGGCCGCACGAGACGCGGGTGTCCCTGTAGAAGGCTTATGCCTCTATCCGATCATCGACCATGTCGGATGGGACGATGACCGCGACTGTGCGAGCGGGCTTCTGGCAAACAGGTTCGACGAAGGTGGGCGGCCGGTGCATCGCCCGCTGGCATCTGCCATCAGCCGGCTGCAGGAGGCTGCGCGACGCTCAACCTCGGCACGGGAACCGGATACTCCGTTCTTGAACTCCTCAGGACATTCGAAGACGTGAACGATTGTAATGTCCCGGTCGTGGTCGTGGACCGGCGTCGTGGCGACGTTGCGGCATATTATGCCGATCCGAGCACAGCCCAGACTGCACTTGGCTGGTCAGCGCGGCGTAAGCTCGCCGACATGTGCCGGGATGCCTGAGCCCGGCAGCAGACCAGCTCAAGCCAGGAGATCAACACCAGTTCAGACCACGGTGTACAGACGGCTGCAGAATAGCGTTAGCGCTCAGGCACGCTCTTGGCTGGCAACGCCTACGCGCGGGCAGCAATTGCACCCTCCCGGTTCCCACGATGCAGGTATGCATCGTCGAACTCGGCGAGATTGGCGAGCTGTTTCCATTCAAGTACTACAAGGCGCCCGTCATTGAACGTCATGAAGCCGCTTGAACGCAGGACCTGCAATGTCCGATTGATGTGCACGGCCGAAAGGCCAGTCACGTCGCTTAAATTCTCCTGAGTGAGCGGCAACGCGCACTCACCGTTGTCCGCCAGACCAACGGAATTCATTCGCACCATCATCTCACAGAAGAAATGAGCCAGTTTTGCCAGCGCGGCTCTCCGTGCCAGATTGACAACCCACTCCCGCATGATGGCTGCGTCGAAAAGGGTGACTCTCCAGAACGCGAAAGCAAGCCGCGGATGATTTTCACAAAGCGCGCGCAGGTCCTCATGGTCCACGAACTCAATTTCACACGCGGTTGTGGTGCGAATATCGCAGTCCATCCTCTCCAGGTGCATACTCATGAGATCCGGCATGTCACCCGCGACATGAAGCGCCGCAACCTGACGCTTCCCTTTACTCACCATCTTGGATGTGCTGGCAAATCCGCTGACCAATGTTACGCAACGGCTCGGCCGATCGCCTCTGCGGACTATATCCTGATCGGCGCGAAGACTTATCTGGCTGACAGGCAATCTCGCAATAGCGGCCTGTTCGGGTGCAGTAAGCGACAGACCTCCACTAAAGTTTCTGATGGAATGGATCTGCGGGGATTTCTGAGACATTGTTCGCTCCGGTCGATAAGGCGGGAGCAAATCCACTCTCAGCCGCCGGCACCTCTGCCAGTTGCCTGCGATGTTAGGAACATAGACTAACCTGGGATAATGTCCAGCATTGCCACGTTAGCCCAGCCAACGGGTGCGCAGGATAAGGCAGGCCATAAATATATTTCCACCGCCTTCGGTCCGAACTCTCACCCAGAATTCGCGCGCTAAGTCTTCTGTTAGGTCGCTCGCCAACTCAGGCAAAGCTCCCACTGCCTTGCGGACGACGGCCTCCCGCTTGCAGATAAGGCCAATATCGTCCTGAACTTCCGTTACCCCATCGAACGTGTCAAAGAAAAATCGAGGCATCACCAGCTCCTTCCGCGCCAAAGGGCCGAGCGACGGCATTGTTCCATCACTGAAATATGTTGCGTCGAAAAATGCTTTAGGGAACAAGCTGGCGACGGCGTTGTTTGGGACGCGATCAGAGATTTTTTGATGACCTCTTCTTCCGGCAAGCCCCCGTCGTCCCGAGACAAGCCTGAAGCGGAGGCGTCGACGATACCAATCCCCGCGAAGCTGATCGAACTGGCGAAGAAGTTGCAGAAACTTATCGACAAGCACAAGCAATCTGATGGGACACGCCAGTGACATCTCAGTTTATTGCGCGTCACCCCTTTCGAAACGAGCCGCTAATCTCGCCCTTGCGCGGTTGAGCCGGCTCTTCACCGTGCCTATGTTGCACCCGCAAACGTGAGCTGCATCTTCATAGCTCATGCCTTCAATTGTTATCAGGACCAACACTTCCCGCTGAGGCGCCGGAAGGGTGTGAATGGCAGTTTCCACCTCCTTCGCGTGAACGGTCCACTCCTGTGATGCTGGCATACTGCGCTTGTCTGAAACGCATCGCATGGCTCCCACGGGCTCCCGCGACGACTTTTTAATCTGCGTGTAGAAAGCATTACGCATGATAGTGAAGAGCCACGATTTCAATCGTGTTCCAGGTGTAAAAGTGTCGTAGGAATTCAGTGCCCGAACCAGCGTTTCCTGGACAAGATCATCTGCATCATTTTGATTGCTACAGAACGTGCGGGCGAACGCCCTCAGAGCGGGGAGCATTTCAACTACATTGTCAGTCGCAGGGTTACTGTCCTCATACATTGCTGCATCGCTCCCGGGAACAAAGACCAACGCCATGCTCGGCGGGGAAGTTCCTCCTAACAATTGATAGCAGTTAGAGGCCTGGCATTAAGGGCAGTGCTGATCCTTATGTTTATGCTGCGGTGGACCGGAATTCGGGAACAAGCGCCCACGCATGCGGTTAGGCGTCTTTTCACGGAAAGGATACCGCAATGTTCCTACGCGTCGACAAACTGCAAATCGAGCTGCCCCCACCCTTGCAGCAGGACGTAAACGCCGCCTCTGCCCTTCAGGAGCTACTGGGTGGTAAATACGGGGAAATGTCCACGCTGGGCAATTACCTCTTCCAGAGCTTCAACTTCCGTTCGAAGAGCAAGCTTCGTCCGTTCTACAGCCTCGTCGCCGCCATCACCGCGGAGGAGCTGGGACACGTCGAGCTTGTGAGCAACGGCGTGGCGATGCTCGCCAACGGCCCGGATGAGCCCGGTGCCGACGAGGCCGGCCCGACCGACATCACTGGGGCGCCTTACGAGATGATGAAGGATGCGCGACTGGCGGCCGGCTTCCTTTCGCATGGCGGCGGCGCGGTCCCGATCGACAGCAATGGCTTGAGCTGGAACAAGGATTTCGTCACCACCACTGGCAATGTGATCTTCGACCTTCTTCACAATTTCCATCTGGAATGCGGCGCGCGGCTTCATAAGCTCCGCGTCTATGAAACCCTCTCCGATCCGACCGGGCGCGAGGTATGCGGCTATCTGCTCGTGCGTGGTTCCGTGCACGCCCACGCCTACGCTCTTGCCCTCAAACAGATCACCGGCGTGGAAATCGAGAAGATGCTGCCAACGCCCAATATCCCTCTCGGCAATATACCGGAGTGCCAGAAATATCTCGACGAGGGGTCTCACCGCCGGCTCTACACTTTCAGCCCGTCCGACTACGCGGAGATCGCGTCAGTCTGGGGCGGGGGCGAGATGGCGCTTCCCGACGACCCGCCGGGCGAGCTGGAGGTCGTGGAAGGCATGCCGGACGGTGGCAAGATCCAGGAACTGGTCGGGGAGCCGTCCGCCTTTACGCCGGACTATGCGCCTGAGGAAATGTACGAGATCGCCGCCAAACTGTACAAGGCGTCGCGTTGATTTCGCCGCATCTCAGGTGAGCGCGCTCGGTGCGGTGCGCTCACCCGATAGTTAATCCGTCGCGGGATAGCTTCACCGCCAATCTCGGAATCACTGCTGATCGTTATACGGACCCTTGGTCTCTCCAACCGTGCGGGCGAGTTCCGAGAACGTCGGTATCTCATTCTCGCCCTGCATGTTATTTGCGGCCATGAGGAAGCGGAGCGGAAAGCAAACCGCATCGCGGTTCGCAGGCGTCATATCCTCGAACAGGCGCTCTTCGCCGGTCAGGTTGGCCTCCGCCTTTCGGAGGGCCTGATCGATATCGTCGACGTTGAGGATGCCTTTGTGCACCAGCGCGTTGTTGATCGAAGCGACTGCCATGAGCAAGCCCTGAAGCTGAAGATTGGCCACCTTCATCGGTTTCAGCTTTTCTTGTATGCGCCGGACTGACGACCGGCCCGTGGCGCCTTGGCATCCTTCGAATGTTCGGCCATCGCCGGGCCGGCGCCCGAGACCTTCTCCGGTGCCGGGCTAGGGGTGGGCCTCCGGGAGGGGTTGACGCCATCCGAATGGCGGGTCTTTTCGTTGGTTTCATCGAGACGTTCCGTCAGACCGTAAGGGCTCGGACGTTTTGGAAGAGCTGCATCCTGTGACGTCTCACTTTCCTCAGTACGTTTAACCGCGGGGTATTTTCTGGCGCCGGTCTCACGCCGGTTGTCGGGGTTCATCGACATGACTGTTCCTCCTGTTGAATGGTGGTAGCCTGGCTATCAGGGTCGCATCATCACTTTGATGCAGCCGTCCGTCTTGTCGCGAAACGCTTTGTAAAGGTCGGGGCCGTCCTCCAGCGTGGCGCGGTGGGTGAGGATGAAAGACGGATCGATCTCACCTTCGGCAATCTTTGATAGCAGCGGCTCAAGATAGCGTTGCGTGTGGGTTTGCCCCATCCGGAACGTGAGGCCCTTGTTCATCGCAGCACCGAATGGGATGTGGTCGACCATGCCGACATAGACGCCCGGAACCGAGATCGTACCGCCCTTGCGGCAGCTCATGATCGCCTCGCGCAGGACATGGGGCCGGTCAGTGGCGAGCATCAGCGCCGCTTTCGCCTTGTCGAGCATAGAATCCAGTGAAGCGTTGGCGTCGGCCTCGGTGCCTACGCAATCGATGCACCGGTCAGGGCCCCGCCCGTCGGTCATCTCCATCAGGGCATCGTATATCTTGACCGCGCTGAAATCGAGCGTCTCGGCCCGCCCGTGCACGCGCGCCATCTCCAGCCGCTCGGGTATCCGATCGATTGCGATGACACGGCCGGCGTCCAGCATCCAGGCGCTCTGGATCGCGAACTGGCCCACCGGCCCGCACCCCCATATGGCGACGGTATCACCTTCCTCGATCTCCGCATTCTCGGCAGCCATGTAGCCGGTCGGGAAGATGTCGGAGAGAAACAGCACCTGCTCGTCAGGAATAGCATCCGGAACCTTGATCGGACCGACATTAGCGAACGGGACCCGCAGATATTCTGCCTGGCCGCCGGCGTAACCGCCCAGCATATGCGAATAGCCGAGAAACCCCGAGGGCGAATGGCCCATGGCCTTGATCGCCATGTTGGCGTTGCGGTTGGAGCGGTCACAAAGGGAGAACATCTGCTTGCGGCAGAAGAAGCAGTCACCGCAGGCCAGATTGAACGGTACGACGACACGGTCGCCAACCTTGAACTTTGTGTGTGCGGGACCGACTTCGACAACCTCGCCCATGCTCTCATGACCGAGCACGTCGCCGGATTCCATGGTCGGCATGTAACCGTCCATGAGATGCAGATCGGACCCACAGATTGCGCAGGCGGTCACCTTGATGATGACGTCCTGATCGTGTTCGATCGTGGGATCGGGCACCGTATCGCAACGGATATCACCTTTGCCATGCCAGCAGAGCGCTCTCACTATCTCGTCTCCTTTGCTTTCTCACTGTCGGCGACGACGGCAGTCTGGTCCGAACAGTTTCGCTTGCCGCTTGTTCCATCAGCGAGCACGGCTGGTGCGGAACAAATCGGCTCGCCAGCGCTTTGGTCCGGTCATCGGGAAACGCCCCAAATCCAAAGGAGATTGCAAATGGCTAAGGAAAAGACGCTGGACGACCTCTTTCTCGATACTCTCAAGGACATCTATTACGCGGAGAGAAAAATTCTGAAGGCGCTGCCGAAAATGGCGCGGGCTGCCGCTTCAGACGATCTCAAGGCGGCTTTTCAGAAGCATAAGGACGAGACCGAAATCCATGTCGAACGTTTGCAGCAGATCTTCGAACTGCTCGGCAAGCGTGCTCAGGGCAAAACCTGCCCTGCAATTGACGGCATCATCGAGGAGGGCGAGGAAATCATGGATGAGTTCAAGGGCACATCGGCGCTGGATGCTGGGTTGATCTCAGCAGCACAGGCCGTTGAGCACTACGAAATCACCCGCTATGGCACTCTGAAGCGCTGGGCCGAAGTGCTGGGCATGAAGGATGCGGTGAAACTGCTGGACCAGACGCTGGGCGAGGAATCGATGACGGACGAGGCCCTGACGGGCCTGGCCGACGCATCCGCCAACGAGATGGCGAAAGCGGCATGATCGTCCTTACAGCCGCCCCGTCCGGGGCGGCTGTATCTCTACCAAATCCCACATCACCTGATCTTTAAGTTTCTACTATGCGCCGGTATCGGAGTTCGACGCACCTGCCGGTTTGGATTCCGGAGAACCCTTGTGGCGAAGGAAGATTGAAAAGATCACCAGCACCGCAGTCGCAAGGAACTCCGACTGCCAATTCTGAAATGACTCGAACCAAAGCTGTGCATCGAACAGGTGGTCGACAAGGGAATGAATCTTTCCCCCATGAAGGAGGGCTTGTTCGTTTGCCGCCGAAAGACTGCTCGTCCAGTGAAGCGCAAAAGAAAGCAGGAAAAGAAGTGCGAGTGTAATGCCCAGCGAATAGGCATAGAGCCAGGCCAGCACGGGATGTCTTCGCCTGATGCCAGTCGGAACCTCGTCATTGGCTCGATCCGGATCGTCGGGATCGCGCGACTCCGCCGAGCCACGTTGAAACAGCATTGCGGTAAGCATCACATAGGCGGCCATCTGCAGGAATTCGCTTTCCCAGTTCTCGAACAGAGCCGAAAGGAAATCGCCGCTCTGCAGATATGCAAGCAACCCGACACCTGGCGCGCCGTGCTCGCTCAGTTCCTCATTGAAGGCGAACCAGCCCGACCACAGCATTCCTGCGAGACTTAAGAGAAATAATGCGAGTAATGCGATTGTCAGACCATTGTCTCTCAGCCTTTTCATAGTCGTTCCTCCAAACCTGCTTACCGCCAGCTTTCCAGGATTTCCTGCATGGTCACCGCCTCGATCTGCTCGCTGAAGCGTGAGCGGTAGACCTCCATCAGAGCGTCGTGCGTCTCGTCGGCGGAACCAAAAACCCCGTCTGTCGCCAGAATGACACGGAAGCCCCGATCCACGGCGCCGAGCACGGCGGCAAGGACACAGACGTCCGTCTCGCCGCCGGTGATGATGAGCGTGTCGACGCCTGAGCCGTTCAGCATCGCATCGAGCTTGCCTTCGGTCCATGGTGAGTAGACTCGCTTGTCGAGGAGCTTCGCAGGCGGCGTGAAGGCTGCGAGCGATGGCATCAGGTCAATCAGACCTGGATCAATGGTGGAAAGCGTGACGCTCGCCCACCGCCGATAGTAGTGCGCCCACATGCCTCTGCCTTCGCCCGGGCGGCTGACCGGGACGAAGCGCGTGAAGATGGTTCTTTCGGGGTGTCTTGCGCATAGCTGCTCGATTGCTGGCAAGACCTTCTGCGTCCAGGGCACCGCCCATGGCCCGCCCGGCGCAAACAAGCGCTGCATGTCGACGCACAAGTGGAGGCATGTGTCCCCGAGAGTACCGTGGATCAGGCCGTTGGCTGCCACTCGTCGCCCCTCCACCAGCTAGCTGACAGGTTGCTCGTGCAAACGGCTTCACGCCGAGCATGTCCGCCGGCATTCACTGGCCCACCTCAAGATTTGCCTGGGCTTCAGCAACATCGATGGTGCAAAGCAATTCACCATTGGCATCGCGTATGCGTACCAGCCAGCCAGTTAGATCGTCCGTGCCCGGCTGGAGATCGGGAAGAAGGTCAACGGCGGAGCGAATCGCCTCCTCGCGCGCTGCATCGAAGCTCGGCATCGTGCAGGGCGGCACCTGACGTCCGCCATCACCGTCACGATACTCGAAGATGTAGACCTGGTCGGTTCCGGCGCTTGCGGTGGTGACAGACAACTCGTCGAAGCTTCCGTTGCTTCGCGCATCATAATCGTTGGCCGCCAGATTGAATGTTGCCGTCTGGACAAGGATAGCCCGCGCTCGTTCGATGGCCGAAGCGTCGTCTGGCAGGTCGACGCTCGTCATATCGACGGTGACGCAATCGCCGCCTTCGCCGCAAAACATAACCTGCAGAATGGGCTGGCCTTTTGGCCCGGTCACATGGTTCACGTCGGTTCTTAAAAGTTGCATGCGCGCCTCCATTCAAACGTGGCCGCTGGTTGGGTAGCTTTCCGGAAAGGAAGATCTTCGCGGTGCTGCCAATCGTCGCCTCCAGGTGGCCCGAACCCGTTAGCCATTGGAAAAAGTTCCCCTATCGTGAGTTCCGGTGGAAAGGGAACAATCGTCCGTCACCACGGTTAGGCCAGCCCAAGCAAAGGAGACGAAGATGCCGGAATCCCGCGAGTGGCTTGTCCAATGGTTGAGAGATGCCCATGCCATGGAGGAGCAAGCTGAAACCATGTTGAATGGACAGTTGAGCCGCCTCGATAACTATCCCGAGCTGAGCGACCGTATTCGTTTGCACGTCGAGGAAACCAGAGAACAGGCTGCTCGCCTGAAGGCCTGCCTCGACGGTCTTGATGAAGGATCCTCGACCATGAAGGACGTCGGCGGAAAGCTGATGGCCACCGCCCAATCGCTGAGCGGGATGTTCGCCGGCGACGAGGTGATGAAGGGCTCTCTTGCCAGCTACACCTTCGAGCACATGGAGATCGCGTCCTATACGATCCTCATTGCGGCCGCTCAGTCTCTGGGCGAGATGGAAATCGCGCGTGTCTGCGAGCAGAACCTTCGTGAAGAGGTTGCCATGGCGGAATGGCTGCAGAAAAATCTGCCATCCACCACGGAGCAATTTCTTTCACGCACCGAGATGGATGACGATACCGCAAAACGCTGACCTCGGTCCTGCTGATTGCGTCGAGGCGAAGGAGACTGGCTTGTACCGTATCGTTCTGGGAGGTTGTGCGGGTATTGCGGCGACGGTCGCCATGACGATGGCGATGCGGCGGCTCCACCCGCTGCTGGAGGATGACAAGCGTTACCCCTTGCCGCCCCGGCAGATCATCGATCAGCTTGGCCTGGGCAGCGAGGAAAAGGCAGCCAGTAACCGGACCGTGTTTGGTCATCTGGCCTATGGAGCGCTTACTGGCGCTCTCTTCGCCCTTTTGCCAAAACAACGCGGTACCGGATTTGCCTATGGTGTAGCGATCTGGGCGGCGAGCTATCTTGGCTGGATTCCCGCGTTCGGGGTACTGTCACCCGCGAGCCGTCATCCTACCCAGAGAAACCTGCTGATGTCAGCGGTGCACGTGGTGTGGGGAACCGTCCTCGCCAAGTCATTGTCCGAACTAGAAGCCTCGCGGGACGACGTCTTCAGCCGCTCCGCCCCCGCCACCCGGCAAAACGAACCGGAGCTGGACAACGATGCCTACTAGACCTGGCATTCCCTTCTGGCTCGACTGTCAGCCTCCGGTCGAATTCCCCGCGGTCAATACGGACATGGATGTCGATGTTGCGATCGTCGGTGCGGGGATCGTCGGCCTGCATGCCGCCTATGAGTTGAGGCAGAGTGGTTTAAGCGTCGCGGTCTACGAGGCGCGGCAGATCGGCAGGCAGGCCACGGGCCGCTCTACGGCAAAGGTCAGCTCGCAGCACGGGCTGAAATATGGCTCGCTCATTCGCGATTTCGGACTCGACAAGGCAAAACTCTACGCAGATGCGAACCAGGCGGCGATCACCAAGATCGTCGGGATAAGTTCGTCACTGCCCGAAAACGCAGGCCTGGAGGACAAGCCCGCCTATCTCTACGCCGAGAGCGCACAGCAGCTCGACCACATCGAAGCGGAAGCGGAGGCGGCGTCCTCACTCGGCTTGCCGGCGGAGTTGCTGCCGTCTGCGGGTCTCCCTTTCGAGACCCATGGCGCGCTACGGTTCGTAGGACGGTATCAATTCGATCCCTATCTCTATCTCTCCGGGCTGGCTCAACTCGTTGCCGAGGCGGGTATACCCGTCTTCGAGCGAAGCCGGGTTGTCGAGGTCGAGGACGGGCCGCCTTACAGGCTTTCGGTGAACCGCTCCAAAGTGACCGCAGGCAAAGTGATCGTCGCAACGCAGATGCCCGTCACGGGCGACGGTCTTTTCTTTGCCAAGGCGTTTCCGTTTGCGCATCCGGTCGCCGCCGTACCGCTGGCGCAGGACATGCAGATAGAAGGCATGTTTCTGAGCGCGGGCAATCCATCCCATTCCTTCCGGACGGCGACAAGGGACGGGAAGCATTACCTCATCGCCGCAGGCGGGGAATTCAAGACTGGTGAGCAAGGGGCTGCAAGCGAAGCCGTCGCAGATCTCCTGGCCTGTCTCAAGCGGAGTTTCGGCGGGGACGACCCGACGCATCTGTGGATCAACGAGGACTTCCGCCCCATGGACGGGATGGCCTTCGTTGGGCCCGCCACGTCCGGCAAGCCGGACCTGCTTGTCGCTACCGGCTTCAATGCGTGGGGGATCACACAGGGAGCCGTTGCCGGCGAGATTCTTGCGGCCCGAATTCTGGAGAAGACCCACCCCTGCGCCGACCTGTACGACACCACACGGGTGAAGCCGGTCGCCGGCGGCCCCACATTCGTCGTGGAAAACGTCAAGACAGCCACCCACTTTGCCGGAGAACGGCTTTTCGGATCGCGCATTTCAAAGCTGGAGGATATCGCCCAGGGCGAAGGCGGGGTCATCCGGCATAAGGGTGAGCAACTGGCTGTATTGAAGGATGCCGACGGCGCGGTCACGGCAGGGTCGGCCATCTGTACCCATCTCGGATGCGTGGTCGGGTGGAATGCCATCGACCGGACCTGGGACTGCTCCTGCCACGGATCGCGCTTCGACGAAGATGGCGCAGTATTGTCCGGTCCCGCCACCGCGCCGCTCGAAGCGCGAGCTCTGGCGGGAGCGAAGTCCCGATCATGAAGGTTCTCGTCACGGGCGCCAACGGGCTGATCGGTTCTGCGATTTGCGCCCGCCTCGTCACCGAAGGTCATGATATCCGCGGCGTCGTCCGACATGATGCGGCGCCGGGTCTTCATCGCGGCGAGAGTATCGTTCTCGACATGTCGCAGGCTATTCGCGCCGGAGACTGGCTTGCGCAGCTGGAAGGCGTTGACGCCGTGGTGAACTGCGCGGGATCGCTTCAGCGGAGTTCGCGCGACGACCCTCGAGCGGTCCACGACAGGGCCGCGACAGCGCTCTTCGAGGCATGCGAGCAGGCGGGCGTGTGCAAAGTCATCCATTTCTCGGCGATCGGCGTGGAACGTGATCAGCCGTCGGAATTCTCCGCGACGAAGCTGGCAGGAGACGATGCGCTGGCGCAGCGTGATCTCGACTGGATCATTTTGCGGCCCTCGGTGGTGCTGGGCCGCCCGGTCTTCGGCGCCAGCGCCCTGTTTCGCGGTTTGGCCGCGCTGCCCGTTCTGCCGACGATGCCGAACACGGGACGGCTTCAGGTCGTGCAGCTGGACGACGTCGTATCGACCGTGTCTTTCTTTCTCAGGCCCGGCAGCCCCACCCGGCTCGCGGTCGACCTGGCAGGCCCGGACGCCCTGACGATGGGTGAGGTCATAGCGCTCTACCGGCTCTGGCTCGGCTGGCCGCCCCAACGATCGTTCACTCTGCCCGACTGGGCTGCCGGTTTATTGTATCGTCATGGCGATTTTGCTGGGTGGCTCGGCTGGCGGTCGCCTATGCGAACGAACGTGGCGCGCGAAATCACCCGTGGGGCCACCGGCGATCCCGACCGCTGGACCACTCTTACGGGGATCATACCGACGAGCCTCGCATCCGCCCTGACGGCCGCACCCGCGACTATTCAGGACAGGTGGTTCGCCAGGCTCTACTTCATAAAGCCGGCGATCTTCGTCGTGCTTCCGGTTTTCTGGATCACGACCGGGGTCATCTCACTGAGCATTGGCTGGAACATCGGCATCGACCTGTTGGACAATACGGCCGTCAGCGCCCTGTCGGCGCCCGCCGTCGTGGCTGGTGCGATCGCCGACATGGCTGTGGGCGCGATGATCGCCTGGCGGAGGACCAGCCGGGCCGGGCTCTGGGGAGCGATCGCCGTCTCAGTGTTCTACGCCGTGGCAGGAACGATCCTGCGGCCAGATCTGTGGTCCGAACCGCTTGGTCCCTTCCTGAAGATCCTGCCGATCCTCGTCCTGCATTTCGCGGCCCTGGCAATCCTGGAGGAACGCTGATGCTGTATTTCGGTCTGAAGTTCCTCCACATCATCGGGGCTGCCGTTCTGCTTGGTACGGGTGCCGGCATCGCCTTCTTTATGTTGCTCGCGCATCGGACCGGCAACGCTGCATCGATTGATGCCGTAGCCCGCATCGTCGTTATTGCTGATTTCTTGTTCACCGCGACCGCCGTAATTGCGCAGCCGGTTACAGGCGTCGCTCTCGCCTGGCATACGGGGTATTCCCTGTGGGAGGGATGGATCGTGCTGTCGATACTTCTTTACATTGTCACCGGCCTGTTCTGGCTTCCCGTCGTCTGGATGCAAATGGAGATGCGCGATCTGGCTGCACAGGCGGCCACCTCAGGCAACTCCTTGCCCCAGCGTTACTATCAGCTTTTCCGCTGGTGGTTCGCGTTCGGCTTCCCGGCCTTTGCAGCCGTGGTCGCCATCTTCTGGCTGATGATCAGCCGTCCTGCGATTGACTGGCTCTGATCGCCTGACGGTTCGGTTTCGTCACCTCGATCTTACGCGAGGCTGTTGTGAATGGCTGTGGCGGCCGTCGCGGCCTGACCGAAGGCAACGGCGATCTGGCTCAGCGATTGAACTACGTCCCCGGCGGCGTGGACGCCTTCGATGCTGGTCTGCTGGTGAGGCCCCACGCGAATGTGGCCATTCTGATCGCACAGGATTCCCAGATCAACCGCCAGTTCCGACCGAACGTCACAGCCGAGCGTCGGATAGATGACGTCGAATTCGTGTCGTGTCCCGTTGCGGAGCATTACTTCATAGCCTGTGCGGCCCGAGACGATGTCGTCGACGGTGTCCAGGAGGGTAACGCCTACCCTCGTGGCTTCTGAGCGGATGGCTGATGACAAGTCTTCAGGTTCGTTCACCAGGATCGATACGTGAACCGAATATGTCCTGAGGAAAACGGCCTCGCGCAGGGCATGATCGGTGCAGCCGATGACGCCGATCTTCTTGCCGATCGCCTCATAGCCGTCGCAGAGCGGACAAAGGCAGAGCGCGCGGCGTTCGATGTTTCTTTCGATTTCCGGAAGCTCCGGCGCGAGATCGACGACGCCTGTGGCCAGGAGCAGCCGCTTCGCACTGAACGTTTGCGTTTCGCATCTAGCGGTGAATCCTTCATCAGTGCGTTCGATACGCTCCACCGGGCAATCAATGAACCGAACATGGTAACGGGTGGCCTGCCGGCGCAGCCTTGCCACCAGTTCCCTACCGCTGATCCCGTCCGGAAAGCCTGGACAGTTGTTGATCTGCGGTATCCGCAATGCGCGACCGTCGCCAGCATCAGCCACCAGAACCTTGCGGCGAAAGCGCGCCAGATACGTGGCTGCCGAAAGGCCGGCCGGCCCTCCGCCGATCACGATGCAGTCCCAAATTTCGGATTCCTGCCACGGCTGCGCGTCGGCGTCCTTCATGTCCGTCGGGTCCAGGCGAGGCACCCGCCGAGCGCAGGACTCGAGCCGACCAGCAGCGCACCCTCTCCATAGAGTGTGGCAACGCCATGCCATGACACGTTGTCCACCGCCCATATCGTGCCACTGGCATCGGTCCAGCGCATCGTGGTATCGGCGCGCAGTACCGCCGCCATCATCTGCGCAGGGTCCATATCCTGGCGGAAGACGACGATGGTCTCGCTCACTTCACTGTATCGAGGACCTGCGCCGGCTGCGATCCCGGCAGATAGCGCCACCGTCATGATGGCTGCGGCGGCTCCACGGGAAGGACCGCTTTTCGGCGGCAGCAGCACCGCGATCAGCAGCGGCAGAATGCCGAAGACAATCAGCCATGCGACATCCCAGAAGAGCGGAACATCGCTGTCCATTCGAATGCGATGAAGGCCCAACAACCAATGGGAGACCATCGCATCAATGACGTGCCATGTCCCGAAGCCGATCAGGACCAGCCGCAGGATCTCGCTCGTGGTGCCGGCGCGGCCACCTGCGGCGCGCCCGGCTACCAGAAGCACGGTGCCGGCCATCCCTACCAGATACATCAGGAGATGGAAAAGCCCGTCCATGGTGATCTGGAAGCGAAGGTCGGATCCAAGCGGATCGTCCAGACCGGAGAGCAGGTGATGCCACTGCAATATCTGGTGCAGCACGATCCCGTCAAAGAAACCGCCGAGCGCGAAGCCTACCAGCAGCCAGCCGTAGCGCGTCCTGCGCTTGACCGGGATTGAAGATGGATCTGCAATCGACATCATGTCCTGCCTGCCGTTGACACCGCATACAGCCGAACGCCGCAGTTGTGTGACGCTCCCTAACCGGCCTTATGGCCAGATGTTCCCTTCGGCGCACGCCATACGGTCAAACCAACGTCAAAGTCAGCCAGACCGCGACCACAACCAGAATGCCGGCAAAGACAAGGAGTCATGGCCGCCGGCGACGCGCCGGCGCTTTTCCGGTCCCCGATTCGAACGGTCTCATCGCTTCGGCGTGTGATCCCTTGCCAATCTCTGCCATCAGGATGAAGGTGATCCTGGCGCGCTATACGGACGTGGTCTGGCTCCAAAGTCTCGCCTGCCGCCTCGGAATCTGTTTCAGTGGCGCTGCCGCGGGATCGAATCCCGGCTTCTTGTCGCCGGATATTCCCTGCTGAATGACGCCACGAATGTTTCAGCCGTTCTCTTTGTTTGGTCGCATGTCCTTACCTCAGATCTACTACCAAGCTCTCAACCTGTCCTGATTGTCTCGGAAATTCCGTTCCGACGAACCGCAGGTGCCGGAACGTCCACGGGAACATTGCGGGGAAACCGTGGTTTGACAGTTGAGGCGGGGTAAGGAGATAGCACCATGTTTCACACTGGAGCGGCGCAAATTAGCCGACCAGAGCGTCTGGGGCAGACTTAGGATGCTCCCGTGCCTGAAGCGATGGAACAAAGGCCGTCTGCTACTCATTCGTTCTTCAAACAATAGAGAAAGAGGCAGAACAATGGTTGATCGCTTGAGCATCCAGGATCCCCGGAACCAGTACAAGAAGCCACCTTTTCCTCGTCAACCGCAGCCGATGCCAGGCCTTGTAGCCAAGATGAATCCGGTCCCCGATCATGGCGAGGATAGTTATCGCGGTTCTGGAAAGCTGAGCGGACGCAAGGCGCTCATTACCGGGGGGGACTCTGGTATCGGTCGAGCCGTCGCAATCGCCTTCGCACGGGAGGGCGCCGATGTGGCGATCTCCTTCCTGAAGCAGGAACAAGCCGATGCGGACGAGGTCATCGCCCTGATCGAGGCCGAAGGCCGTAAGGCCGTAGCGCTCCCTGGCGACATCCAGGACGAGACCTGGTGTCGCGATCTGGTGGAGCAGACCGTTCAGAAGCTCGGTGGACTCGACATTTTGGTGATCAATGCCGGGCGTCAGCAATATCGCGAAAGCATCTACGAGCTGAGCACCGATGATTTCGACAAGACCATGAAGACCAATCTCTATGCCTTGCACTGGATTACCCAAGCTGCCGTGCCGCATCTGCCCCCGGGAGCTTCGGTCATCACCACGGCATCTATTCAAGCCTATCAGCCCTCGGCCATCCTTCTCGACTACGCCACGACCAAGGCCGGCATCGTCGCGTACACCAAAGCTCTGGCCAAGCAGCTCATCGAGAAAGGCATCCGCGCCAATGTCGTAGCGCCAGGGCCATTCTGGACGGCGCTGCAGCCCAGTGGTGGCCAGCCTGACGAGAAGGTCACCAGGTTCGGTGAAGATAGCGACTTCGGGCGTCCGGGTCAGCCGGTGGAACTCGCCCCCGTCTACGTCCTGCTAGCGTCACAAGAGGCCAGCTTCATCAATGGTGAGGTTTACGGCGTGACTGGCGGCAAGGGCGTCGCCTGATCAGAGATATCTGGAGGAAAGTACCATGACCAAACGCGAACTCATCGATACCGGCACCGACAAGCGCTATGTCCGCCGCGACGAGAAAGGCCAGTTCAAGGAATCCGTCGATGTCGGCAAGTCCTTGTCACAGGATCGCCGGAAAAAGGCGAAGACCGTTAGCAAACCCGGCGAAGGCGACCGCGGCGATCGAAAATCCTGACCGATCGTGGAGACTAACGCCCGTGGCCAGCGAGACTTGAACGTTGCTACGTTCAACGTCAACGGAGTCAATGGTCGCCTGTCCGTACTCCTTCGGTGGCTCGAGCAGGCACAGCCCGATATCGTCTGCCTCCAGGAGTTGAAAGCTCCACAGAACAAGTTTCCTACGGCTCCTCTTCGTGGAGCAGGCTATGAAGCGATCTGGCATGGGCAGAGCCGTTGGAATGGAGTCGCCATTCTCTCCAAGGGCAGCGATCCCATAGAGACGCGACGCGGATTACCAGGCGATGTTGCGGACGAGCACAGCCGCTACATTGAAGCGGCGGTGAAAGGCGTTTTGATAGGATGCCTCTATCTCCCCAACGGAAATCCAGCACCCGGTCCGAAATTCGATTACAAGCTTGCATGGTTCGATCGGCTGATCGACCATGCGGCCGCCCTGCTGGCGACGGGTGCTCCGGTCATGCTGGTCGGGGATTTCAACGTCATGCCCACTGAGCTCGACGTCTACAAACCGGAGCGATGGGTCGATGACGCCCTGTTCCGGCCCCAGGTCCGCAGGGCTTATCAACGCCTCCTCGACCAGGGGTGGACTGATGCTATCCGCTCGCGCCATCCGGGAGAACGGATCTACACCTTCTGGGATTATCTCCGGAATGCCTGGGGTCGAAATGCTGGTCTCAGGCTCGATCACCTTCTTCTTTCTCCTAGCCTCAAGGATCAGCTTCGTGACGCGAATGTCGACCGCGAGGTTCGCGGATGGGACAAGGCCAGCGATCATGCCCCGGCATGGGTGACGCTCTCTAAGTTTCCGGACAACTGAAAGCGCCGCCAATTCAGGAACAAAACCCGCGCCGATCCCGTTGTTTCTGCATTCTCGGGGAAGATCTCATATGGCGCCGCGCTCATTCTGGAAAGGCTATCTCAAGCTCTCACTGGTCACCTGTCCGGTAGCGATGACGCCTGCGACGTCGGAAAATGAAAAAGTCCGCTTCCACACCCTCAATGCCAAGACCGGCAACAGGGTCGTTAGTCAGTACGTTGATGCCATCTCCGACAAGCCTGTCGACGAAGACGACGAGGTCAAAGGCTATCAGCGTGGCGAAGACGACTACGTCATGCTCGAAGACGAAGAGATTGAGGCAGTGGCGCTGGAGAGCAAGCGCACTATTGATATCGAGAGCTTTGTCCCGCGCGATACCATCGAATGGATCTGGTATGACAAACCCCACTACCTGACACCGAACGACACCGTCGGCGAGGAAGCCTTCTCCGTCATTCGAGATGCGATGGCGTCGACCGACACCGTAGGGATTTCACGGCTGGTCATGTATCGCCGGGAACGAGCGGTGATGCTCGAACCGCGGGACAAAGGCATTATTTTGTGGACCCTGCGCTATGGCGACGAGGTGCGCGACGAAACCGACTATTTCGGCCACATCAAAGAAGGCAAACCCGATCCCAAGCTCATGACGCTTGTCACCAGGCTGATCGACGAGCGTACCGCACCCTGGAACCCGAAAATGGTCGACGACCCGGTCCAGAAGAAACTGCTCGATATCATTGCAGCCAAGAAAAAGGGCAAGAAGCGCGTGGCGAAGCCTAAGACTGCACGTGAGGAGCCGGCGAGCAACGTTATCAACATAATGGATGCGCTGCGTAAAAGCATCGGTTCGGAGGCCAAACAGAAGCGGAAATAGCGCGTTCAATCCTCGGCGTCATCTACATGTCGATACGGAAAGCGATTGCGGATATGGGCATTGAAGAAACTGCCCTTTGAGAACGCACGGCGGAAATCCGCAATGACGTCCGGCGGGATACCCTCGTAATCGTATCGGTTTCGGCTGGGCACAAACCACACCGAGAGACACGGCGCTCCTCATCATAGCTGGTTTTGCGGATCAGCTTGGAAGGCATGGCCGCACCTCAGATCAGTCCGATGCCCATATGGCGGATCACAACCCGCTCCTGCCGAAACCGGCTTTCCAGGTCGCCGCGGCGCTGTTGCCATTGGCCCAAATCCAGGTCTGCAATCATCACTTCGAAAATGACGATGTCTTCCTCGGCCGCGCTGGCGTTATCTTGGGACCAGCGCCCCCGGGCGGGCGCCTGCACAAACGCCGTCACGCCCTGATACGCTTTGGTCAGATCCGCTTTGAGGGTTTCGAACATCTGGGGCGGAAAGGGCTTCCCGTCATTGTCGGTCAGCGGAAGCAGGATCTGAACGAGCTTCATGGCCAACCTCGCTAGCCCACTTTGCGTTTGCGGCCGGCCGAAACGACCAGCGGCTCGGCTGCGGCGCGAAACTGTTCCCAGGGGTCCGATGTCAGTGCGGCGAGCCGCGTGGGTGTGTTATCCACGGTGAAATAATCCGGGCCGATTCCCGGGCCCAACTCCTTCCAGGCGAGCGGCATCGACACCGCAGCGCCTGGCCGGGCGCGTGTCGAATAAGGGGCCACGGCCGTCATGCCGCGCTGATTGCGCAGATAGTCGATCAGAATCTTGCCGCGACGCTTCGACTTGGTGATGGTCGACACATATTGGTCGGGGCTGTCCGCGGCCATGCTATCCGCCATAGCCTTGGTAAACGCCTTCACCGCGAGCCAGTCCGCCTTGGGCTTGAGGGGCACCACGACATGGAGGCCTTTGCCGCCCGACGTCTTGACGAAAGCATTCAGACCCGCGTCCTTGAGCCGCTGCCGAACCTCTTCAGCCGCCGTGATGATCGTCTCCCATACGACACCCTCGCCGGGATCGAGATCCATGATAATCGTATCGGGCCGCTCCCAATCCGCGACCGTCGAGCCCCAGGGATGGATTTCCAGGACGGCGGATTGCACGAGGCCCATCAATCCGTCGAGGTCGTTGATCGAAATCAGTGGATCATCGGCGCTGTCCTTGGGGTCAGTGACCAGCACGATGTTCTTGTTGAGCCCTTTCCAGGCGTGCTTCTGGAAGAACGTCTGACCGGTGATCCCGCTTGGGCAGCGCAGCAATGCCAGTGGGCGACCGCCGATATAGGGCGCAATATAGCGCCAAACCTCGGTGTAATAGTCGGCAAGCCCTTCCTTGGTGACGCCTTCGTCGGGCCAATAGACCCGATCAGGATGGGTGAGCGTGACGGTGCGCCGCTGCGGCTTTGTCGTTGCCGTCTTGCTCTTCGGGATTTCCCGCACGATCTCGCTGGCGGCCTTATCCTCTCGCAGCCCCCGGAACGAGGCGTGGCGTAGATGTCCGTCCGCCGTCCAGGCGCGAAACTCGACCTCCGCCACCAGCTCGGGACGAACATATCGCGCAAGTCGTGCCTCCTCGGCGGTTAGCTTTTCGGCGAAGGGACTCGCTGGGACTCGCATCCTGTCGAGCCGCTTGAACAGGTCCTCAGCAACGGCGCCGGTGAATCCGGTGCCGACGCGGCCCACATGCTCCAGTCTACCGTTATCATAGACGCCTAGCACCAGGGAGCCGATGGCTTTGCGCGAGGTCGAGGACGGCACATAGCCGGCGACGACGAACTCCTGGCGGGCAGAACACTTCGATTTGACCCAGGTCTTGCTGCGCCCGGATCGATACGGCGCATCCCTGAGTTTCGAAATGACGCCTTCCAAGCTCAGCCGACATGCATGTCGCAGCACAAGACCGCCATTTTCCTCGAAATGGCTGCTGTAACGAATGACGTCGGGCTCAGAGCCCACGACCTTTTCCAGCATGGTCTTGCGCTCGAGCAGTGAAAGGCCGCGGAGATCATACCCATCGAGATAGATGAGGTCGAAGACGTAAAAGACAAAGCGATCGGAACGGCCAGCACTGAGGTCGGCCTGCAGCGCGGAAAAATCCGATGCACCCGAGCCTTTCTCAACCACCAGTTCGCCATCGATCAGCGCTGTCCCTATGGGCAGCGCCTGAAAGGCGGCAACGACGTCCTTGCCAAACTTTTTGGACCAGTCGAGACCGCTGCGGGTTAGGAGCTTCACGCGGCCGGCCTCGACGCGCGCTTGCAATCGATAGCCGTCGAACTTGATCTCGTGAATCCAGCGTTGACCGGTCGGCGGCGCCGTCATTAGCGTGGCGAGGGTTGGCTCGACGAAGTCGGGCAGCGGTGCCTTTTTCGCACCTTTTATCGAGCCAGGATCGGGAAGCTCCAGGGCCGCCTCGGGCTCTGCCACCTTCGCGGTCTTGGCTGGTTTTCGTGCTGGTGATTTGGCGATCTTTCCGGTTTTCGATGACCAGCCCGGCGCCTCACCGGCGACCTCCTCAATCTCGCGTCCGGTCTTCACCGATTCCGGACGTTCCTCAAGGATGTCTGGATCACCAGCGATGCGGGCGGCATCGTCCTCGCCCTTGATCAGCAGCCAGTTCTCACGCTTTTCGGATGGCTTTCCAGCCATCTTGACCAAGTGCCATCGGCCCGAGAGCTTTTCCCCCACCAGTTCGAATTCCAGATGGCCCTTGGCATAGCCTTTGTGGGCATCAAAAACCGGATTCCATGTGCCTCGGTCCCAGATAATGACCGTGCCGCCGCCATATTCGCCCTTCGGGATCGTACCTTCGAAGTCGTTGTATTCGAGCGGATGGTCCTCGACATGGACGGCCAATCGCTTTTCGCCAGGGACCAGGCTCGGGCCCTTAGTCACCGCCCAGCTCTTCATCACGCCGTCCATTTCCAATCGCAGATCATAATGCAGACGCGTGGCGGCATGCTTCTGGATGACGAAGGCGTTGCCGGTCTTCCGGGCCTTCCGGCCTTTGGGTTCGGAGGTCTCGCTGAAATTACGCTTCCGGCGATAGGGTTCGAGGGTTGCCATTCTCAGCTCGCCTTTCGGCGTGTCGGCGTGACTTTTGCCTTGGCAGCGGTCGCTTTCGAGTTCGCAGTTTTGCGACTAGCTGTCTTCTTCTTGCCGACGAGGCCTGCGCTCTCCCGCAGGGCGGCCATCAGATCGACCACCTTGTCCTGACGGGGCTCCTTACGGACATCGATTTTTCGACCTTCGATCTTGGCTTTTACCACCTCGGCGAGGGCCGCCTCGTAGCGATCATCGTAGTCCTTGGGGTTGAATTTGCCGCTCTTGGTCTTGATGATGTGCTCCGCCAACTCCAGCATCTCGCCCTTGATCTTGAGATCGGGCACGCTATCAAATGCATCCTTCGTCGAGCGGACTTCGTAATCAAAGTTAAGGGTTGTCGCGATCAATCCTGTCCCGTGGGCTCGGATCAGCACGGTACGGACGCGGCGGAACAAAACGGTCTGCGCAAGCGCTGCTACCATTTTCTTGCGCATACCCTCCCGGATCAGTGCATACGCTTCCTCAGCATGGCGATCGGTGGGCGCCAGATAATAGGGCTTGTCGAAATAGACGTCGTCGATGTCACCGCAACCAATGAAGGTCGAGACCGAAAGGGTCTTGTCGCTGTTCGGAACCGCCGCCGCCACTTCATCGGGATCGAGGATGATGTATTCGCCCGAGCCCACTTCATAGCCTTTGACCTGATCATCCCGGTCGACGGGCTTGCCTGTGTCGCTATCGATGAACTGGCGCCGGACACGATTGCCGGTGGCGCGGTTGAGAGTATGGAAGGCGATACGCTCAGAGGTCGAAGCGGCCGTATAAAGGGCTACCGGGCAAGAGACCTCAGCGACCGTCAGAAAACCCTTCCAATTTGCTCTTGGTGCCAAAACTGGTCTCCCACGCATTACTTGCAGTGAGAACGGCGCGGAGGGAAGATTTGTTCCAACGCAGCGCAGTCTGGAGGCACCGAATCTTCGCACAAAGAAGATCGTTGGCTATGAATATTTGGCGAAATTCACCCGAGGGCGCATTCGACGTTGTACGCAATGTGGGCGACTTTTCCGTGATGCAATCACGTTCCCCGACAAACTCACGCGCCCTTTCCAAAGGCGGAGTCAGTGCATGACAGTTTCACGCATAAGCCGCGCCCCGTGGATCGTTGCCGTGCCATAGCTGGCGACCGCGTGCAGCGGCCCTGAGCTGTCTGGTCTTGGTCCGTCGGCGGCCGGGACGGGGCCTCGGTGCCGTCGTCCCTTCGGCGAAGAGCTTTGGCGAGGCCTTCAGCTTCTCCGATAGCCACTCCTGGACTCAACGCTAACCGGATTAGCGATGTCCTAAAGACGTTCAATATCCGACAGTAATTTGAACAGGCAGTCTCCGGGATCCGTGATTGCCGGGAAGCGACAGCAGGCAACAAAGCCCGATTTCGTGAAGTATATGGCTTCGGTCGGCCGATGCGCTCCCTCGATGGGATGGATGAGACCAGCGCACTGGCCAGCGTGAACGCTGTCGCCAATCCCGATACAGGGCTCGAAGATTCCGCGACAGGCAGCGTGGATGAACGCATCTTTGCCCTCCACTCTCATCATGCGCACGGGTGGGGGCGGTTCGGTTTCGACGCGGGGCAAGATGCCGATATGTCTGAGAACACGGCGAAGACCCTGTGTTGCAATCGCTTCCCCTGCGCGTGAAACACCGCCGCCACCTCCCAGTTCCGCAGTAAGAGCCGGAACGCCGCAAGATTGGGCCGCAGCCGACAGTGTTGTCGAAGCGCCTCCGCCTGAACCATCGCTGATGGACCCGACGGGCGCGCCAAAGATTTTCATCAGTTCGACTAGCTTCGCCGTTTCGGCCTCGATCCCGCCATCCCGGATCAGGCAGCATGGATAATAGGAGAGCGATCTTCCGCCAGAGTGCAGGTCTATCACGAGATCGGACAGGGGCAAAAGAACCGACGCCACGTAGTGGGCAATCATTTCGGTCGGTGTGCCGTTGGCTTTGCCCGGAAACAGGCGGTTCAGATTGCCCTCATCGAGTGGGGACAGCCGCCGACCGGCGGCTACGGCCGGGTAATTCAGGGCAGGCAGGATAATGATGCGGCCACGGACGTCTGCTGGCTCGATCTGCCGAGCCAGGTTGCCCAGTGCGATCTGGCCCTCATATTCGTCACCGTGATTGCCTGCGACCAGCAGCGCCGTCGGCCCCTCGCCATTCCGAATACAGGTGATCGGAATGGGGATAGTGCCGTATGCGGAAAGGTCAGTCGAGAATGGCAGACGCAGAAAGCCATGCTGCTTTCCGTCCTTTTCCAGGTCCAGGGTCGTCCAGATGCGCGTTTCGCCCGCCGGCGTGACAGCCACCATGTTAGTGCAAGAGGTTGCTGAGGAAGTTGCGGGCCCGCGGGTGGCTCGGCGCAGAGAAGAAGGTGGCAGGTTCCGCCTGCTCCACGATCGTGCCCTGATCCATGAACACGACCTCATCAGCCACTTCGCGGGCAAAACCCATCTCGTGGGTGACGCAGATCATGGTCATGCCGTCCTGGGCAAGCTCAGTCATGACGTCCAAAACCTCGCGGATCATCTCCGGATCGAGAGCCGAGGTCGGCTCGTCGAACAGCATCAGGCGCGGGCTCATGCACAGCGCCCTTGCGATCGCCACCCGCTGCTGCTGGCCACCAGACAGTTGTGCGGGATATTTGTATGCCTGCTCGGGAATGCGGACCTTCTCCAGATAGTGATGTGCCAGGGCTTCGGCCGCGGTGCGCGCCATGCCTGCCACCCGGCGCAGGGCTAGAGTGCAGTTGGAAAGCACGTTAAGATGCGGAAACAGGTTGAAGTTCTGGAAAACCATGCCGGTCTGCCTGCGGGCCAGCGCGGTTAGCCCGGCGTCTTCTCCGAGTCTGGTCCCATCAAGTCGTATGGTTCCCTGCTGATATGCCTCCAGGCCATTGATGCAGCGGATCAGGGTGGACTTGCCCGACCCGGACGGGCCGCAGATGACGATGCGGGAACCATGCGCGACCGTGAGGTCGATGCCCTTCAGCACATGAAAGGTGCCATACCATTTGTGAAGGGCGTCGATTTCGACGGCCAGGTTCTGTGGGGAAGATTGCATGGAAAGCGGGTCTTTCTGAAAGCAAAGGTTCATAGCTGCCATTCCTCGGGAGATGCTCATCGCACTGTGGAAACGGCGAGGCGCTTCTCCAGCCATTTGACGCCCTGCGAGATGGTGAGGGCCAGCGCGAGGAAGATGATACCGGCCACGGTAAGCGGTTCCGCATAGCGATAGGTGTCGGAGGCGATGTCGAAGGCGGCGCCGAGCATTTCTGGAACGGCCAGAACCGCCAGATAAGGCGTGGCCTTGAGGATGGAGACGAAGTAGTTGCCCATGGGCGCAGCAATGTTGCGCAGCATCTGCGGCGCGATGACGAAGACGACCGTATCGATCCGGCCAATCCCCAGTGCCTTTGCCGCCTCCTGCTGGCCTTTGGCGATCGCGTCGACGCCAGCCTTGAAGACCTCGGCCAGATAGCCGCTGTAATAGAGGCTGAGACCGACGATCCCGACCGTCAGCGCGCTCAGGCGCACCCCGTAGAAGGGCAGGATGAAATACAGGCAATAGAGCCATACCAGCACTGGCGTCGCCCGGATGAAGTCGATGAGGAAGCGCACGAGGAGGCCGACGATGCCACCCATGCGTCGCACGATCTCAAGGCAGAAGCCAAGGGCGGCGGCGCCGACGCAGCTCGCAACCGCCACTAGCAGGGTCATGCCGATAGCGCCCAGGATTGCCGGCACGGTTGACAGGGCAAAGCTGAAGTCAAATCCCACGACCCGCCTCCCTGACCGGCGTCACCCACCGTTCCACCCATCGCCCAAGCAGGGCGATCGGATAGCAGACCATGAAATAGGACAAGAGCAGGGCGAGGTAGACGGGGACCGGGTCATACTCGACCTGAGCGATTTCCTTGGCCCGAAACGTCATATCGGTCAGCGTGATCAGCGAGACCAGCGATGTCGCCTTGACCAGCTGGATAACGAGGTTGATGAAGGTCGGGCTCATGGCCAGCAGCGCCTGCGGCAATTCAATGAGAACGAGGATAGTGGCGCGGGATAAGCCGAGCGCCTGTCCCGCCTCCTTCTGGCCGCGATCGAGCGCCTGCAATCCCGCCCGCACTGCCTGGCTGGCGTAGCCTCCTACGTTGCAGCCCAGAACCATGGCCCCCACGGTCATGGCGGACAAGGTTACCCCGACCACGGGCAGGGCGTAATAAAAGACGAACAGAAGTATCACCACAGCTGAGCTTCGCCAGAATTCGATCATCGACGTGACGAGGAAGCGGGCAAACCCGGTCGTCAGATATTGGGCGATCCCGAAGACAAGGCCGAAAGGTACTGCGAAGACCAACCCATATAGCGTGACGGAGGCCGTGATCCGGAATCCGCCAAGGATTCCGGACCAGATATCGAACATGCTCATTTGCCGGCACCGTCCTTGCCATTGCCACAGACTTGTTCGGTGGTAATGGTGTCCGGGACGGTCGCATCCTCGGCAAAGCCGTAGTTCGCCATGATCTTTGCGACCGTTCCGTCCTGCTTCAATGCTGTGAACTTCTCATCGTAGAGCGCCTTCAGGTCCTCGTCCTGCTTGCGGAAGGCCACGGCGGCATAGTTGGCCTGATCATCCGCAATGACGAACGGATCTGCCCGCTCCACATCACGGGCGCTGCCATCCTTCAGAAGGCCGAGCACTGTCGGCAGAGAAAGCAGGGATACGTCAACACGGCCGGCGCGCAGGGCGGCCACGTTCGACTGGATGTCGGGAAACAGAAGCATGCGCTCGTTCGGCACGCCCGCTGCAAGCGCATTGCGCACAACCACGCTGCCACGACCGGCGCCCATGATGATGTCGGGGTTGTCGACGATATCCTGATAGCCATGGATTTTCTTTGGATTGCCGGGCGCGACCAGCGCCGCATCCAGTTCCTTCAGGTCGGGCTTGCCGAATGCGACCTGCTTGCATCTTTCCGGGGTAATGGACAGGCCAGAGGCCACCACATCGAACCGTCCCGCCAGCAGGCCGGGAATAAGGGCGCCGAACTCGGTTACTCTGATGTCGAGCTCCTTCACACCAAGATCCGCGAAAGCTGCCTTCAGCAGGTCGGGATGCCAACCCGCCACCTCGCCCGTCGCCTCGTCGCGATAGCCCCAGGGGGCGCGGTTGTGGATGCCGACCACGATCTTGCCCTCACGAAGAACGCGTTCCTTCGTGGTTTCGGCAAACGTGGCCTGACCAGCGGTACCCAGTGCAATAACACCCAGCACCGTGGTCAGCATTGCCCGGCGCAGGCTAAATCGAGACCTCATATTGTTCCTCCCATTTGTGATGTTTTTTCCAGCGATCGCTTCGGCTCAATGGCGAGCTGCAAGTCTGGCTCGAGCAGCGAACGGTCGGTGCGTACACGACGCCTTTACGACGGGCCCCGATGCGAAGAGGCCTCCGCACCAGTCAGTCGCCGGAGGTCCGCCAGCACCGAACGCAGATGCGGCCATGGAAAGTCGGACGGGCCGTCCCCGACCTCGCTCTCAAGCAGCATAACCTCCAGCTTGGCCACCACACCATCCATCGAGTGGGCCGGCGTCTGCGCCAGCTCCTCAAGGAGCCGGGCCGTCTCCCGGGCGAAGTGTTCCTCCGCCGCCTTCACTTTCAAATAGCCGAGATCAGGGTCGCCTCGCGTCTGGTGCTTGGTCCCCAAGACCCCTTGAGTGGAACAGGAGGGCAGATAGCCGCTCGTCTGCGCGATCCTGCTTTCCAGCCGCTGCTGCCGCCGGCACAGCGCCAACGTCCGCGCATGCGCATCGCGCCAGCGATCTGCCAGCGCCAGAACCGGGTCCCTGCGCCGAAAGTCATCTCTTGCCGGCGTAACCGATGTGCACCCCTGATGCGTATCAGCTGGCCTTGCCACGGTATTCATGGCATTTTCACCTCTCGCCACAGGATGACGAAAGGCAAAGAAATGCTATGGTCGGAATCAGCCATGATCCGAGCTCCACTCAGCTTGGGTTGCGGCTAGGTTGAGCGGGGTGCTGGAACACCCTGCTCAGCCGCTTTTCGCAACGATAAAAATCGTATCAGGGCTACGATAATGGAAAGCTGTTATCAGATCAACAAAAATCGTATCGTTGTTACGAAATGAATGCCATCCAATCCAAGATGGCCCGCGTGGCGCTGGGATGGGGAACTCGAGACCTCGCCAGAAATGCTGGGGTGTCACCTGATACCATCGCTCGGTTTGAACGGGGCGAGCAGTTGAAACCCGCAACAGTAAACTCAATTGTCTCAGCATTCGAAGCTGCGGGTATTGTGTTCATAACTGAGAACGGCAGGGACGTTGGTGTTAGGTTCGAAAAGTCTGGCCCGGCATCGCGAGATTGATCAATTAATCTTAGACATTTTGTATGATTTCTTCTGAGCAATGTCGGGGCGCACGCGCAATGTTGGGATGGAGCCAAGGCCAGTTGGCCACGAAAGCTGCTGTTTCTCGCGCCACCGTGGTGGATTTCGAACGAGGGACGAGAGTCCCACACAGAAATAATCTCACGGCAATACGAGTGGCTTTAGAAACTGCGGGGATTGTTTTTATTCCCGACAATGGCGGTGGGTTGGGCGTCAGATTTGACAAACCGAAGAAGCTCGAATGAAGGATTCGGAATTACCAAAGGTAACCAGTGAACATATTCGTGCGGCTCGCGCCTTACTGCAATGGGATCAAAAGACATTGGCCGAGAAGTCAAATGTATCTGTTGCCACCATCAAGAGGTTGGAGCCGAAACCCGGTCCTTTGAAAGCTAACAAGGTGACGGTTGCCGCCTTAAAACACGCTTTGGAAAGTGCGGGCATAGAGTTCATACCGGAAAATGGCGGTGGTCCGGGTGTTCGATTGGTGAAAAGGTCAACTTAACAACCCAAGGTCTGAGAGTGCTATATTGCTCATTCCTGTCCATACAACAATGATTCCAAGTCGGCATGCATAGCAAGAATAAGATTAAACTACAGTGTCGACACAGCTGTTGGAAAATGTATCAGATATAATTCTCACATGACCACATCAGAACGATTTGAGTTACGGCTCTCTAGCGAATTGCTTGCGCGCATTGATGAATGGCGTCGGGCACAACCTGATCTTCCCAACAGATCGGAAGCAGTGCGCCGCCTTATGGAGATTGGGTTGTCTGCTCAAACGACGGGTACATCAAGCAAGCCCCTAAGCTGACATCAACGTCCGCCATTAGTGCGGGTAGGGCACTTTGGACAGGGTCGATGTCAAGGCACGAACAAGGACTTAGCATCGTGGAAAGCTGCTTTGGGCGGCGAACCAGTATGCACAACGTTGCAACAGATCGGATATGTTTCCGATATGTCTGTTGTTCTTACTGATTTCGCAAGATAATTTCTATATCGGAGTGCTCAAGTGCCGCCTACTGTCGCACAGTCGGCCGCTCCGCAGCGTCCTGTGGCCTCACTCACGCAATCATCAAACTGCTGACCGTTCCCGGCTTCCGTTCCGGTCAATCCCAAATTACCAGAAGTGACGCGAACTGATAGCTGGTTCATTTTCCGGCCGAACGCTTCAGTTCGGAGATAAGCCCGTGACGACCACCGAAGAAGCATCCAAGCTGCTTTCGGCCCAAATTGGCGCTCGGGGAGAAGGGCACGCGATCGGGCACCACGGCGAACTGATCCAAGGTGTATTCGAAGACGGACAGGGGCGCTTGCACCGTGGTCTCGTTACGATTCCGCTGGATGGTCTCCGCTCCACAGCCCAACTCATCCTCAACGAAAGCGCAAACCTCCGCGTCGCGCCACGCGAAAAGACGAAGGCGCTACGCGCGGCCCATCTGACACTTGAACAGCTGGGGCAGTCGGGGGCAGGCGGATTGCTTCGCATCGAAAGCAATATCCCGGTAGGACATGGCTACGGCTCTTCGACTGCGGACGTCGTAGCATCGATCCGGGCGGCCGCTGCGGCGTTGGGAACAAAGCTTCCACCAGCTTCCATCAGCCGTCTGGCGGTAGCCGCCGAGACCGCATCCGATGCGACGGCATTTGAATCCGAGGCCTTGCTTTTTGCGCAGCGGGAAGGGGAGGTTCTCGAGCATTTCGGCGCCTCATTGCCGCCATTCGTCCTTGTCGGCTTCAAGGCAGGCGGAACTGGCAGTGTCAGCACGCTCGAGCTGGCTCCCGCGCGATACAGCCTCGAGGAAATCCAACTGTTCCGTGTCTTGCGCGGACTGGTGGCCCGAGCGATCCGCCATCAGGATCCCCGTCTTCTCGGCCGTGCCGCAACCCTGAGTGCCCGTATCAGCCAACGGCATTTTCCCAAACCTTCTTACGATCTTGTGACCGGGCTTCTTGAGCGCCATCAGGCTCTTGGCATTCAGGTTGCTCACAGCGGATCTTTGTATGGGCTTCTGCTGGATCCCGGGTCAGCCGGCCTGACTTCCGTCATTCGCACGATTTCGAACGAATTAGGCGATGTCGGTTTTCAGGACATCGGCGTTTTTTCCGTGAACGGGGCAGGGGGCACCCATGTCATTCAACATTGACTATTTCCGGGCATTGGAAACGCCCCGGCTTGCGCGGCCTGGCCCGAATATCGTTGCTGCCGCTTTTCCCCTGATGAAGCTGATGCCAGCTCGTTTCATTCTCGATCAGGCACAGAAGTCCGGCGAACTGAAAGCCGATAGTCACATCATTGAAACGACCTCGGGGACATTCGGCATGGCAATGGCGCTGCTTGCCGCCGCGCGGAGTTACCGGATCACGCTGGTAACGGCAGAATCCCTGATCGACAAACCTTACAAGCGCCGCCTTGAACTGCTCGGGGCAAATGTCGTGGTGCTGGAGGATGAGAAAGGTGACGGGAACCAACCGGGCCGGCTGGCGTATCTCAGGCAGGCCATAGAGGAACAGCACGGAACATTCTGGACGCGGCAGTACGACAGCCCCGGAAACTGGTTGTCCTACGCGCGCCTGGCTGAGCTGTTTGTGAGATCCGCAGGGCAAATCGACTGGCTTGTCGGCTGCGTCGGAACAGGCGGCTCTCTATGTGGAACAGGAACGTTCCTGCGTCAGCTCTACCCACATTTGAAAATTGCAGCTGTCGATACCCATCGCAGTGTGTTGTTCGGCCAACCGGTGGGCAAGCGCATGTTGCGCGGGCTGGGGAACAGCGTCATTCCCGCTAATGTCATACATCACCTGATCGACGAGGTTCATTGGGTTGGCGCCTATGCCGCATATCATTCCGCACACGCGCTGCTGCGAAACCACGGCATTTTCCAGGGGCCGACAAGTGGCGCATCTGCCCTCGTGGGTGACTGGATCGCCCGCACTCATCCCGACGCAACAGTCGCAGTCATCATGCCCGATGAAGGCTTCCGACACGCCGATACGGTCTATAATCAGGAATGGCTGGCTCGCCTTCCCGGCTGGCCGGGTGAAGTCATCCATGAACCTCAGACTCTCTCCGTGATCGAGCCCCGGGAAGAATGGGAGTGGACACGATACGAATGGGGAAGGGCACATCCGGATGATGTGAAGCTGCCTCTGCAGGGTTAGGTCCGACGTTCGGACGAAGTGCATATTACGCCTCCCAACCAATTCCAACAAAAAGCACTATAAATCCACATATAATCAATATCTTATCTGGTTTTAGCGCTCGTTCGATGTGCCTCCTGTCGGGAGCGGCAGCTTCGCGCCCTCATTCCGGTCGTTCAGGCAACTGTTGCCCGTTCCCAAAAGCGGTCGTTCGACAGCGGACCAGACTGGCGCCCATGTGAGGGTGGGAGGCGGACTGGCACCTAGTGGACAGGCTTATCCAGACGCGGACGACAGCCACGACCCCCAGTCTCACTTAATGCCCATTCTCTTTATTTCGCAGGCGCTAACGCGAGTATCCGCTCACACTCTGCCACAACGTACTCTGGGATGCTCTCGAATTTATGTGGGTTGAGCTGCATCACATACTCGTTCTCGATGTGATAAGCCTCGTTGATGAACTTGCGGATCACATCGTCGTCATGGTCGGCATTAATGATCCGAAACAGTTGTATCTTTTCGTACCCGACTGTGGTCGCGTGAAATTTGGCCTTAATGGCATCCACGTTGGTGATTTCGGCTAGGAGCGCATCGTAATCAAAGTCGGGAATGAAGGCCGCCTTGATATTCGACTCTGAGGTGTTCTTTTCGTCGGCAGTCATGTCACGAGTGGCGGTACCAGACTGAATAGTCGGCGTCGCCCGACCTTTGAACAGGCTTGCCAGCAGATTGTATTCCAACTCAGTGTCGTCATGCAGCTCGAAGTGGCGCCGTAGGTAAATGGCTTTGCAAATGCTGTCATTGAGGGCAGCGACATTGTCGGCGCAGATTTTTGCGAACGTTTGTATGTCATGCCGTTCGATCGGCACTTCGCTTACGACGCCTGCCCGGGATGAAAGGAAGTTTGCCGAGGGCGAGGCGCCCTGGAAAACCGCACTAGTGCTTTTGATCACGTCGATAGCCGGTTCTATGTCGTGAGTGAGCATAAGGGTTGTTCGCCCGCGCAAACTGGCCTTGCCACGAAAAAGCTCATGAAGAATGGCGAATTTTTTATTCTTGTCGAATGATGAGATCGGGTCGTCCAATACGACCAAGTCTGGCTTTTCGCTCAGTACCTGGTACATGAACAGGACAAGCGCAAACGCATTCTTCTCACCGTAGCTCAGGTGTCGCGTGGCGGCTTCGATGTGACTGGCGAGATCCTGGTGAACTAGCTTCATCTTGTAAGATTCGGGCTCAGGCACAATCTCGACGGCGTATTTGTAACCCGCTGATTTCAAGAACGCATTTATGCTCGACTGGTTCTCGTCGATGGCCTTTTTGATGCGAGCCTTATGTCGATTAATCTTCCCTTTCAGGTTGCCGACTTTGGCGATAAGCCCGTCGAGCTGCTGATTGATGGGATCAACGGTCTTGCGCGTTTCTTCGGAATCGAGCTTATCCATAAGCGCCAAGTCGATTTTTAAGGGCGTCAGTCTATCGGTCACTTCTTCGACGTCGCGCAAGGAGAAGAATGACATGGAGCGCAGACCTTCAAGCTTTTCGATGAGGGCATCGATGTCCGCCTTAAGGCCAGTGAGGAAGCTGTACTCCTGTGCTGTAAGCTCGACCTTCGCTTTTGTAACTTTATCCAGGTTTTCACGGCACTTTTCGCTGAAGTAGGTGCCTAGCCTATTGATAATTGCACGTAGGGCGCTTAGGTGGCCAACGGCGGTAGCGTCGTATTCCTTCTCAACTGCAAGAGCCACATCCTTGCTTCCAGCCTCGTCGAGTGGCGAAGCGCAGTATGGGCACGCGTCCCCCAACTGCAAAAACTCATTTCCCTTGATCTGCCAGTTGATCCACTTCGCGGGCTCCTGGCTTTTGATGAAGGTCTCAAACGGCCTGAGCGCAGCCGGAATATTTTCAAGTTTGTTGCCTGAACCAAAAGCCTTATGGATCTTGCTCGACTTCGGTATGGCGCCACTTTTGCTTGGCTTACCGAATGCGTCCCGCAGCTCCTTCAGGTCCGAGATAACCTGCCCGATTGCCTCGTTGTCGGAGAAGGCCTGCCGGATACCAGCCAGCAGCTCGTCAATCTCGGCCATTTCGGCCAAATACTCAGGCGTCCTAATAAAAACCTCGAAGCTGTTTTTCAACACTTCGTCTTTTTGAAACACAAACTGCTGGATGTAATCGTCATCGAAAACGAGCGCTGACGTGAGCGCATCCGTGCCTTCGACGCGAGGAGAAGGCGCACCAGCTTTTCCTCGCCCCTTAAACTGGGCGAGATTTTCTAGGCTCCCGTCCCCGCGAATCTGGCTGACGATGGCGCGCGCAATCGTGCTTTTGCCAATTCCGTTGGGACCATACTTTATGTTGAGGGCGCCCTCCCTCAATACGATTTCAGCACGGTCTACGCTGTTGCAGTTTGTGATTAGGACGGCGATGTCCGGCATAATGTCCCCCCATTTAGACGCGGACGTACTATGCAATTAATTCTGGCGCTGCCTCAAAGACCTAAACCCACTATTCCCAAGAATCTTGTCTGCGTAACATAGGGCCCAAGCGCAAACAGCAGGGGGCTATTCTAGTGGCAAGGTATGGAGAAGACGAGTTGTTGTTCTATTCGAAGGGCGACAGCTTCGGCGCCCGGAGAGTTCAAGAGCAGGCCGTGAAGGACGGCGTTGCCGGCATGTCTGAAAACCAAATCCTCAACAGCTCAATGGAGGATTTGGTCAATTTTATCTACGACAAGTTCATCATCAATGTCCCTGTGCTGGACCTCGAACATGCTGAGGTTTCACAAAACGAAAGCCAAGTGATGGTCCAAAGTTGGCGAACCGAACAGCCGATTGCCATGCCGGGCACAGTCGTCACCTTGGAAGTGCCTTATGAAGGAGACGAGATCCTGTTCTATATTAGGGCTTCGACATGGGGGATGAACCCGCCTAGGGCCTTCGTTAATAAGAGCCATCTCATTCTTCGGCAGAGCGGCACCAATCTTAACGGTGAGCAGGTACAGGCAGCATTCGATCAAACGATCGCCATCATTGAAGAAAATCTTGCCCGCTTGCGATCTGACTTTGATGAGTTCAATGGTCGGCTAAAAAGCGTGGCACGGGAGCTGATCGAAGCGCGCAAAGTGAAATTGCTTGCAAACCAGAATCTCGTGGCCGGTCTTAATTTCAAGCTCAAGGAACGGCCCGGAGCCGCCAAAACATATTCTGCCCCGATGCAACGGCGAAAGATTGAGCCTCGACTGCCCGCCGTGGCGACGAAGGGGTTCAAACCGGAGCCAGTTCTGCCCGAAGAGGACTATCAGCATATCCTCAAGATTATCCATGACATGACCTTGGTCATAGAGCGGAGCCCATCATCCTTTGCAACCATGGGGGAGGAGGATATCAGGCAGCATTTCCTCGTGCAGCTCAACGGGCAATACGAGGGAAAGGCTACTGGCGAGACCTTCAATGCAGCAGGTAAGACCGACATCCTAGTGCGCGATGAAGGGCGTAATATCTTCATCGCTGAATGCAAATTCTGGCGCGGTGATAAAGGCTATACCGACACTATAGACCAGCTGCTGGGTTATCTCTCTTGGCGCGACACTAAGACCGCGATCGTAATTTTCAATCGCAATAAGGACACGACCAATGTCCTAGCAAAAATCAGAACGCTCACAGAGGCCCATACACTATGCAAGACCGGGCCGAAGATCGAGGGCGAGACTAGGTTCCGATATGTATTCGGCCAGCCTAACGACACCAGCCGGGAAACGATCGTGACTGTTATGGTCTTCGACGTTCCGACCACCTCGACCGACACGGAATAAGCGAGCGGATAATGTCGGACGCATATTTACAAGGGATTTTGCGCCGGCTGCGGGTTGATACAGGACCCTACTCACCGGTTCGAAACGTGCAGGCAATGCTGCGGCCGTCACTGCAAGCTTGGGGTGGCTACTACTTGGTCGGTATGAATCCGAGTGGGTCATTTGCAAAGGGCACGGCCATTCGGGGCGGCACAGATATCGATATCTTTGCGTCCCTAGCTCAGGAAACTCCAACAAATCTGGAGACCATCTATCTGACGCTCTTTAACAGGTTGCATCAGGACGGCTTCAGTCCGCGGCAGCAAAACGTCTCGATCGGGATACAGATCGGCGGCTACTCCGTAGATGTCGTGCCCGCGCGCCGGCACAACACTGTCGGGGAATTTCATAGTCTGTGGCGCCGAAAGGCAAAGACCTGGACTCAGACTAATGTCATGACCCACATCAACACGGTGCGAAACTCGGGTCGTGCAGAAGAGATCATGATCCTGAAAGCCTGGCGTCGGCAGAAGGGGCTTACTTTTCCATCCTTTTACCTAGAGCTTGTGGCGATCGAAGCCTGCCGTGGCCGCAAGGTGGGCGCTCTTTCTGACAATGTATGGGCAGCGCTCGCATATATCCGAGACAATATCAAAACGGCTGTGTTTATGGACCCGGCCAACACCAACAATAGAATCTCGGACGACTTAGCAGCCGCTGAGAAACAGGCCATCGCTAGTGCTGCAGCGCTCGCCAGGCAGGCAACCAACTGGAGCCAGATCGTCGCATGAGCTGGCATCTTCCCACATTGCTTGATGAGCTCAATAGGGACGTTGCCGCAGACCTCACCAGGGCACGGAAAACCCTAGGGCATCCGACTGAGATTGGGGATGCGACAGAGGAGATTTGGATCGGGCTCTTCAATAAGTATCTTCCGAAGCGCTATCACGCGATCAAGGCGACGGTGTGCGACAGCAACGGCGCCTTCAGCGAGCAGATCGACGTGGTGATTCATGATCGTCAGTACACACCGCTCGTTTTCACCTTCAAAGAAAAGCACGTTGTGCCGGCCGAAAGCGTCTATGCAGTGTTCGAATCCAAGCAGGAAATGAATGCGGCTCACATCGGCTATGCTCATAAAAAGATCGGCTCGGTGCGCAAGCTGCACCGGACTTCGCTTCCCGTTCCGACGATTGATGGGACCAAAAGAGCCAAGGAACTCACGCCCATTCTTGGAGGCATCTTGACCCTTACTAGCACTTGGAATCCTGTCTTCGGAGATACTATGCGAGGATATCTTGAGGGCGCCGGCAAGGAGCAGCGATTAGATTTCGGCTGCGTTGCCGACGTGGGCAACTTTTGGCTCAATGAGAACGGCTACGAACTCGCACAACAGTCAAAGGCGGTCACACGCTTCCTTCTTGAGATGATGTCGCGCCTGCAGGCCGTGGCAACGGTCCCTATGATTGACATGCGAGCCTACGCTGAGAAACTGGAATAAAAAGGCGCTCAACCGTTTCCGGAGAGCCTTCTCGAATGGATGAGGTTGAGTTGCCGTGCTGCTCACACTTTCATGTCTAAAAGCGATCGCTTTCGCCGCAGTCTTCTTCTCCTGACTCAATCAGTCATGACCCCGGCAACTTGGCAAAGTTGCCGCTATCCACTTGGTGACCCAGAAACCGGCCAGTAGCTTCCAGCACCAAAGCACCCATCGGCACCGCCTCGCGCACAATGGCTCCTCACGGTAATCCAGCACCAAAAGCAGTCTGACTGCTACCGGCCCCATATCTGCTATATGATATGGGGGAACGCGGTCATCGCTTGCTTGTCCAAGGCTAGAAGCGCCGCATTTCGCTTTGCCAACGTTTCCCGATATTCCTGCGCTTCCACGTCCTTGAAAAAGGGAGCTTCCGGCGCAAGCCGCTTTACGGCACTTTCAACGGCATCAAGCTTCGCCCTAAAAAATTCCTTCCGATGGTTTTGCGCATTGATGCGGACGTGTTCAAATTCCGCATGAAGCGCGCGTTCGAGCGCAGGAGCGTCATCACTGTAGATGATGGCGTGGGTGTCGAAAACAAACGGTACGCTGGCATCGCCCAATTCCCGGACTCGGTCAGCCGAGTCCAGGCGACGTGTGAGTCCTATCTTCACCACGTCGTCGCCGAAAGAACCGACGTTAGAAATGATATAGACGTAGCCGGACCGCGTGCGTTCGGCCATCGCCTGCGCACGCACGAATTTGGCGTGAGCTTCCGCGAGGTCTTTCTCAAGAATCTCGATTTGGGCCTGGAATGCGTCCAGCTTCGGCCCAACGACGCTTTGGGCTTCTGCCTTTGCCTTGTCGAGCAGGTTCTGATAGCGGGCCTCTTCTTCTTCGGCCCGTTCCATGTCTCGGATGAGCCTTTGCTCCTCGCGCTGCAATCTAGCAGCTTCGGCGCGTTCATCACGTTCAGCCTTCACCTTCTCTCGGTATTCGTGCGTGAGATAAAGCTCCTGCAGTTTGAGCTTCAGGTATTCGTTCGTGATGAAGACCGAGTTCGACGCGTTGTGCTTGTCTATCTGGGCATGCGCATTCAAGATGCGCTTCTCCATCGCGTTGATGTTGTTCCACCGCGCATTGGCAATGGCCGCATCGCATTCGCTGTTGAAGGCGCGCAGCGTCAATCGGATGTTGCGGTTCGTCATCGTCTGCCCTTTCGCAGCGCTGCCGTCCACGGTCCAGTTTGTGGTGCAGATGACAGCCGTCTTGGCCGACACCATCACCTTTTGGCCTTCCCGCGAGGCGGATATGTTCCGCTTGTATTCTTCGCTGTCGGTAAAATCGAAATGGGGCTCGTAGACACCCATTTCGGCGAACGCGAGCTTTTCATCGAATACTGCGACTTCCTTCAGGAGCCGATCATAAACCGCCTTCTTCTCTTGATATGACGCACGAAGCTGTGCGATTTCAGAGGTCCAAACAGCAATCTTTTCTTTCAGCACCGCGCATTCCGCGTCGAGATCCACGACCGGATGGAAGCGCTGCTCCATCTGGGCAACCTTCGCAGCCAACGCGTTCTTTTCACAGAAAAGTTTCTTGCCGATTTCCACGGCCCTTTGTCCTGCCTCTCCAGCAACCGAAAGCTCCTCGTCGAGAGCAATTCGCTTTTGTTTTTCCTTCCACCACATGAACGTCACAACCGGCGCGGCAATTGCGGCCACGAGAATGGTCAATACGATTACTATGGTCGCGATTTGAGAATTCATGCTGTCCCCCACGGCATTGGACGTAGGGTTCGGTTTTAAGACGATCGAGTCAATCCAATCCCTGTCTTTATGAGCGTTAGCGCCCAACGCGCCGGCCGCGTTCTCTCTCATGAACTAAGCGCCGGCGCCGCTAAGGGATGGCTGCTATCTAATAGCGGGCGCCGAAAGCAGACTATCGGTTGTCGGCCCCGAGGGCGCTATTTCGCTTCGCGACCTGAACCATCAAGCTCGGCGACACAGCCATCACCGAACATCCCGACTTACGAATGACTACGAGATACCGTTCAAGATATTCATCGTGTCGTGCATGCGCTTCAGCGAGTTCGATATGTGTTCGCGCCACCGAGGGCCGACGTCCATGGCTGTGACATAGGCTCGTCGCAGGTCGTCGGGCCGGTCTTCCGCCATCGCCTCAATAAGAAACGCGGCTTGCTCCCGGTCCTTCGAGGCTTTCAAGCTTCCCGCACCATCGCGTCGCCGGTCAGCGATGATCAGCTTGTGGATCGCATACCGCTCGGGCCGCGGTACCTGCACGAGAACGCCAGATCTATAGATGGCCGCTGCGTGGATCGGTTCGGCTATCAGGAAATTGAGGTAGTTTAGTGCCTGAGCGTTGACGCCTAGTGCAGGCAGGTAGCGGATGGTTTCCTCGCCGAACGCGGGAGTGAGGAACTCAACTAACTGGCCACTACCACCCTGCACCCAGCGCCACGTACGACCCAGGTCTAGTCCTGGCAATGGGTCGAACTTCAGCGTTGAGAACGTCTCGGCCAGACCCGGATCTACCTGATCTTCCAGAGCGAGGCTGAGCTTCTCAAATTGGGCGATGTCGATGTCACCGGTGTTCGCCATACCGCCCAAGGGCAGGCGGATGCCAAGCTCACCTTCGTAAAGGCGAAACGCGTTGGTACCGACGATGGTGCCGCCCAGCCGAAACGTTCCCGCGTCTGCCATGGCAGACAGGATGGAGCCAGTCGCGCGGTCGGTTGGAGTCATGCCCTCCGCCCGGAGCAGACGAACCAGCCGCGAACGCTCAGCTTGCCGCTCCTTCGCGGTCGCATGCAGTGCCTCGATGCAGTCGATGCGCGCTCGCGTTGCCTCGCTGTCTTCGCCTATGTAAAAGAAGCGCATCTCTGATCCCACGCGGCGTGCAACGTACCAATAGGCCTTTTCGCCGCGTTGTTTCAGGGTAGGTTTGCCGTCGATGCCCGACACGGCATCGTCCTTCAGGAGCCGCACCAGATCGGTATATGCGCTCATCGCGATACTACTGAGTGGAGTCATGCCTATCATTTTTAGTTTTTGCTTGGCACATAATACCTATCAAAAATCCAAATTGCTAGGCATGTTCGGTGGAAAAGCACCCGATCAACTTTATCCCGGAAACCCGAGAGCAGGCATTATCGGCACCGTCACTATCTTAATATTGGCCATGACGGCCAACGGGAGAAGTGTCATGGGGTATCTCACAGTATGACCCGACCGCGAGAGGTCGACCAGCTTGGTACGCAGGTAAGCAGGTTGGCGTCAAACGACCGCTCAAAGGGAAGCAGATATCGCGGATCCGATTCTTCGTCGACCGTGAAGGTCGGATGCGCGATCGAGCTTTGTTTAATCTCGCAATCGATAGCAAGCTTCGCGGTTGCGACCTCGTAAAAATGGAGATCGGTTCACTTGTATCCGGCTCGGCGATACGCAACCGATCAATGGTGATCGAGCAGAAGACGGGAAGGCCAGTTCAGTTCGAGTTTACTGCCGACACACGCGCAAGTCTGCTCGCGTGGCTCGAACGCCGGGACGGCAGTATCGACGACTTTGCCCTTCCAAGTCGAGTCAATCCAGATGGTCACCTAATCACCCGGCAATACGCGCGGTTGGTCGATGAGTCGGTAGCGGCGATCGGACTCCGGCCAGAAGACTACGGAACGCATTCGCTCTGGCGAACTAAGGCAGCCCTGATATACAAAGCTACCGGCAATCTTCGAGCCATTCAGATCCTACTCGGGCACACCAAGATCGAAAATACGGTTCGATATCTCGGCGTCGATATCGATGATGCGCTGTCCCTGGCCGAGACGACCGAAATCTATACGCCTTCTTGATGGCGGCCTCGCTTAAGTTGGCGGGGTCGCTTTTGAAGCGCGCGTATGTCTGCTTACCCCAGATTTCCTCAGGAGGCGTCCACCACATGTAGCCGTAGCCCTGCCTGATCCGTTTTGCAAAGGAATAGGCGGTCGTAGATTCTTTAATCAGTGCCGCACGGATGACCTGTGTCGTCTCCCACTTCCCATCGTTCAGGAATATTTGGCCGAGGTAGGCCAGGACGGCGCCGAGAGGACGAAACCAATAACATTATGCCGAATGATCATGCTGATGTTGCATAAAGCCCGTTAAGTCGGGGTCCCGACGATCGCTGGTACGTATCGGATGTAATTGGTCTGTATGAGAAAAACTCGTCCTCTGCGGATGCAACCATCTTTACTTGCTCCGTAAGCAAGTAAAGATTTGAGCGCCCTCTCGCTTTAGGCGCTTTCGTCCGCTTTCGTTCTCTCAAGTGCCCGCTTCCACGCGTCCTCAACGCTTACCAATGGCTTCTCTCTCCTCGGAGCGTCAATCGAGATATCGAGATCCTTTAATCCGCTTGCCGTGACGATCGCTACCACCCTGTCGTTATGAGCTATCCCCTGCCGCTCCCGCAGACGTTGAACAGCGACGAGAGGCGCGACAGATGCCAGTTCTGCAAAGATGCCTTCTTTGGCGGCCAGCATTCTCTGCATCGACCTGATCTCGTGGTTAGACACGCGGACCGCGCAACCTCCCGTATCCCGAAGCGCTTTCAGCGCCTGATAGGTACTGCGCGTCGTGCCGATCGAGACAGCGACGGTTTCAAACCCCTGCTCCTGTTCTTCGATCTTGTCGCAACCACTTTCAAGGGCCGCCGACAACGAGCCATGGACCTCGGCCGCCACGAGCCTGGGCACACGGCTGATCCTGCCCATCTCAAGCAATTCCTGAAATCCTGCGCAGATGCCGGTCAGGGCATCGCCATAGCAAACTGGCAAAATGCACCAGTCGGGCAAGTCGTCTGATTGGTCGACAATCTCGTAGGCAAGCGTCTTGTAGCCTTCGATACCAATCGGATGACTGCCGATCACTGGATGATGATAAGGGGAGGTGACAAACCATCCCAGTTGATCGGCGGCCTTTTCGAGAAGCGCCCATCTGTCTGTCTTCCGAGCCATCGGGAAAATCGAGGCTCCATATGCCCGGATTTGCGAGATCATGGCGCCGGCTGCGCCAGCGAATGTCACAACGATACACTCCAGGCCTGCCTTGGCGGCATAAGCCGCCAGCGATGCTCCCGCATTACCCGATGACGCCGTTGCCACAACCTTCGCTCCCTGACTGAGAGCTGCCGACACCACCACGGTCGAAAAGCGATCCTTGTGTGACCAGGTGGGATTACGGCTCTCATCCTTGATGAAGAGGTGCGGCACACCGAGTGTTTGACCAATACGTCCAACAGGTACCAGAGGTGTCAAGCCTTCGCCAAGCGACACGATCCCGCCAGTAAATGAGGGAAGACGCGACGCATATTGCCAGAGGGATTTTCCTGCATGATTGTTCGCGTCGGCAAGGGACTTGCTTCGGCCAAGGTAAAGAGGTCGCAGGTTTGATGGACCTGTTTCAAGGCACTTCGGGCACCCCCTTGTATCAAGCCTCAGATCGGCCGGATACCGAATGCCGCAGCGAATGCAGCGATATCCCGCGATGATATTCATCTGGACGAAACTCCCGTCTACAACGGCCCGGCATGTGCCACAAGCGGCGCCAAAATTACCGGACATGGTGGACGTCGTCGGGATCGACGACAAACACCCTGTTCAACCAATGTGCCCGCGAGATGTCAATGAGAATGTTCACTATAATGCGTTGCATTATAGTGAACGAATGAAATCTTCGCCCCATGGACATATTAGGTAGATTTGGCGTGAACCTGCAGCGGTTGCGTCGGGAGCGAGGCTTATCGCAGGAACAGTTGGCTCATCTGGCTGATTGCCCTCGGGCCTACCTCAGCGGCGCCGAAGCTGGTCGTCGCAACTCGACACTTAAAACCATCGCAGCACTCGCACATGCTCTCGATGTTGACCCGGCGGATTTGCTAAAAGAGCCTGACTCACAAAAAGAAGAACAGCAAACCAGCGTCAAATAGCTCCGCAACATCCCTGGTAATCCCGAAAATTGTGTATTTCGGATCGCTAAAGGATGAATACGATTTGGCATCTTTTGTACAGATATCGCCAAATCATTGGCCTTCGGGAAATTCGTCACGGCTCAACAGTGCAACATATTGTTGAATTCAGGGACGATAGCGATAAATCTCGCACCTCCCAATTGTGGCCAAGAAGCTGTCGATGATGTTCGTGACGAGATCATTGGTATGGAAGTTTCTCTCAAGCAGATCACACATGCTGAAGTTGCCACCATCGCCGGTATTGAGCTGAGCACTCGGGAAGAAGACTTCGCAGGTGGAAGCATGGGAGCAATAGCGGAACGTTTGAAAGCCCGACAGGCCTCCGAAGACTACGTCCCATTCCTGATCATGGCAGACCGAAAAATTGCCGGGTTCCTGATGCTTCGCAAGGGGCATGCATTGCCCGGCTGGGCGGTGCCGAATGCAGTCAGTCTTCACAACTTTCGCATCTGCGGGAATATGCAGGGAAGGGGATGTGGAAAGACGACCGTCATTCTCGCCGCCCATTGGATTGCAGCGCGCTGGCCGCAGGCTTCAATGCTGATGCTAAGTGTCAACGTCGAGAATTTCGCGGCAAAAGAATTTTATCTGCGCTGTGGTTTCCAGGATACCGGTGAAACCCACTACGGTAGGCTGGGGGTGGAAGACATCATGTCGTGTCGGATATCCGACCTGCTGCGACAATCGACATAAGCACGCGCCGAGCGGCGAATCCCATTAAGAGGTGATTTCCGAAGAATGGCACCCCAGCCGTGCTTTTGACGTCTCCCGCTGACAAACTTACAGGCTCAACCTGAAGCATCGCTGTCGTACTATCCAGTGATCGAGACGACATGTGAACAGTAATATAGGGTGTACTTGACTCGTCGATCTCCTCACCAGAGCCTGATGCGGCTGTACCAATGCTATGATAGACGCTTGAGCGTCATCCATTTAATCAGCTCAAGATATCAAGGTGAATAATCTAAAAATGTGCAATATAATAAACATTGTTTAACCACGATGTTGAGCTAAGTCAAATTATCTGATTAGTCTGGCAAGAGTCAGAAAATTTTCATTCATTGATTGATTATGACATGAACGTAGATGCGATATCAGAAATTGCAGAAGTATTTGAACGCATCGATGCAAAGGTCGAATCCGGCGGTGTTGTAGAAGAATTGACTTCATTCGTCCATCTCTTTGGTTTCCGCTATTTGCTGATTACAAGATTACCTCGAGTAGACGAAAAACTTTGGCCGCAACCAGTTTTGTATGATGGCTGGCCGGCCGAATGGTCCGATCACTATACCAACAGCAATCATTTCTCCCATGACCCTTGCGTGCTGCGGTCGCGTATTGCTGGCAAACCATTTCTGTGGAGCGAGCTGTCGCGTGAGCGCATGTCCCCCCAACAGTTACGTGTCATGGACGAGGCGACTGAGTTTGATATGCTGGAAGGATTATGTGTTCCTGTTTACGAACCCTATAAGGCTCCTGCTGTCGTTACAGTGGCAGCAGACCATGTGGCTCTGGGTACAAACGACCTGCCTGTCCTTGAAATTGTGTCCATCCACGCCTTCCGGTCTTTGCAGCGATTGCGCGGTACAGTGGCCGAACCAGTTTACAATGAACTGACCAATCGGGAGCGGGATATTCTGGCTTGGACGGCTGCGGGCAAATCTGCCGAGGACATAGGTTGTATTCTGTCCATCTCGAAACTGACAGTCGAAAGCCACCTCCGCAACATCCGCGAAAAACTGAATGCGACGAATTCAACACATGCAGTGGTCAAGGCGTTATTGCGCGGCGAGGTTCATCTCTAACAATACCAAAAAACCAGTATAGATTGAAAATGCGGACGTGGGCTACGCGTTCGCTGCCATGTTCAAGATCCACATCGTCAATTGGTCAAACCGAAAGGCATATGAAGGGCCGCTGGAGCACAATTTTCGTCTTCGCCATCAGATTTATATCGGTGAACGAAACTGGTGTCAGATTGAAAGGCCGATTCCTCTGGAAATAGACGCATTCGATAACGAGGATGCGATCTACCTACTCGGTATCGACGACAATGGCGATGTATGCGGGGGTTCTCGCCTTGTCCCCACACTGAAACCGCATCTGTTGTCGGACGTCTTCCCGATGCTCGCCGACGGAGGCATTCCAAGAGACCACGATATCTACGAATGGACACGGATCTTCGTTGCGCAATCGCTACGCAAGCCAGGGGAACCTTCTCTTGCTGCTGGCATCGTTCTTTGCGGCTTGCTGGAAGCTGCCGTTGTGCTCGGCATCCGACAAATCAGCGTTGTATGCGAAACCTTCTGGCTCGATAGACTGGAGCGGCTGGGCTGGCCGGTGACAAGGTTGGGACCGGCTATCGAACACCCCGACGGCGCGATTCTCGGCCTGTTGATTGAGGTTATACAGGCCGCGCTGGCGTCATCACGTGCGGTATACGGACTGGACGATGTCAGCGTGCTTGCTGCGCGCCAATTAAAAGACAGCCAGGAATCGCAACCGCCGGCTATCGCTGTCGAGGCATAACGCATGTAGGAAAATTCCTGTGTAAACACATGTCACCGAAGCAATCGCGCCGATCGCTCACGGTGAACGCGGCACCGAAATGCTTCCAGAAAGCCCCCTTCCATCGTTGCAACGGTGGCGCGCCGCCGTGCGGCCAGCGCGACGTGATGCAAAGGTTTGGTGCTGGGGGAAATCGCTGTGCCTCTCCGATTTATTGCTAGGCGCGGATAGAGAACGGCGGGTGCCCCGCCTGACTGAGCACCGCACGGCAACCACAGGCGTTCAAGTGTAGATTGGATCGGCGAGCGCGAGAGAAAGGCGAAATGACCTCGTGTGGCCTTTGCTCTCTCGCTGGCAAATACAATTGTCGTGACCAATTAGCGCTTCTGCTTAGAAGAACGAGTCAGCCGTCGCCGATCAGCCAGCCAGCTATTCTCAGATTGTCGGAGGAGCACAGATGCATGAAGTTGCGGCAAACAAAGAGAGCTGAGGCGAGGAGGGGCGCGCCGCTAAGAGTAGACGGAAGTCCATTATGGGCGCGTTCTGTCCGATGGCCTGACAAGGGCTTGCCGTTTGATCTACGGCCGCTGCGATATATACTGGCTTCGGCGGAGAGCATGAGCTTCACGGGTGGTGCCTTGGCACTGAAGACCAAGGTATCGACCGTGAGCCGGCGAGTTCGGAATTTCGAGGATTCTATTGGCGTATCGCTATTTGAACGCACGTCGATCGGGGTTCGCCTGACCGATGCTGGTGAAAGGTTTCTCAACGAGATCTTACCCGCCCTTCAGATGATCGAGATGGCCCTAAATCATGCAAATGCCGCTGGACGCGTCGAACTGGGGACAGTTCGTATCGGTATCATCACTACCCTTGCAGGTGGCTTTTTGCGCGAGTTGATCTCCGCCTTTGATAAGCAATATCCGGGTATTTTCCTTGATGTTCGCACTGGGGGACGGCGGGATCATCTTACCAGGATCAGATCACGGGAAATCGACGTCGCCTTCCTGACCGGCAATGCCCCGCAGATCGATTGCGACGTGCAGGAGCTCTGGCATGAGCGCGTCCATGTCGCCATGTCGGCGGACCACCCTCTGGCCGAGCGCGCCGGCGTGGACTGGCCCGATCTTGAGAATGAACGGTTCATCGTAAGTGGACAGGAGCCCGGGCCGGAAATGCATGATTACATTGTGCGCAGGATCGCCGGCTACAGCACCTATCCGCAGATAACTTACCGGCCGATGGATCTGGAGACGCTGATGCACACTATTGCGCTCGGCAGAGAGATCACTGTCGTATCGGAAGGATGGACCAGAATGACGTTTCCTGATCTTGCCCTGCGGCCGTTGTCAGCGCCGGAGGACATTGTTCCCTTTAGCGCGGTCTGGTCGCCGGTCAATGACAATCCTGCACTGCGCTGGTTCGTCAGCTTTGCGCGGAGATTGTCGTCTAGCCGAAATAGTTGCCAATAACACCTTTCTGAAGATTCACATCAGCATTTCAGTGCGGCTAAAAAGCCATATATTGTCGCATATAGAATAATCTATATCAGTGATTTGAATCGCTTTGTCTATGAGGGAAAGAATGACCGCTATTGTTCCAGAAGCTCGTACGGACCTGACAGGACTGACGGCCGAGATCGTTGGCGCTTATGTCAGCAATAATTCTGTACCGGCATCGGAACTTTCCAGGATTATTGCTGAGACGCATGCTGCCATTTCTGCTCTCCAGAGAGGAAACACTCCTGCCGTGGAAGAGAAGCCCGCTCCCGCAGTCGCGATCAAGAAGTCAATCACGCCCGATTTCATCATCTGCCTGGAGGACGGGAAGATGTTCAAGTCGCTGAAGCGCCACCTAACGACGCATCATGGTTTGACTCCGGAGCAATATCGGGAAAAATGGGGCCTGCCGATAGATTACCCAATGGTGGCTCCGAATTACTCCGCGAAGCGGTCGGCACTGGCAAAAAGCACCGGACTGGGTCGCAAACGCGCGGTGGTGGAAGAGCCGGCTCCTACGCCTCGAGGCCGCAAAAAGCTTAGCCTCAAATTCACCTGAACTTGTGCAATTCGGGTAGCGGCTCGTCGGCGTTCCGTGGCGCCATAGCTTTCATGTTTTCTCCCGACTGCGGCTTCCCCGCTTTTGCTTTCCTGCTCCGCCATCCACGATCCGAACGCAGAAACGATTCCAGCATATGCGGGATCAGAGCTGCCGTCTCGACCGGCTCGTAGAGGCGGCTGTGTTCAGCGGCATAAAGGTCGAGCTCTTCCTTGAGTGGATCGGTCAGCGCGATGGTGACGCGTGTCATGCCGGCTTTCGGCAAAGGGCCGAGCTTGAGATTGGTCATTGCGATACTCCGTAAGGTTCCAGTACTAAATCGCGCGAAACAATGACCCGGAAGGGAAATCCGGGCCGGATGGTTAGCGTCGGCGCGACCTGCAACTGACGCTGGACGATATGCTGCCCAGTCTGATTGATGGTGTCCTGCGCTCCATCGCGGATGGCTCGGACCAGGCGGCCCTCGTCGCTTGTCGCGAGTTCAGAGCTGGCTCGGGAAATCTGCACAGCGGGGATAAGTGGAGTTTCTGCCTGACTTCGGCTTAGATGCCGGGAACAGGAGAGACCATGACGAGACGACCGCGCCGGAACCATAGCCCGGCTTTCAAGGCGAAGGTGGCACTTGCCGCCATCAGAGGTGAGCAGACGCTGGTGGAGTTGTCCCAGCAGTTCGATGTGCACGCCAACCAGATCAAGCAATGGAAAGACCAGCTCCTTGAGGGGGCGACAGGTGTGTTCGGCGATGAAACGAAAGCGGAGCCGTCGGGTCCGACCATCGATGTCAAAACGCTGCACGCGAAAATCGGCGAACTGACACTGGAGAACGATTTTTTATCCGGTGCGCTCGGCAAGGCGGGATTGCTGGGCGGAAAGAAATGATCGACCGCGAGCACAAGCTATCCGTCGTGCGCCAGGCGAAGCTTCTCGGCTTCAGCCGTGGCAGCGTCTACTATCTGCCTCGTCCGGTGTCTGACGGCGATCTGGCCCTTATGCGCCGGATTGACGAATTGCATCTCGACTACCCCTTTGCCGGAAGTCGGATGTTGCAAGGGCTCTTGAGAGGAGAAGGTCTGGAGACCGGGCGGCGACACGTCGCCACGCTGATGAAGAAGATGGGCATCGAGGCGATCTACCGCCGCCCGAACACCTCGAAACCAGCGCCAGGGCACAAAATTTATCCCTACCTCCTACGAAAGCTGGCAGTCACCCGGCCCAATCAGGTCTGGGCAATGGACCTGACCTACATCCCCATGGCGCGGGGATTTGTCTATCTGTGCGCCGTCGTGGACTGGTTCAGCCGGAAGGTCTTGTCATGGCGGTTGTCGATCACGATGGAAGCAGCCTTCTGCATCGAGGCGGTGGAGGAGGCACTTGCCCGTCATGGCAGGCCGGAAATCTTCAATACCGACCAGGGATCGCAGTTCACCTCCATCGACTTCACCGCCGTGCTGAAGAGGTCACAGATCGCCATCTCGATGGATGGCAAGGGTGCGTGGCGAGACAATGTCTTCGTCGAGCGGCTCTGGCGTTCGATCAAATACGAGGAAGTCTACCTCCTTGCCTACAAGACTGTGTCCGAGGCACGCGCTGGCATCGGCCGATATCTGAACTTCTACAACACCAGACGCCCACATTCATCCCTTGACCGGCGGACGCCGGATCAGGCCTACTTCAACGCGCTGACACCAATGATGGTGGCGGCATAATCGAGGCGGAAATCCACTTAGCGAAACGCCCGAAGCTGTTCAGACAAACCGAGCCACCTCTATACCCTAAACCCCTTCAGGACGTGTGGTCCGAAGGAATTGACGAGCGGTATGTCGGCTGCGTCGCGGCCGCGCGCCACCACGATTCTGCCGATCCGAGGGACGTTGTTGCGCGGATCGAAGGTGTGCCATTCGCCATCGAGGAACACTTCCATCCAGGCGCTGAAATCCATGGGATCGACAACCGGCACACCAATGTCGCCGAGATGGCCGTTGACATAGCGAGCGGGGATGTTGAGGCATCGGCAGAACGTGACCGCAAGATGCGCGAAATCGCGACAAACGCCAACGCGCTCATGGAACGCCTCGAACGCCGTCCGCGTAGATCGAGCCTGCATGTAGTCGAAGCGGATGTGGTTGTGGACGAAATCGCAGATCGCCTGCACCCGGCTCCAACCGGGCGGCATCTTGCCGAACAGGTCCCAAGCGGTCTGGCTGAGACGGTCGGTTTCGCAGTAGCGGCTGCCCATGAGGTAGACGAGGCAATCGTCCGGCAAGTCCGGCACCGGCAGTTCCCGGGCACCCGGCACAATCCCGTCCGGCCTGCCGTCGTCCTCGATCGTGGCATCACCCCACATGGTCAGGTCGCCCGCAGGCGCGACCAGCCGCCGGCATTTGTTGCCGAAGAGATCGCGGTAGGTCGATACGTGCACATCGGGTGTGGTGAACGTCGTCTCCGGCACCCGTATGTCAGCCGCGCGATCCTCGTGCACCGACAGCAGACACACCAGGGCTGTCGGCTGCTGGCAGGTCAGTGTGATCTCATACCCGTAGCGGATCAGCATTGAGTGGTGTCTTTACCGGAAATCGGCAGCGGTCAGCGTATAGGAGGTTTGGCGACGATGCGAGTAGGCCTCGCGGGCGACATCGTGGATCGAACTGCGCGTCGCATCGAAGGTCGAGAGATACATCTCTTCCGACACCTCAGTGCTGCGCAATTCAGCAGGGGACCTGGCGAGCGCTTCCACTTCGACAAAGAACGGCACTTCGAACATGCCGTCGTGCCCGATAAAGCGAATGGCGTTGCGCACTTCGTCGAAGCTGCGGCTGGGGTTCAGGAATTCAAGGGTCATCGTTGATCTGCCCTTGCCGTTTGCAGCAGCAGTGGTACACGCATAAACCCGTTCATGTGCTCCTTGCGTCGCACATCATTCCGACGATTGAGGGAAAGCATCCCGTCGGTTGCGGCCGAGTGGCTAAGGCCGATCATCTCCTGCCCTTCGCGGCTGGCTGGAACGCCGGTGAAGACATGATAGATGGTCCAGGACCGGTCGGCTTCGATCCGGCGGCCATATTGTTCGTCGCCTGGTGCGCGGGCGGATGCACCGCCTTCATTGTCCCAGACGCTGATCGCGCGGTCGTGCCGCTCCCGTTCGATTTCATCTATGTATCGGGTCATGATCGTGGCCTTTCTCTAGTGGTCACGTCGGCATCAATGATGCCGGAAAACAGCGCGTTACCGAATAAGTCGGTGATCGCGATGGCGTCGGGTCGTTGAGGCATGTCGAGCGTCTGTGAAAGCAGGTGCGCAATCTCAATGGCGTTAGCGAGATCGACGGCTTCCACCGCCTCTCGGCCCACGACGGCATGGGCGTCATCTGTCTCCCGCGTGCGGTAAAACTCGATGACAACTTTCATGGCGCCCATTGCGCTTTCAGCCGGAGCAACACTGCCTCAGTGCTTACCTTTGCCTTGAGACGCGTTGGCATTTGCAGCGACCTTGATCTGGTTGCCGAAGGTGCTTTCAGGCTTTGGCGGAGCCTTCTCCTGCTTCGGCTTTCTGATCTCGCGATTGCTTCGTTTCTGGCCTTTAGCCATGTCCGAACGTCCTTTCGATGAGAGTTGCGCCATTACCGGATTGCGACATGTCGACCGGCTCGAGGCTGTCCTGCGTCGTCACTCGCTCATGGCGTTCGTCGTCGTTGCGGATGCGATATTGCAGTGAATCTCCCCGTGCCGGCAGTCTGCCGGTTATGCGGTAGATATCGCCGGGCAAAGCTGGTCTCATGAAATCGCCCTTGAGCCGGACAGCCTGTCCGATCGCGAAGAGATGAGCAGGAGCCTCGTGGCGGGCGGGACGGATCGTGCGTCGGATTGGGTTGGTCGATATCATGATTGTTGGTGATCCTTTTCGAGAGCGGCGTCGAGATCGGCGGGATCGATCGACGCCATCTGATGTGTGTGGCCATCAATGCCGATGGCGGGCAGGTGGATGAAGGCGCCGACACGTCTCCAGGCGAGGCGGGAGGATACCTCCAGCAGTTCCTCATCCTGGTCCACGCGATATTCGCCGGCGGGCTGTGCGGCGTCGAAGCCGGGCAGCATGAAGGGTGCGGAGAACCGGACGATGGTTTGTGTGGTGCGCGTTGTCATGGTCGATACCTCCGCAGGAGCACGCAAACGCGCCTCCTGCATCATTCCCGTTCGAACCGGAACGAATTTCCGTGCTGCCAGTACATCCGTGGTCAGCGGCGCGTTCATTCCAAGGTTCGAACAGAGCGATATGCGCGCCGGGTCGGCGCTTGATGCATTCGCTATCGAGAATTCGGTGGTGAATGGCGGGTCTCTGACACCGCAAAAAGCCAAGTCGGCCAAATCAACGAGTTTTATATATGGGCTGTCCCTACCCGGTAAGCAAGGAGCGGGTCGATATTATTTTATCTGGAATTGAATAATGTCTCTTCCATAATAATAAATCGCATTGAAAAATCAGAAAATACGTATTGAAAACAACAAATATCGCATCGATAGAAGCGACATAAATTTTTCCCAGTTGCGCCTTTTCAAAGAAATACATTTGGCACTCCTATCATTCGAGTGCCAACGGGGTTATGTATCTGAGGGGGCCGCCCTATGCGCCGGCCTCAGAAAGAACCCACATGAAATTCCGGCCTCTCCATGACCGCGTCGTCATTCGACGTGCGGAAGGCGATCTCAAATCCAAAGGCGGGATCATCATTCCCGACACCGCGAAAGAAAAACCTCAGGAAGGCGAGGTCATCGCCGTCGGCCCAGGTTCCCGCGACGAAAGCGGCAAGCTGATCCCGCTCGACGTCAAGCCGGGCGATCTCATCCTGTTCAGCAAATGGTCCGGGACCGAGGTCAAGATCGATCACGAAGACCTTCTGATCATGAAGGAGAGTGACATCATGGGAATCGTTGAGAAGACCGAAGCTGCGAGCAGGAAAAGTGCCTGAGCGGCCAGCTTCCGATCCTGTGATCCTCACAACCGAACTGGACCCGACATCATGTCTGCCAAGGAAATCAGATTCTCTAATGACGCCCGCGACCGCATGCTGCGCGGCGTCGAGCTGCTGAACAACGCCGTCAAGGTGACGCTCGGGCCGAAGGGCCGCAACGTCGTCATCGACAAAGCCTATGGCGCGCCGCGCATCACCAAGGATGGTGTGACCGTCGCCAAGGAGATCGAGCTTTCCGACAAGTTCGAGAACATGGGCGCGCAGATGGTGCGCGAGGTGGCCTCGAAAACCAACGACCTCGCCGGCGACGGAACCACCACCGCGACGGTTCTCGCCGCTTCCATCCTGCGCGAGGGTGCCAAGCTGGTCGCTGCCGGCATGAACCCGATGGACCTGAAGCGCGGCATCGATCTCGGTGTCGCTGCCGTCGTCAGGGAAATCCAGACTCGCGCCAGGAAGGTCAAGTCGTCGGCAGAGGTCGCCCAAGTCGGCACGATCGCGGCTAACGGCGACGCGACCGTGGGCGAGATGATTGCGAGGGCGATGGACAAGGTCGGCAACGAAGGCGTCATCACCGTCGAGGAAGCCAAGACGGCCGAGACTGAGCTCGACGTGGTCGAGGGCATGCAGTTCGATCGCGGCTATCTCTCGCCCTACTTTGTGACCGATCCCGAGAAGATGCGCGTGGAACTGGATGACCCTTACATCCTCATTCATGAGAAGAGGCTTGGCAATCTGCAGGCCATGCTGCCCGTACTGGAAGCAGTGGTGCAAAGCGGAAAGCCGCTGCTGATTATCTCCGAAGACGTCGAGGGCGAGGCGCTCGCCACGCTGGTCGTCAACAAGCTGCGTGGTGGCCTCAAGGTAGCGGCCGTCAAGGCTCCCGGCTTCGGAGACCGCCGCAAAGCCATGCTCGAGGACATCGCGGTGCTGGCCGCCGGCCAGATAATCTCCGAGGATCTCGGCATCAAGCTGGAGAATGTCACGCTCGACATGCTCGGCCGTGCCAAGCGCATCGTGATCGAGAAGGATACCACGACAATCATCGACGGCTCCGGCGACAAGCCAAGCATCGCGGCGCGCATCAGCCAGATCAAGGCGCAGATCGAGGAAACGACTTCCGACTACGACAAGGAGAAGCTGCAGGAGCGGCTGGCCAAACTCGCCGGCGGCGTCGCTGTCATCCGTGTTGGTGGCGTGACTGAGACCGAGGTCAAAGAGAAGAAGGACCGCATAGATGACGCGCTGAATGCCACCCGCGCGGCTGTCGAGGAAGGCATCGTGCCGGGCGGCGGCGTGGCGCTGCTGCGTGCCATAGCGGTGCTTGCCCCTCTGACAGGTGACAACGCCGATATAACCGCAGGCATTTCGATCGTGCGGCGGGCGCTTGAAGCGCCGGTCCGACAGATCGCCGAGAATGCAGGCGTCGAGGGCTCGATCGTGGTCGGCAAGCTCACGGACAGCAAGGACCCCAACCAGGGCTTTGATGCCCAGACCGAAACCTATGTCGACATGATCAAGGCCGGCATCGTCGATCCCGCCAAGGTTGTCAGAACCGCCCTGCAGGACGCCGGCTCGATCGCGGCGCTCCTGATCACCGCCGAGGCGATGATCGCCGACGTCCCAGCGAAGGATTCCACGTTAACGGCCGGCAACGGTGGCATGGGTGGAATGGGATACTGAGAGCAGTGCCTGAACCGTTCGGCCGGCACGGTCGGATGAAGCAATCCTCACCACAATCTGGAAGGAAGACCACCATGGCTACGCAGAGCACAACGAACCCGTCTCTCTCCCGCCGTTGGGAGAACTACCAACCTTCAAAGACCATGCTGGTCTGGGCATGCATCGCCGCGATCATCGCAACGATCGTCGTCGGATTCGCCTGGGGCGGCTGGGTCACCGGCGGCACATCACAGAAGATGGCCGTGACCGCTGGCGACACGGCGCGTGGCGAACTGGCGTCCGCCATATGCGTTGAACGGTTCAACGCAGCGCCGGATGCGGCCGCGAAACTTGCTGAGTTCAAGGCTATATCCGACAGCTACAAGAAACGGCAGTTCGTCGAAGCCGGTGGCTGGGCAACGATGCCGGGCCAGACGACTGCCGACCGGCTTGGAGTCCAGGGCTGTGTCACCGGACTTGGCGCATAATACCCCGCTTAAAGCGCTCAGGCAGGCGCCAGGGCGTTTCCACCCGCCCCAGGAAGGAACGTCAGCAATGATTTCGTTTGTCAAGAAGACAGATATGCCGCCGATAGCCCCGCAGGTCGAAGACAATCGTTTCGAGCAGATCCGCAAGGCGGCTGCCGAACGTCACCGGAAGGCGGACACCGACGGCACACGTCGCCGCGCCCGCCAGAAGGCCGAGGACAACCGGCTCATTTGAGTTGTCGGAATTTTCGGGCTGAGCTCCCCAGTGGCATAACCTTCAACTTCACTCGCACAGCTCCCGATAGACAGAATACTTCCGGTGAGTTCGGCGCGGCAGAGAATCGCTCCATGCACCTTAAAGCAGGTATCCGACAGTGCCGTTCGTCATCGGAGGTGAACGTCGCTGCTTTCCTTTCGCTCGGAATAGCGGTCGGTCAGGTAGGATGATACATCGCGCGTTAGCAGCGTGAACTTCACCAACTCCTCCATCACGTCGACCACTCGATCATAATATGACGATGGTATCATCCGGCCGGCTTCATCGAACTCCTGATATGCTTTGGCGACGGACGACTGGTTGGGGATCGTCACCATCCGCATCCAGCGGCCGAGCACCCGCATCTGGTTGACGGCGTTGAAGCTCTGCGAGCCGCCGGAGACTTGCATGACGGCGAGTGTCCGGCCCTGCGTCGGCCTTACCGCGCCGACCGAAAGGGGAATCCAGTCGATCTGTGCCTTCATCACCGCGCTCATCGCACCGTGACGCTCCGGGCTGGTCCAGACTTGACCTTCCGACCAGAGCGAGAGCTCGCGAAGCTCCTGCACCTTGGGATGATCGACGGGAGCGCCGTCCGGCAGCGGCAGGCCGGACGGATTGAAGATGCGTGTTTCCGCCCCGAAATGTTTCAGCAGGCGCTCGGCCTCGTATGTCAGGAAACGGCTGTAGGATCGCGCGCGGAGCGAGCCATATAGCAGCAGGATACGCGGCGGATGGGTAGAGGGTTCGGTTACGCGCAGCCGACCAAGGCTGGGAGTAGCAACGCAGCCGGCAGCAAGATTGGGAAGATCGCCCGGCATCAACGCTGCTCTTTCGCAAGTTCGGACACCTTGCCGCCGCGCTCATACCAGCCTTTGGAGCGGTTCACGATCCAGACGACCGAGAGCATCACCGGCACTTCGATCAGCACGCCGACCACGGTGGCGAGCGCCGCGCCCGAATGAAAGCCGAACAGGCTGATGGCGGCGGCAACCGCCAGTTCGAAGAAGTTCGATGCGCCGATTAGCGCCGAGGGTCCAGCCACGCAATGCTGCTCGCCGGCCAGCCGGTTGAGCAGATAGGCAAGACCGGAGTTGAAATAGACCTGAATCAGGATCGGCACGGCCAGCAGGCCGATGATTGCGGGCTGCGCGATAATCTGCTCGCCCTGAAACCCGAAGAGCAGAACCAGCGTCGCCAGCAGCGCAACGAGGGAGGCCGGGCCGAGCTTTGCAAGCAGGTGGTCGAGCGCGGCCTGCCCGCCGCTCGCCAGCATCCGGCGACGGATGATCTGCGCGATGATAACGGGAATGACGATATAGAGCACCACCGACAGGACCAGTGTGCCCCATGGCACGGTGATGGCTGACAGGCCCAGCAGCAGGCCGACGATGGGCGCGAAGGCGACGACCATGATGGCGTCGTTGAGGGCAACCTGGCTCAAGGTGAAATGCGGTTCGCCTTTCGTCAGGTTCGACCAGACGAACACCATGGCCGTGCAGGGTGCGGCGGCAAGGATGATGAGGCCGGCAATGTAGCTGTCGATCTGGTCCGCCGGCAGATAGGGGCGGAACAGCCAGCCGATGAACAGCCATCCCAGCAGCGCCATCGAGAACGGCTTCACAGCCCAGTTGATGAACAGCGTCACGCCGATGCCGCGCCAGTGGCGGCCGACCTCGCCCAGTGCTGCGAAGTCGATCTTGAGCAGCATGGGGATGACCATCAGCCAGATCAGCACGGCGACGGGCAAGTTGACGCTGGCAATTTCCATCGCGCCGATGGCCTGAAATGCGCCCGGCAGGAAGTGGCCGAGCGCGATGCCAACGACGATGCACAATGCGACCCAAAGGGTGAGATAGCGTTCGAAGGTAGACATGCAATTCCCTCAGGTCGTGGCCACGCGCCGACCGTGTTCGTCGATCACCCGCTCGCCATCTTCCTTGACGAACGCGCCGCGCTGCGGCGGCAACAGGTCGAGCACGTCCTCGGACGGCCGGCAGAGCTTGACGCCCTTCGGACTGACGACGATGGGTCGGTTGATCAGGATGGGATGCGCCATCATGGCGTCGAGCAACTGCGCGTCACTCAAAGCCGGGTCGCCAAGGCCCAGTTCCGCATAGGGCGTGCCCTTCTCGCGCAGCAGTTCCCGCACCGATATGCCCATGCGCGCAATAAGTCGGGTCAGCATCTCGCGCGACGGCGGTGTCTTCAGATATTCGATGACATGCGGCTCGACGCCCGCATTGCGGATCATCGCCAGCGTGTTGCGCGAGGTGCCGCAATCGGGATTGTGATAGATGATGACGTCCATGGCCGGCTTCACGCTGCGCTGTTGCGTGGAGACGACGCGCCATCGGACTGGCCGATCTCGGTCAGTTTAGTGCGCAGCGACGCCTTGTCGAGACTGGCGACCGGTAGGGACGTGAAAGCCGAGATACGGTTCTTCATGTAGCGGAAGGCCGCAACGAAGGCGGCTTCCTTCTGGATATCCGGTCCATCGACGGCCGCCGGATCTTCGATACCCCAATGGGCGGTCATGGGCTGGCCGGGCCAGACCGGGCAGGCTTCGCCGGCAGCGTTGTCGCAGACGGTGAACACGAAATCCATGACAGGCGCGTCAGGCCCCGCGAACTCCTCCCAACCCTTCGAGCGGAAGCCTTCAGAGGGGTAGTCGAAACTCTTCAATACCTTCAGCGCGAAGGGATTGATCGTCCCCTTCGGTTGCGAACCCGCAGAAAAGGCACGAAAGCGACCCTCGCCATCCTTGTTCAGGATGCTTTCCGCGAGGATCGAGCGTGCCGAGTTGCCGGTGCAGAGGAACAGGACGTTGAAGACGCGATGCTCTTGTCCGTCAGACATGGGAGGTTCCTTTCGTGGGTTCGCAACAGGAAGACAGCGCGGCCATTGCCGGATTGCAGACCTCCGGGTGGCCCTGACAGCAATCGCGCATGAGGAATTCGACGAGACCGGCCAGCGTGGTCAGCGCGGCGCTGTAGATGATCGACCGCCCGTCACGGCGGGACTCGACAAGCCCGGCCTGTTCGAGATGGCTCAGATGGAACGACATACGGGACGAAGATGCGCCATCCATCGCTTCGCCGATTGCTCCGGCCGACATGCCTTCCGGGCCGGCAGTCACCAGCAGCCGGACGATGCGCAATCTCGTTTCCTGCGACAGCGCGGCGAAGGCATTGAGGGCTTGCTTCTCGTGCATCATAATCTCAATAACTCAAGAATCATTGAGATAACTCATATGGCAGAATGCCGCTGAGTGCTAGCGGAAATTCGCGATGGCCTAACCGAGTGAGGCCGCGTTGGCGGCGGCAACAGCCTTAAGGAGGGCTATGGAGGGGAATAGAGTAGATATAGTTCTCATCATCACCCGGTATGGCGCGCCAAATTCCGCCGATTGCCCTCTATTAAGGCCGATAACCGCCGAAACTACGCCCACGCAAAGGGTGTGAGATGGTCCTTGCGCGAAAAAGCGTAGAAACGGCGGTGTTTGGCGATAAAAAAGTTCGAATCGCTTCCGGTCGATTGGTCGATTTTGACCCTGCGCAGACGTGGTTTATGGGGCTTTGACCGACCGCTATTCGCCCATATCGCCGAACTGGTGATAGGCGCATCCCAGAAGCAGACTTCCTAGCCACAAGGCGTTGCCACAAGTTTGTGCCCGGATGGCCGCCGCTATCGGGCTTGACTCTCGCCCCAACAATTAGACGGTTGCTTTAGTCTTGCTAATCTTTGAACGTGCATAATTCCAGGGGCACTTTAAGAGATGTACGAAGTAGGGGTTCTTTCATCACCGAGTGCGGCCGAGAGCGACGCCGACCTGGGTGCCAGCGCCGCGCGGATGATCTGGGACGATCAGCCGGATGTCGATGATCTGATCGACAGGCGCACTCCCGAATTCGCCGATGCCGTGGTGACGGGATTGGCGAATGCTTTGGCATCATCACCCGGTGCCTTGAAAAGGATGATGCGCGGCGCGGCCGCCGCCGCAGAGGATTTGAACGTTGAGCCGTTTCAAGGCCTGACGGAAGTGCTCCAAAACGCGGATGATCTACGCGCGTCGGAAGTGCGCTTCGCGTTCCGCGACACGAATGCCAGTCGTGAGCTATTGATCGTGCATAATGGTCAGCCGGTTGCCTGCCAGCACGTGCTGGGTATGGCGCTGCCATTCGTGACCACCAAGACTAACAGAACTGATCAGCGCGGGCGGTTTGGCATTGGCCTAAAGACGCTCAAGCGCATTGCAGATCATCTCGCAATCCATTCGGCGCCATATCATTTTTCCGGAGATCAGCTTTCGGTCCAAGTCGTGCCAGCGGAAGGACCGCTGCCCGGCTTCTACGATCCCGCGACCGACACAATGATCGTCTTACGCCTGAAACCGGATTTCAGCGACGAGGGGCTGAAAGCCTGGTTCGCGGAGTGGGAGGATGACGGCCTAATCTTCCTAACCTGGGTTTCGAGTTTCCGCTGGTGCGATCTCACCGGCACGACCCTCGAAGGCCGCACACTAAGATTCCGCGCGTGGGAAAACATCGCCATGGTTGGCGGCCACGCCTCCATCACCGCGCTATCGAGACGCGAGGTGCAGAGCACGGCAGCGTCGTGGACCGTGTGGCGCGCGACCTTGCCTGTGCCAGATCATCTGCATCCAGCTCACAAGGCGCGCGCGGAGGTAACGCAAATTTCCATCGCCGTGCCGAGCACGATGGGCGCGGGCAGTCTTTATATAGGCTTCAAGACGCGTGTCGCGGTGAACCTGTCATTTTCGCTCGACGCGCAATTCGATCCCAGCACCACGCGCGAAGCCTTGATCGAAAGCAAGTGGAACAACTGGCTGATTGAGCGATGCGGCGATGTGCTTGGTGAGATCGCGTATGGCCGTATGCTGGCGGCGCCCAAGGAAGCTTGGCGCTTCGTGCCGGTCGCTGCCGAGTACATCGGTAACGAAGGGGACCGTTGGCTGCGCGGTTGTTTCGCGAAATCATTCGAAACCGCGCGAACTTGGCTTGGCGAGCATGCGGCAATCCTTATCAGCGGCGCATCCGTCGCCTTGTCGGATATCGCCTATGAACATGCCGGTCTAAGCGATCTTCTGACCGACGCCGATATCGAGGCACTGGCCGAAGGATCACGGGCGCTGCCGCGCGATGTTCGCGATGCGGGCGGTAGGTGGCGCACAGTGCTCGATGAAATCGGAGTCTGCGCCACTGTTGGCACCACGGAGCTGCTTGAGGGCTTCAAGCAATCGCTGTTTCAACCGAAGGAACCAAGTTGGTGGGTGAAAGCCGCGCGCGTGTTGGTAGAGACCCACGCCGATGAGGAACTATTCGATGTGCCGTTCTGGCTGACTGATGAAGGGCGCGCAGTGGTCTGCAAGCCCAAAGGCGCTACGGCCAAGCCGCTCGTTCTAGGCGGAGAGTTTTCACTGTTTTCCTTACGGTGGAGCCTGCTGGATCGCCTGCATGCCGAATACGGTATCGAGAAGGATGGCGATGTCGCGGTGAAGTGGCTGGATAAACACGCGGCGTTCCGAACAAGTGTCGATGCGTCGACCGAACTCTCAGCCTTCGCGGAGCGATTCGCGGCGACGCCGCTAGAGATCGAGGACGAAGAATTGCGCGAGCTTCGCAATCGTTTCGATGAACTGAGCGATCGCCGCGCGGATGAGATCGGTCATGCTGTGGGCGCAGCGCTGATGGTGGACGGCTTCGTTTATAAGAGTGGCAAGATGCACCGGCAGAAGGTGCGTCCGACGGAAGCTTATCTATGCAAGACGTTGGACAGCGATTTCCCCAATTGGCCCACAGCGGCTGGGAATGTACCGGGCATTCAGTGGATCTCCGCCAAGTACGATGAGAAACTGAAGACTGGCGCCACTCGCGCGCAGCGTAAGCGCGCTGATGGAACCATCTCGCGGGGCCCGCGCAAGTTCTTCGCTTTGCTTGGCGTGGAGAACGCGCCGCGACTGAAGCAAACCGGATTGGTCCGTTGGGGCAGCACGACGCGAACCCAGGAACTCCGCGCGGCCCAGGCCGAGCAAGTGCCGGCCGATTGGATCAGTCCCGATCTCGAACGCGTTCTTGCCGCATTCCCCAAGCTCTCCAAGAAGGACGTACGCGCGAGAAGCCCAGCCTTGTTCAAGGCCATGGCGCGCGCCTGGGAGCGGTCTTACGCCAACCGCAAAATGGTGGCCTCGCAGCACGAGGCGCGTGTCTACGTTTATCCAAGGGCACCTGTCACCGCGCAATGGCTGATCCAATTGCGTGAGACGCGGTGGGTGGCGATCGGCAAGGGCGAGTTGGTGACGCCGAACGAAGCCGTGGTGAAGACTCAAGAGACGCAAACGCTCTACATCAGCACCGCCTTCGCGGTTGGCATCGATCTGGGGGATTTTAGCGCGGACTTCGCGGCGACGCTTGGGTTGGTCACCTCGGTGCGTGTCAGCGATCTCGTCAAGATGCTGCGCCAGACGCGCGATGGGGTCGAGGCCATCGATGACGGGCAGGTCATGGCGATCTATCGCAATATTGCGAAATACGTGCCCCGCGCGGTCGTGTGGAACACCCGCATCGGCGATATGACCGTCCAGGATTTGCGCAAAGCTTTCACGGAAAACCAGGGGCTTATCCACGTCGGCGGCAATGCTTGGCGCAGGCCAAACGAGCTGATGCGCGGCAAGGATGTCTTTCATGACCGCTCGCGCTTCGTGCCAGGTGGACCGGCCTTGGCCAGCCTCTGGTCGGCCTTGGATGTGCGAGAGCCTACGCTCGATGACTGCCTTACGTTCCTGAAGTCGCTGGTGGGGCAAGCTTATGACGTCGGGGTCACGTCACGCCTGATCGACGTATATCGTTATATGGAGCCCCTGCTGGCCAATGCGGAGCGACGGCACCGTGAGCGCATGAAAACCCTGCCGCTATATTGCGGTGATCGTTGGGAGACCGAGCGGCCCATTTTCCTGGTCGAGGAATCCGAACTGAGATCTCAATTGGCGAAGGCGTTGCCCGTCAAGAAGTTCTGGACGCCGCCTTGCGACCTTCGCGAGCTGGCGTCATTCGTGGTTTTCACAGGGGTGACGCGCAACGAGCCCACCTTGGTCGTTGCGGACGATCGCGAGACGGCCCATGATCGTGGTGATGGCATGCGCACGCACTTCCGGCAGGCGGTCGATCATCTCTCCGATGAACTAGCGCGCAACGATCCAGATGTGCGCCAGCGCATGGCGATCAGTTGGGACGCGCTGCGGGAGATTCCGTTGTGCGTATACTCCGGTCCAATTGCGGTTCGGGCAATGGACAAGGAATTGTCAGAGGTGAAAATTTCGATCCAACTTCACGCATTGATGATGCGCGATCCACTCGAATTGCATGTCTGGGACGAGGCCCTGCCCAAGCGCGAATACGGTGGCCATGCCATCGCGTCGTTGTTCCCGCATGCCTCGCGCCGCGGCATCGAGGCCGAATGGGTGGTGGCTTGGCAGGAAGCGCGCGAGACCACAGCCGAAGCCATTCGCCTCGCATCTGACGAGGAACACTCACAGGCGATGGAAGGTCGCGCTGCCAAGATCAACGCCGCCCCGAAAAAGAAAATCTCGGTGAGCACACCCGGTGGGAAAGGCCCGTCCGTGAAGCCCCGAACCCTTAAGAATAGTGTTGGTCCCATTTTGGGCGCCACGGTGGTGCCAGGCGGCTATCCGAAGCCTGCGGCGCCACCACCGGCAAAACCGAAGCTGCATGAGGCACCGCCTCCGACAAAGCCGTCCAATCTCGGATCGCACACGGCGCCAACGGCCTACACCGATCGTGATCTGGAGCAACGTGGCTGGGAGTTGCTGACGCAGGCGTTGGAAACCTCGGCGGAGGAACTGCTGGTTGATTTCCGCAACCGGCATGGAGTGGGGGCTGACGGCGCAATCGACTGGAAGACCTTTGTGGAAATGAAAGCGACCGGCCGCGCGCCGCAGAGTTCTATCGAGATGTCCAACGTCGAATACCAGCGCGCCAAGGAACGCGGCAACGACTTCATCTTGGCTTTGGTCAGCGGCCTTGAGGATGGCTATCAGGACGAGGTGCGGTTGATATTCGATCCGGCCAATCGTGCGACCGTCCGCCCATTGAACGGTGTGAAGCTAGTCGCGTTGACAGAGGCGCCTTTGGTCCTGATCCCGTTTGGGAACTCAGAGGAATGACCTGAATTCGTGTTTACATATTCGAAGTCTGTTTTCTTTCGTTTATTGAACGGTGGACATCGTCCCGTAACATCAACCGACCGTGCCTGTGTTGTGCAGCGAGCGTTTGCTTAGGCCAGACCAAGACGTTAGCCGTAGCATGACGTGGTCAAATCTGCGCACGAATGGCCGGTATTTCAGTGACTTACGAGCGTTTTGGTTCGCCCTATTTTATAGGGCTATAGCGTAGACGTAGCTGTCATCTTCACCCGGTGAGGTGCGCCATTTCAGAACAGAACTATGAACGCCGAACGCCGCCGTTTCTACGCTTGAAGCGGCGACCAGCGTTTGCAGCAGCTCTGACTTCGATCCCATTATACGAACCTCATCGTCAGCAACCTCGACGCGCTGCGCCAGAGCGCGCAGGTGGTCGCGGTGATAGCCGCCACTGTCGAGCCGTATCCGTTCGCGGGCCTTGCTGGCGAATGCCTTGAGCATGTCGGGGGTGACACCCTGATCGCCTGAACTGTTTAGCGCGAGCTGCGTGCGCTCGGCATCGGCTACGGCTTGATCCCGTAATGCCTTGAGGCCTGCCATGCGTTCTTTAGCCATGGCATCGTCTTTGTCGATCATTCCACCTTCGATAGCGTCAAACAGGCGGCCCATCCGTTGGTCAGTATCTGTGATTCGCCTGTTAAGCTCGGCTAGATGCGCTCGGCGACGCTCAACGCGCTCCTGCCGCCTGTCGATGACGCTGGCAAGGATTGTTTCCAGTCGCTTGGGCTGGAGCAGCCGATCTCCAATATGATCGGCGACGAGATGATCGAGCTTACCCATCGGAATCGCTCGCCCCCTGCAACCAGTATTCCCCTGTCGTGCCTTGGTCGAGCAGGTGTAGTAGCGATATGTCTGTCCTGCGCTTCCCTTACCCGTGCGAAGTGTCATGGCGCCCCCGCACTTGGCGCAGAAACAGATACCCGTCAGCAATGTGGGGCCGCTGGAAACACGTGCGGGCGTTACCAAAGGATCGCGCGACTTCAAACGCGCTTGCACAGCGTCGAATATCTCGCGCTCGATCAGGGGCGGCACCGCCATGATGGCGACCTCGCTCTCCGGCTTCTTCTCCCGGTTTTTATGCGAGCGTGTGTTGAACCTATGCTCGCCGATATAGGTGGTACGGGTCAGGATAGCGTGGATTGGCGCTAGGCTCAGGACCTATTAATTTGGTTTGATCTGTGATTCACGGTCTTTGCTGAAGGAGGCCGTGATGGGTGATTTGTTTCTGCTGAGCGAGTGCCAGATGGCGCGCATATCGCCGTACTTCCCGTTGTGGCACGGGG